>JAYWDX010000220.1:0-22337 GCA_043779675.1 Tenderia sp. (SeqCode)
TGAGTGATTGTCTTGAACGAAACTGATTTTTCTACCAACAGCCTCTTCGAACTGGCGTTGGTTGTAACTTTCATAAAAAAAGCCACGATCATCACCAAACACTTTTGGTTCAATGAGCAGAACATCCGGTATGACAAGTGGTATTGCTTTCATTAGAACACTTGCTCCTTCAATAGGCGTTGCAGGTATTGCCCATAACCATTCTTGGCAAGAGGTTGTGCTAGCTTTTCCAGTTGGTTTGCATCTATCCATTTCTGCCGATAAGCGATCTCCTCGGGGCAAGCCACTTTAAGTCCTTGCCGCTGTTCGATAGTGGCGATGAACTGGCCTGCATCGAGCAGTGATTCATGGGTGCCGGTGTCGAGCCAGGCGTAGCCGCGCCCCATTATTTCTACATCGAGCTGCCCTTGCTCCATATAGAGCCGGTTGATGTCAGTGATCTCCAGTTCGCCACGGGGTGAGGGCTTAAGGCTTTTTGCCAACTCAACAACCTGTTGGTCATAAAAGTAGAGTCCGGTGACTGCATAACTGGATTTTGGTGATGTAGGTTTTTCTTCCAAGCTGATCGCTTTACCTTGGGCATCAAATTCGACCACGCCATAACGCTCTGGGTCGTGTACGTGGTAGGCAAAAACACTCGCACCGTTAGTGCGTTGCATGGCACTGCCGAGCAGGGTATGGAGGTCGTGACCGTAAAAAATATTGTCACCCAGAACTAAGGCCACTGGGTCATTGCCGATAAACTTTTCGCCAATAATAAAGGCTTGTGCTAATCCATCCGGGTTCGGCTGGACTGCATATTGTAAATTGAGTCCCCACTGACTGCCATCGCCCAAGAGCTGTGTGAAGCGCGGTGTGTCCTGGGGTGTAGATATGATCAGGATGTCACGGATCCCTCCCAACATCAGAGTGCTGAGTGGGTAGTAGATCATCGGTTTATCAAACACTGGCAACAGCTGTTTTGAAACTGACAGAGTCGCGGGATGTAAGCGTGTGCCGGCGCCACCGGCGAGAATGATACCTTTGCGTTTCATAAAATCCCCGGTTGAATAATTTCAGTGACCATTCTTTGCACATGCATCTGCCATGAGGGCAGTGTTATGCCAAAGGTGTTACGTAGTTTTTGGGTATTTAGTCTGGAGTTGATCGGGCGGTGTGCTGGTAGTGGATATTCGGCCGTGACGATGGGAAGTACTCGTTCAGGCACAGCGCTCAGGTTTGCGCCGTGACGCAACGCCTCGGCGATGACAAATTGGGCATAACCATGCCAACTCACCTCACCATCTGCAACCAAGTGGTAAGTGCCGCTAGCGCGCTCAGCTAGCGGTTGATCATAGGCAAGACGATGCAATGCCAAGGCAGTGACATCAGCGATTAATTCAGCACTGGTAGGGGCACCGATCTGATCACACACTACCTTGAGCTCTTTACGATCTTTGGCTAGACGTAACATGGTTTTGGCAAAATTATTGCCGCGAGTGGCAAACACCCAACTGGTACGCAGTATCAAATGTTTGCAATCGACTGCGTCAATAGCCAGCTCCCCTGCCCGTTTGCTTGCACCGTAAACACTTTGCGGTGCGGTGGAATCGGTTTCCAGATAGGCGCCATGTTTGTTGCCATCAAAGACATAATCCGTTGAATACTGGACCAACCAGCCGCCCAGTTTTTTTACCTCTTCTGCCAACACACCCACTGACTCTGCATTGATACGAGTGGCACGCTCGGGTTCCGATTCGGCACGATCGACGGCTGTATAGGCCGCTGCATTAACAACAATGTTGGGTGCTATGCTGCGGACGAGTTGGCGCAAGGTCTCTGGTTGTTCTAAATCGGCCTCATGGCGATTGCAGGTGATCACATCGCCCAGTGGCGCCAGTGCCCTCTGTAATTCCCAACCGACTTGGCCATCCTTGCCTAGTAACAGTATCTTCATGGGAGGTATTGTCGTTCGACCCAGTCGCGGTAGGCACCGCTGGTGATGTTGTTGACCCATGCCTGGTTATCGAGATACCACTGTACGGTTTTTTTAATACCAGTCTCGAAGGTCTCGGCGGGGCGCCAGCCCAACTCACGCTCGAGTCGGCTAGCATCGATGGCGTAGCGGCGGTCGTGGCCGGGGCGGTCTTTGACATAAGTTATCTGATCGGCATAAGGGTGGCCATCACTGCGTGGTTTCAGCTCATCAAGTATGGCGCAGAGGGTCTGCACCACTTCGAGGTTGGGTTTTTCGTTCCAACCACCGACATTGTAGGTCTCTCCTACTCTACCCGCTTCTAACACACGGCGAATGGCAGAGCAGTGATCTTTTACGTAGAGCCAGTCCCGAATCTGTTGACCGTCACCATAGATAGGCAAAGGTTTGCTGGTGAGTGCATTGTGAATGCACAGTGGGATCAGTTTCTCAGGAAAATGGTAAGGGCCATAGTTGTTGGAGCAGTTGGTTGTCAATACTGGCAGCCCGTAGGTGTGATGATAGGCGCGCACAAGATGGTCACTGGCGGCTTTGCTGGCTGAGTATGGGCTATTAGGTTCATAGCGGTTGGTTTCGGCAAACGGGGGATCGGTTTTTTCCAGTGAGCCGTAGACCTCATCAGTGGATACGTGCAAAAACCTAAATGCAGATTTATCGTTTTCGGCAAGGCCGCTCCAGTAGTTACGCACAGCTTCCAGCAAGTGGAATGTACCGACAATATTAGTCTGGATAAACTCTTCTGGGCCGTCAATGGAACGATCGACGTGGCTCTCAGCGGCGAAGTTGATCACTGCACGTACGTTGTGCTCTCGCAGCAGGCCTAGTACCAGATCGTAATCACCGATATCACCTTGAATAAATATATGGCGCTCATCACCCTTCAACGTTTCAAGGTTCTGCAGATTGCCAGCATAGGTGAGTTTGTCGAGATTGATAACCGGCTCGTCTGATGACGCAAGCCAATCCAGCACAAAATTAGAACCAATAAATCCGGCGCCGCCGGTGACAAGCACTGTAGTTAACATCTATCCCTACCCCGATCCACAGCCCGCACATCAGTGATTTGCTGACGGCCACATCTATTTTAGGGCCGTGATGTTATCACAAAACCTTTAACCACAAAAATGGACAACAACTTATCGGCCATAAACATCCTCAAACCTGACGATATCATCTTCGCCGAGATAACTACCGGACTGCACTTCAATGAGTTCTAGTGGAATGGCACCTGGATTTTCGAGGCGGTGCTTGATGCCTATGGGGATGTACGTGGATTGGTTTTCAGTCAACAAGATCTGCTGTTCACCCGTAGTGACCTTGGCCGTGCCCCTAACTACCACCCAATGCTCCGCACGGTGGTGGTGCATCTGCAATGACAATGCAGCGCCGGGATTTACAGTGATGCGTTTGACCTGAAAGCGGTCGCCGCTATCAATCGCTTCATAATAGCCCCAGGGGCGATAGACTTTGCGATGGCTCTGGTGCTGCGTACGACCATCAGCCTTGATCAACTCTACAAGTTTTTTGACCTCTTGGGCTTGATCCTTGTGAGCAACCATCACGGCATCGGCCGTCTCAATGACGATCATATCCTCGAGTCCAGCGGTGGCGAGGATGCGGTGCTCGGATATCAATAGGCTGTTTTTGGTGGCAAGGGTATAGACATCCCCCTTGATTACATTGCCCACTTCATCGTGCGGACTCACCTCCCACAGACTCGCCCATGAGCCAACATCTGACCAAGCAGCGTCCAGTGGCACCATCGCCCCCTTAATCGTATTAGCACCGTCAGTTTCTGTGGTAACGATCTTCTCCATCACAGCGTAGTCAATGGAGTCACTCGGGCAGTCACTGAACAGCTGTTTGTCGACACGATAAAAATCAACATCTTCACTACCAGCATCAAAAGCGGCCTTGCTGGCGGTGGCAATAGTCGGTTGATGCAAATTAATCGCTTTGAGCCAGAGTGACGCGCGCACCATAAACATGCCGCTGTTCCAAAGGTACTGCCCTGATTGCAGATACTGCTCGGCCGTGGCTATGTCTGGCTTTTCAACAAAACGGGCAATAGTAGTGGCGTCACCATTCAATGCGGCCCCCTTCATGATGTAACCGTAACCGATCTCTGGCGAGCACGGGACGATACCAAAGGTCACAAGGTAAGCGTTTTCAGCTAATTGTGCCCCGGTAAGCAATGTGTGCTGAAAGGCATCTACATTTTGAATGACATGATCTGCAGGCATTACCAGTAGCAGCGGGTCCTGCCCGCCTCTAGTAGCTGCCAAGGCTGCAAGTGTCAACGCGGGGGCAGTGTTGCGGCCAACAGGCTCAAGGATAATCTTTTCAAACGAACAACCAACCTGACGAAGCTGTTCCGCCACGAGAAAGCGGTGCTCTTCGTTGGAAACAATAAGAGGGGGGCGCACTTGAACATCCGCAGATTTCTTATCCAACCCGTTTAGCCTGAGCAAGGTTTCCTGCAGCAAACTATGATTGCCGTATAAGGCAATTAGCTGCTTTGGATAGTGCTCTCGAGACAGTGGCCATAATCGAGTTCCGGAGCCACCGCTGAGAATAACCGGTTGAATATTCATATTTTTAATATGCTACCTTGTCATTGTTACAGGTGATGATTTATTAAAAAAAATGCCATGCAGTGCATGGCATTTTTATAACATTCAATCTGATTATTTTTTGATTTTGTCTGACGAAGCCACCGTGACCTGGGTACGGATTTTTTTGATGGTGCCATCACCAATACCGCTCACCTTGTTTAAATCATCAACACTTTTGTAGGGGCCATTCTTTTCACGATACTTAACGATCGCTTCAGCCTTTACCATGCCAATACCGCTGACGCTCTTGGCTATGGTATCCGCATTTGCAGTATTAATATTAACCGGCCCTGCAGCGTGCACGCTAAATGTGCCCAATAAAAGTGCTGCCGTTAAAACCAAATGTTTGATCATTCTGTTCTCCCTCGTTGACATGGCGTTATAGTTACACTTGAACTGCTCGAAAAGAATGCCAAGTATAAACGGCTTAGTCAAGCCACGGAGTTTTTGACTTGCTGCCAAATTTGGTTGAATGCCAATAATGGATTAGGGGCTTGTGTAATTGGCCGACCAATCACCAAGTAACTGGCTCCGGATTTGATGGCTAATTCTGGCGTCATAATCCGGCGTTGATCTCCGGCATCGCTACCTGCCGGGCGTACGCCGGGGGTTACGAAGAGAAATTCGCCCATAATATCTCTACTCAATGTGTTTGCCTCCGGGGCGGAACAGACCACACCATCAAGACCAGACTCCTTCGCCAAATTTGCAAGCCGCAGTACTACGCCTTCCGGGGCATCTGCAAGACCAATTTCCCTCAAATCTTCTGCCGTCATACTGGTGAGGATGGTCACGGCAATTAACAGCGTCTGATGGTCATGGGTATCGATGGCTTTGCGTGCAGCGTCCATCATGCGCCGTCCACCCAGCGCATGAACATTGACCATCCATACACCCAGATCGGCAGCCGCGCAACAGGCAGCGGCAACGGTATTGGGTATGTCATGAAACTTCAAATCCAGGAATAACTCAAAACCACGGCTTTGCAATTGGGTGACAATACTGGGGCCTTCACGGGTAAAAAGTTCTTTCCCTACCTTTAAACGACAACGAGTCGGATCAAGCTGATCTGCCATAATTAGCGCATCGGTTGCACTAGCGAAATCCAATGCAACTATAATTCGGTTGTTATCCATCATATTAAATATTTTCACCCCATAGGAATTATTGTATTGGCTTGATTCAGGGCCAACAATTGCAGTAGGGACAACAATAGTGCACCTCCATACCGGAAAATCCACAAATGTAGAACGGCATGCTGATCAACCAATCCTTGATGTGGCTGTATAGCACGGCCTATTTCACCATGCCGCATTTTGACGATTAATCATTGGTTTGTTTTTAACATGCTTTTTTTGCTAAATGTCATCCCTATGCAGCAGCCATGGGCAGTAACAACAGGAGTTCAAACACGAACTAGGGTTTATCTTTAATTGGCAGGATTCGTAGCTGTGACAACTCACGCTCTGACGCGTTAATTGTTTTTTTAAGACGCATGGTTTCGCGTTTCAGTTTAATGACTACACTCAATACACCTAATGCACCAAATAGGGCACCGATCATTAAGGCTGTCATCAAGGCGAATGCCAATGGCAATTCAACACTGCTGAAATAATAATTTAACGGTACAAGCGTGGCGTTAAGGAGAGAAAAACTTAGTCCCAATATTATTAGGATGATAAAAAAGATGATGCTAATGATATTCAACATCTTCTCCTCCTCCCTACGGGAGATTCTGTTTAAAACTAGGCTTCGATAATTTCAACTCGATCTATGCTTTCGTTTACACGCTCTCTTAATTCTTTGCCAGGCTTAAAATGAGGGACAAATTTACCATCTAGTGGTACTGAATCTCCCGTTTTGGGATTTCTGCCGGTTCGCGGCGGACGAAAATGAAGCGAGAAACTACCAAACCCTCGAATCTCTATCCGTTCTCCGGTTGCGAGATTTTGGGCCATCTGCTCGATCATGATTTTAACGGCAAATTCCACATCTTTGTAGGTAAGGTGTTTATGACGCTGAGCCAACAAATCTATAAGTTCAGACTTAGTCATTTCTTATAATTCCCCACTATTTCAGCAGCTTGCAGCCCGCTGTAAAATTAGATGTTGACCTAAATTGAGTGATTTGACAACAGCTTTTAGAAAACCACCCGGAGGATCTCCGGGTGGCAACCTGGATAACAACAAAAACTAGCCTTGGGTTTCCATTTTCTCTTTGATTAGATCGCCGAGCGTAGTGGCAGTACTCGTTTTGCTAGTAGTGTACTCGCTTACCGTATCAGCTTCGTCATCGTTATCCTTGGCTTTGATGGAGAGCATGATTGTACGGTTTTTACGATCAACGCCAATGAATTTGGCGTCGATTTCATCCCCTACTTTCAATACTGTACGGGCGTCTTCTACCTGCTCACGAGCAAGCTCGGAAGCGCGCAGATGTCCTTCAACACTGTCTGCCAATTGTATCAAGGCCATCTTGGCATCAACTTCAATGACGGTACCTTTAACGATACTGCCCTTTAAATTTTCAGCAACATACATGGAGAAAGGGTCTTGATCTAGCTGTTTGACGCCTAGCGATATGCGTTCACGTTCTGGGTCAATGGCCAGAATAACAGCCTCAACCTCATCCCCCTTCTTATACTCACGCACTGCATCCTCACCGGTTTCGTTCCATGAGAGGTCAGACAGGTGCAGCAGGCCGTCGATACTGCCGTCAAGACCAACAAACACACCAAAGTCAGTGATGGACTTGATCGTGCCTGTGATCTTATCGCCCTTGTTATGGGTAGCAGCAAAGGCTTCCCATGGATTTGATTGGCACTGTTTCATGCCCAAGGAGATACGGCGACGCTCTTCATCGATATCAAGGACCATAACGTCCACTTCCTGACCAACATGCACAACTTTGGAAGGGTGGATATTTTTGTTGGTCCAATCCATTTCGGAGACGTGAACCAAGCCTTCAACACCATTCTCGATCTCAACAAAACAACCGTAGTCAGCGATGTTGGTGACCTTGCCGCTCAGGCGACTGCTGACTGGGTAGCGACGTGAAATATCTTCCCATGGATCTTCACCCATCTGCTTCAGACCAAGAGATACACGATGACGCTCTTTGTCAAACTTCAGAACCTTGACTTCGATTTCATCACCAACATTGACGATCTCAGATGGCTGGCGTACGCGGCGCCACGCCATGTCAGTGATGTGCAACAGGCCATCAATGCCACCCAGATCGATAAAGGCGCCGTAGTCGGTAAGATTTTTGACGATACCTGTCACCACTTGGCCTTCCTGGAGGTTTTCCAGAAGTTGCTGACGCTCAGCGCTGGTCTCGCTCTCAACCACCGCACGACGGGAGACAACCACGTTGTTACGACGACGATCAAGCTTAACAACCTTGAACTCCAGGGTCTTACCTTCGAGATGGGCAGCGTCACGAACAGGACGTACATCAACCAGTGAACCAGGCAGGAAGGCGCGAATGCCATTCAGCTCAACAGTGTAACCACCCTTGACCTTGCCAGTGATAACACCGATCACTGTTTCCTTGTCGTTCATGGCCTGCTCAAGAACCACCCACGAATGGGCGCGAACAGCTTTTTCACGGGACATACGAGTTTCACCAAATCCGTCTTCGACAGACTCCAGCGCAACCTCAATTTCGTCGCCGACTTTGACGTCGACCTGACCTTGTTCGTTGTAAAACTGTTCAACAGGAATCGCGCTGTCTGACTTCAGACCAGCATTCACGACAACCACATTGTGGTCGACGCTGATAACGGTGGCTTTAAAAATCGCACCTGGCTGCATCCGGTCGGATGACAGGCTTTCCTCTAACATTTGCGCAAAGCTTTCGCTCATTCGTGGTTACCTTTTCCCTACCCAAGCCAATCCTGGGTATCTCTGGAGAGTTGTTAATCCGCTCAAGACGGAGTTGTGTATCAACGGCCTGCAAACAGACCACCAAAAATCATCAATTAACAGTAATGCCGATCTACAGATCCAAATCAGGCATTACGTATTTTATTTTTCGACTTCCTGCCAGAGCTGACGTATTTGAGACAACACTTCCTGAATACCAAGAGTGCTTGAATCAATGGTTACAGCATCTGCCGCTGGCCTCAACGGTGAAACCGCACGGGATTTGTCGCGTTTGTCGCGCTCAGCAAGCTCGTCGAAAAGGCTATCAATGGTAGCATCAATCCCCTTTTCCTTCAACTGCTTGTGGCGTCTTGAAGTGCGCTCTTCAAGACTGGCGTCAAGAAACACCTTCAATTTGGCATTGGGAAATATCACCGTACCCATATCACGGCCATCAGCCACTAAGCCAGGGGGCTGACAAAAGGCGCGCTGACGTGCCAAAAGCGCATCACGGACACTCTGTATTACCGCCACCTTGGAGGCGTCGTTACCACTCTCTTCACTTCTAATTATTTTGCTAACCTCTTCTCCCTCAAGCAGGGTGCGCGTTTCCAGACCTGTCTCGTCAGAGACAAACTGTACATCCAGGTGAGCCGCCAGAGTTTGCAGCGCGAGTTCATCATCAAAGGGAATGGCATGGTGCCGCGCCGCCAATGCTACCAGCCGGTAGAGTGCGCCACTGTCGAGAAAATGCCACCCGAGTTCATTCGCCAATAAACGGCTGATGGTGCCTTTGCCCGATCCACTTGGCCCATCTATGGTAATTACCGGAACCTGTGTGTTGACCATGATTATGCCTCTTGCCTGCCAAACTACGCGTGGATCATCAAGCCAGCCTTTGCAGCCAGCTCAACGAATCCAGGGAACGAGGTGCGCACGTTGGCGCATTCGTTGATTGAAATTGCAGTGGAAGATCTTAGTGCCGCCATTGCAAAGGCCATGGCTATGCGGTGATCGTCATGACTCTCGATTTCCGCACCATGCATGCTACCGCCGCGAATAATAATGCCATCTGCCGTGGGTCTCGCATCAACCCCCATCAGTATCAAGCCGTCGGCCATTGCCTGTATTCGGTCGCTCTCTTTGACACGCAGCTCCTCTGCACCGGTCAGCACCGTTTCGCCTTCGGCGCAGGCGGCGGCGATAAACAGTGCGGGGAACTCATCTATGGCCAGTGGTACCAACCCCTCGGGAATACAAATCCCTTTGAGTTTGCTGGCGCGCACGCGAATGTCGGCAACAGGTTCGCCTCCGACCAGACGTTCGTTAAGCAGCTCTAGATTGGCACCCATCAGACGCAGAATGTCGATTACGCCCGTACGAGTAGGATTTACGCCTACATGTTCAAGTATTACATCAGATCCTGGGGCGATCGTGGCACCGACCATAAAGAAGGCCGCAGACGAGATATCCGCTGGCACATCAATATCAGTTGCCATCAAATGACCGCCCCCCGACAGGCAGGCTGTTGCCCCTTTGCGCTCAACCGTGTAGCCAAAACCAGTCAACATGCGCTCGGTATGGTCACGGGTTGGAGCGGGTTCAGTTACGCAAGTCACCCCTTCGGCATAGAGGCCGGCAAGCAGGATAGAAGACTTCACCTGAGCACTAGCCATAGGCAGGGTATAGTTGATCCCCTTAAGCGTACTGCCAGCGTTGACTCGCAACGGCGGCGTGCCCTTCTCTGTCGCCTCGATCACAGCCCCCATCTGGCTCAGCGGGTCAGTGACACGGCGCATCGGCCGCTTGGAAAGTGAGATATCCCCCACCATCTCCACCTCGAATCCCTGTCCCGCCAACAGCCCCGCCATGAGCCGAATAGACGTGCCGGAGTTGCCCAGGTCAAGCGCCTCTGCTGGCGCCTTTAACCCATGCATGCCCACGCCGTGGATGACAACCTTGCCGTTATCCGGCCCCTCTATATTCACTCCCATGGCACGAAATGCTTTAAGCGTGGCCAGACTGTCATCGCCTTCAAGGAAGCCACTCACATGGGTTACGCCCTCAGCAAGTGAGCCGAGCATGATGGAGCGATGAGAGATAGATTTATCGCCTGGAACGCGAATACGTCCTTGCAGACTGCCGCCAGGGGCAATAAAAAATTTTTCGTAATTCATTTATATGCCAGTAAGTTAGAGGTTATCTTTAATTTCGTACATAAAGTTGGTTCGGGCCGTCTTGGCACAACTAAAGAAGTGCTCCAGCGCTGTGCCATCCCCCTTTTGAATGGCGTCACGCAGCTGCTGCAGGACATTGCCATAGCGATCCAACATTGTCAGGATGGCATCCTTGTTAGCCAGCGAGATGTCGCGCCACATCACTGGATCACTGCCAGCGAGGCGGGTTGTATCTCTGAAACCAGTCCCGGCAAAACGGAATATAGCCTCGCTTTTATCCATATCGATCAAGGTATTGACCAGGCTATAGGCTAGTAGTTGCGGCAGATGACTGGTGGCGGCCAATATTTCGTCATGATGCCCGGCCTCCATCTCATCAACCTGGGCACCGGCCTGCTCCCACATAGCGCGCACTTTGGTCACGGCTGCTGGCGCAGACTCAGCTAATGGGGTGAGGATGACGCGGCGGCCTTGATAAAGCGCAGCAAACGACGCTTCAACACCGCTCTTTTCTGTGCCTGCAATAGGGTGGCCGGGTACAAATCCGGCGGGCAGTGGACCAAAGGCGTTTCGAGCCGCCGTGACCACACACCCCTTGGCGCTGCCGACATCGGTGATGATCGCATCGACAGCAAGATGGCCGACCATTGCCCGAAAGCAAGACTCCATTGCGCCGAGTGGTACCGCCACCACAATCATATCCGCACCGCTGACCGCCTCACCTATATTGGTGCTAAAGCGGTCGATGACACCCAGCTCCAATGCCTTTTGCAGCTGCGCGACGTCACGGCCGCAGCCCACCACCTCATGGCAGTAGCCCTGCTGCTTGAGTGCCCGTGCCAGAGAGCCACCAATCAGTCCAACACCGATAATGGTTAACTGTTTAATCATTGCTGGCGGGTTGCCTTGTTAGAGATCGCGACCGATGACCTGGGCGATGCCACGCAGCTCCACCATCAGCTCACTGAGCTGTTCAGGATTGAGTGCCTGGTCGGCATCACACCATGCCTCGGAAGGACACGGGTGCATCTCGATCAACAGGCCATCGGCGCCTGCAGCAATGGCGGCGCGCGACAGTGCTGGCACCATCCACGCCTTACCACCGGCATGACTTGGGTCGATGATGACCGGCAGATGGGTCTCGCGTTTGAGTACCGGGATCGCCGTCACATCGAGCATGTTGCGATAAGCAGTTTCGAAGCTGCGCACGCCACGCTCACAGAATATGATGTTGTGATTGCCGTTGGCGGCGATGTACTCGGCCGACATCAACCATTCAGAAATAGTAGCTGACATGCCACGTTTGAGTATGACCGGAACCTGCACCTTACCCACCTCTTTGAGAAGGTCGAAATTCTGCATGTTACGGGTGCCAATCTGAATTACGTCTACCTTGTGCTCCAGGAAGGAGTCGAGCATCCGCACATCCATCAACTCGGTGACGATGGGCAGATGGTGTTTTCTGGCTGCCGTCTGAAACATCTCCAGTCCATCGACCCCAACACCCTGGAAGGCGTAGGGGCTGGTGCGTGGTTTGAAGGCACCACCACGCATCAGACGACAACCAGCCGCCGCAACACCCGCCGCCGCTTTAGCCATCTGGTCTGGAGTCTCTACCGAGCAGGGACCACCAATGATCTGAATGGTCTTGCCACCGATAGGGATGCCAGCCACGTCAATGACCGTATCAGCAGGGTGTGACTCACGGGAGACTATCTTATAAGGCTTCATTACCCGGATGACATTTTCGACAAATGGGAACGCCTCAAACGACTCTTTGTCGACCTTGGTCTCATCACCGATAATGCCAATGACGGTGCGCTGGACGCCACGTGAAACATGAGAGTTCATGCCCATCGCTGCAATTTTCCGCTCCACCACCTGAATATTTTCATCGGATACATCTGCGCGTAAAATAATAATCATCTTTTCAAACCTGCCCTATTATTAAATTCTTCAAAATTTAGAGTACTGCCACCGGGTAGGAGCCGAGTATCTTTAACATCGCGGCCTCGTTAGCCAAGGAGTGCAACGCGGCAGCTACTGCAGGCGCATCTTGATGCCCCTCTATATCTACAAAAAAAACATACTCCCAGACACCGCGTCGCGACGGACGCGACTCAATCCGAGTCATGGAAAGACCGGCATCGGAGAGTGGTTTCAGCAACTTTACCAATCCACCAGGACGATTGGAGATGGAGAGCAACATTGAGGTTTTATCCTTACCACTGACTGATGGTGAAGCGTGGCCAATCACCAGGAAGCGGGTGGTATTGTCTGGCTCATCTTCAATATTGCACACCAGTGCATCAAGTCCATAAAGTTCAGCTGCCGTTATGGAGGCGATGGCAGCAGCACCTGGCTCGTCGGCCGCCAGCTGCGCCGCACGGGCATTGCTACTGACCGCAGTGCAAGGGGTGTCCTTGCAATGTTCGCCCAACCATTCGCGGCACTGTGCCAGCGTCTGTTGATGGGCATAAATATGTCCCACCTTGGCGAGACTGCTCTCTTTACTGAGAAAACAGTGATGAATGCGCAGCTCAACTTCGCCGCAGATCTGCAAGGGTGAATTCATGAACATATCGAGTGTGTAGTTCACCACCCCTTCAGTGGAATTTTCCACGGGTACCACGCCGTAATGGGCCAGCCCCGCCTCGACATCGCGGAATACTGCGTCGATGGTGGCATGGGGCACGGTAGTCACAGAGTGGCCAAACTGCTTCAACGCCGCATCATGGGTGTAGGTTCCCGCTGGCCCGAGAAAGGCGATGCGCATCGGCTGCTCCAGCGCCAGACAGGCGGACATGATCTCGCGGAACAGACGCGCCATCTCTTCATCCGGCAACGGTCCTTGATTGCGCTCCATCACCTTGCGCAACACCTGCGCCTCGCGCTCGGGGCGATAGAAATTGGCATCGTTATCACCGGCGCGCTGCTTCACCTCCGCCACTGATTGGGCGCATTTGGCACGTTCATTGATCAGTAACTGAATCTCTTCATCCAGCTGGTCGATACGGTTACGAATCTGGGTCAGCTCTTCGTTAACATCGCTCATGGCCGTTTAACCGTGACGCTTTTCGAAGTCAGCCATGAAGCTGATTAGAGCATCCACCCCAGCCTCCGGCATGGCGTTGTAGATGCTGGCGCGCATTCCTCCCAACAGGCGATGCCCCTTAAGGGTAGCGAGCCCCTGGGCCGCCGCTTCTTTCAAAAAGAGATCATCGAGTGTTGCATCAGCCAGCGTGAACGGAACATTCATCCATGAGCGGCATTCAACGTCAATGGGGTTGCTATAGTAGGCAGAACCATCAATCGCCGCATAGAGTTTGGCCGCCTTGCGTTGATTGATTTTCGCCATCTCTGCAATTCCACCACGCTTTTTCAACCAGTCAAACACCAGTCCGGCCAGATACCAGCCATAGGTTGCTGGGGTGTTATACATGGAGTCGTTGTCGGCATGAATCTTGTAGTCGAACATGGACGGCGTGCCGGGGATGGTCTGGCCGAGCAGATCATCGCGCACAATTACCACGGTCAAACCGGCAGGACCGATGTTCTTCTGCGCACCAGCGTAGATCAGACCAAACTGAGAGACATCGATGGGACGCGACAGGATGGCCGATGACATGTCAACCACCAGCGGCACATCACCACTTTGCGGCACGTAGGGGAACTCAAGACCACCGATGGTTTCGTTGGATATATAGTGAAGGTATGCGGCATCCTGGTTGAGCTGCAGCTCATCCTGCTCAGGAACGCTGGTGAAGTTGTTGAGTTCAGCGCTGGCGACCACATTTACCTTGCAATAACGGCTTGCCTCATTGATTGCCTTCTGTGACCAGATGCCGGTATTGATGTAGTCGGCGCTATTTTTACCACGCAGCAGATTCATCGGCGCCATAGCAAACTGGCTACTCGCCCCACCCTGCAGGAATAACACCTTATAGTTGGAGGGGATCGCCATCAACTCACGCAGGTCAGCCTCGGCCTGCGCAGCGATCGACATGTACTCCTTGCCACGATGGCTCATCTCCATCACCGACATGCCACTGCCACGCCAGTCCAGCATCTCCTGCTGCGCCTGCTGCAGTACCTCTTCGGGCAACACCGCCGGGCCGGCACTGAAATTAAAGATTCTAGCCATGCTTGCTACTCTTCTGCATCACTCTGTTCATGCTGCTCATCGCCGAGCTCATTCTCATCACCCTCACTATCGTCGGGATCAACAATCCGCTCCACACCTATCAAACTTTCACCATCGCTCAAGCGGATCAGTCTTACGCCTTGAGTATTGCGACTCATGACTGAGATCTCCTCCACACGGGTACGCACTAAGGTGCCGTTGTCGCTGATCAGCATGATCTCGTCTTCACTCTTGACCAGTGTTGCACCTACCACGCGGCCATTACGCTCGTTAGTCTGGATCGAGATAACACCCTGGCCGCCACGCCCATGAACGGGGTAGTCGCCGATAGCGGTACGTTTGCCGTAACCCTTTTCGGTCACCGTCAGCACATCGCCCTCTTTGACGTTGATCAGGGAGATAACACGTTGGCCGCTGCCAAGCTTAACACCACGAACACCACGTGCAGTACGGCCCATGGGGCGGACATGCTCCTCGTTGAAGCGGACCACCTTGCCGGCATCAGTGAGCAACATCACGTCGTTGCTGCCATCGGTGATATCGACACCCACCAGGCAATCATCGCCAAACAGCTCAAGTGCGATAATGCCGTTGCTGCGCGGACGTGAGAAATCAATCAGTGGTGTCTTCTTCACGGTGCCGCTGGCGGTCGCCATAAAGATAAACTTGTCCGCCTCAAATTCACGGATTGGCAGAATGGCGTTGATACGCTCACCCTCCTCCAGCGGCAATAGATTGATGATTGGTTTGCCACGAGCGGTACGACCTGCCTGTGGCAGCTCATAGACCTTCATCCAGTAGACCTTGCCACGGCTGGAGAAGCAGAGAATGGTGTCGTGGGTATTGGCAACAAAGAGCTTGTCGACAAAATCCTCTTCCTTGACGCTGGTTGCCGCCTTGCCACGACCGCCACGTTTCTGCGCGCTGTACATGGAGATCGGCTGCATCTTGACGTAACCGGTATGGGAGAGTGTCACCACTACATCCTCTTCGGAGATCAAATCTTCCAGGGTCAGATTGATGCGGCTAGAGATGATCTCGGAACGACGTTTATCGCCGTACTCATCACGAATCAGCACCAATTCATCACGGATTACCTGCATCAACCGATCTGGATTAGCGAGAATATCGAGCAGGTCGATGATGCGGTCGAGGATTTCTTTGTATTCAGACTTGATCTTGTCCTGCTCCAGCCCCGTCAGACGGTGCAGGCGCAGGTCAAGGATCGCCTGGGCCTGGACAACGGAGAGACGATAACCGCCATCTACCATGCCAAACTCAGGTGGCAGTGCCGCAGGCCGCGACAAGTTAGCATCGGCGCGGGCCAGCATCTCGGTCACCATACCGCCCTGCCAGGTCCGCGCCATCAGCGCCTCTTTGGCCTCGGCGGAGCTGGGGGCCGCCTTGATCAAGGCAATCACATCATCGATATTGGCCAGCGCCACTGCTAGACCTTCAAGAATATGACCCCGCTCGCGGGCCTTGCGCAGGTCAAATATCGTGCGCCGTGTCACCACTTCGCGGCGATGGCGGATAAATGCCTCAATCATCTGCTTCAAGTTAAGCAGTTTGGGCTGGCCATCGAGCAGGGCAACCATGTTGATACCGAAGACATTTTCAAGCTGGGTATGGCGGTAGAGATTATTGAGTACAACGGTGCCCATCTCACCACGGCGCAGTTCGATGACCACCCGCATACCATCTTTGTCGGACTCGTCGCGCAGCTCGGTAATGCCCTCGACCTTCTTCTCCTTGACCAGCTCGGCAATCTTTTCCAGCAGATTGGCCTTGTTCACCTGATACGGCAGCTCGGTGATGATGATGGTCTGTTTGTCTTTGGCCTCGTCGATTTCAATCTCGCTACGGGCTCGCAGGTAGATACGACCACGGCCCGTGTGGTAGGCCTCGTGGATGCCACTGGCGCCATTGATAAAGGCGGCGGTAGGAAAGTCGGGGCCAGGGATGTATTTCATCAGGCCAGCGATATCAATATCAGGATTATCAACCAGGGCTAGACAGCCGTTGACCACTTCGGTGAGATTGTGGGGCGGGATGTTGGTTGCCAGACCGACCGCAATCCCTGACGAACCGTTGATCAGCAGATTGGGCACACGGGTGGGAAATACCGCCGGTTCACTCTCGGTTTCGTCATAGTTGGGGACAAAATCGACGGTCTCTTTTTCCAGATCGGCCTGTAGTTCATGGGCGATCTTGGACATACGCACTTCGGTATAACGCATGGCGGCGGCGGAATCACCGTCGACGGAGCCGAAGTTACCTTGGCCATCGACCAACATGTAACGTAGCGAGAAGGTCTGGGCCATACGGACAATGGTGTCGTAGACGGCCGAGTCACCGTGTGGGTGATATTTACCAATGACGTCACCAACGATACGGGCTGACTTTTTATAGGGTTTATTCCAATCATTGCCCAGCACGTTCATGGCATAGAGTACACGCCGGTGGACTGGTTTCAGCCCATCCCGGACATCGGGCAGCGCACGCCCGACGATGACACTCATGGCGTACTCCATGTACGACTGTTTCATCTCCTCCTCGATGGTTATCGGGAGGACTTCATGTGCAAAATCAGCCATTGATTAACAAGCGCCTTTATTCTGTAAACCGACCGGTTTTACGCCTCGCCAACCCTGCCCCGCGAGCCGCAAAATAAAGAAAGAATGGTATCACACCCCCTTCATTCACCGCACCTTTTTGTCCACGCGCAAATTGATGCTAACCCCTCATCATCGCTACCATTTTTTCCCGCGAGGGGTGCTCCACCACGCCCTTCTCGGTGACAATGGCGTCGATCAATTCTGCGGGGGTTACGTCAAAGGATGGATTCCAGGCGCGCGCCGCCTCTGGGGCAATGCGCTGGCCTGCCAGGGTCAATACTTCGGACTCGGCACGCTCTTCGATCGGGATGTCGTCGCCACAAGAGATATTCATGTCGACGGTTGATGTTGGCGCCACCACCATGAACTTGACTCCATGGTAGCGCGCCGTCACCGCCAACGAGTACGTGCCGATCTTGTTGGCGACATCGCCATTGGCGGCAATGCGGTCAGAGCCGACTATCACCCACTTCACCTTGCCCTGTTTCATCAATGTGGCGGCGGCTCCTTCAGTGATCAAGGTAACCGGGATGTTGTCCTCAACCAGTTCCCAGGCGGTAAGACGCGCGCCCTGCAACCAGGGGCGGGTCTCGTCGGCGAAGACATTATTAACCCGACCCTGCCCATAGGCGGCGCGAATCACTCCTAGGGCAGTACCAAATCCGCCAGTGGCCAGGGAGCCAGTATTGCAGTGGGTCAATACGGCACAGGGGCCGTCGATCAGCGCCGCCCCCATCTCTCCCATCTGGCGATTGGCGGCGATATCCTCAGCATGGATCAACTTGGCTTCGGCCAGCAGCGCGGGTGCCGGGTCGCCACTCAAACCCTCCATAAACTGCTGCATCCGTTCCAGGGCCCAGAACAGATTGACGGCGGTAGGACGGGAGTTGGCGAGCACCTCAATATCTTCGGCGATGGCGCTTTTCCAGGTAGTGGGCGACTGGGCGTAACGGTTACGGGCCGCCAGCACCACCCCATAGGCCGCCGTTACACCGATGGCAGGCGCACCACGCACCACCATGTCACGGATCGCCTGGGCTACACCCAGCGCATCCTTGAGCAGCACCCACTGCATGATTTTGGGTAACAGGCGCTGATCCAGCAGCTGCAGCCCCTCGTCCGACCATTCAATTGCCCGGATTTTGTCGTGATGATCATGATGATTAAGTGGCATAACAGACTGCTCCCGCGAAAAAAAGGCATCATACCGATTTCTCACGTCAACCCCAAGCATCTGGCTGCGGTTCAAAAACGTGCTTTAAAACCCTGCGACTCCGGCCGATACCATGATAGGCAGCACGCCTTTGTTATCCAAGTGTTATCCAAGAGTCACAAAACAGATGGCTAGTTTCAGACAACGCAACCGATTTCAGCTGATTATCCTGGCCGGATTATTGGTGGCGGGTTATGCCCACGCCGACAAGGCGCCAGCCATGTGGGGGCCAAAGGTGGTCACACCCGCATCCCTGCATGTGCCAAAACAACAGTTCAGCGTGGTGGAAGAGAGTTTTGAATATGTCTCTCTCCATCCAGTATTATTCAACCCAAACAAGGCCACTATCAATTCGGAAGGGCAAAAGGCACTTGATGCCGCCGCCAACTATCTTTTGAAAAATAACAACATTCAACGCATCTTGATCGAGGGAAATACCGATTATATTGGCAGCAACAGCTCCAACTATCGTCTCTCCGACCGCCGCGCCGAGATGGTTCGTAACTACCTCGCCCTTAAAGGTGTTGACTCAAATCTCATACAGCTGAGCGGCAGCGGCGAGACAGATCCTGTTGATCATAACTGGACCCGCGAAGGGCGCCAGCGCAATCGCCATGTCGCCATACACGCCGTCCATTGGCAGCGTTAAGCCACACACAAACAGCCCCATCGAATTACTTGTAATGTCGCGATGGCGAGGCATAACATTCAAGAAAGACACAACCGAACAGCAGATGCAGCGCAATGGCCACCACCAGCGACAGGGAGAAGTGACGCTGGTAACGGAGGCCGACTTCCCTTATTTCGTCGCCGTCGAGAACTGCGCTAACCATTGCTCTACCTTGATTAAATCAATCACGCCACTGAGCACCGATATCTCACCAGCCGGTGCATAAAAATAGGTGCGTGGCAGTTCGCCGTGCCAGCGTTTGTCGATCTCGTAACGCAGCCGCTGAGCATTGCCATCGGCAAACTGCCATGACTGAAGATGACTTACCCCCTGCTCCTGCAGCACCTGCTGCACCTCAGCGCGGCTCTCTACATCATCGGTAGAGACCAGCACCAGATTGAGCTGCTGATGGCGGCTGCTCAGCTCACGCCAGAGGCGCAGCTCCTTGTAACAGGGCGGGCAGTCGATGGACCAGAAGCTGACGATCATGGGGCGCTGCTGCTGGGTTGTATTGATCTGCGCCATGGAGCCGCTGACAAAGGGTTTGATGCCATCCGCCACGGCAAATTGGGCGATGCAAAACAGCACTACCCCAGCCAAATACCTCATTCAGCCACACCTGCAATCCGGATCAGCCGATACCCCTCATTCTGAATCTGCCAGGAGAGATAGACTTCGCCATTACGTTGCAACAGGAATGGATGGTCAGACTGCCCAACGCTGCTGGCAACCACTATTGGCTTGCTCCAACTCTGGCCGCGATCCTGTGATTCGATCAGATGGGTGTGGCTCTGCTGGCCATCAAAACTCTTCCACACCATGTAGAGATGCCCCTTTACCGCCAACAGATAGGGGTGCTGGGATTGATCATCATCGCCACTGAAACGGTAAACCTTTGAAACGGTTCTGCCCTGATCGTCAGACCAGGCGTAGTAGAGCCCCGGCTTATCCTGCTGCTGGTTGAACCAGGCCATGTGGTAGCGGCCATCAGCAGCGATGGCTAACGTTGGCCCGTGATGCGGACAGCTCTCAACCTGCCAGTTTTCAAAACTGACGCGCTGCATCTCACTGGTCTCGCCATCGCTGTCGAGCCTGATCAGCGCATGGTCACGGCTGCCCTTTTCACCCTCTTTATTGTCATAGATGTGACGCCACAGCGCCACGGGCTGCTGCTTCTCATCCAGCATCAGGGCAATGCGGCAGCACTGGCAGGTGTGGTCCGCCAGTTTGCGATTGACACTAAAATTAGCACCATGATCGGTAGAGCTGGCGTAGTAGAGCGATGAGCCTTCAAAGGAGAGGTTCTGCTCCTTTGCCGCATTGGCGTCGCGACTGTCGAGCCACGTTAGATGCAACGTGTCGCGGCTGTCGAGCGCCATGGAGACAAAGCTATGACCGATCATCTCCTGGTTGTCGTTGACAATCACAGGTGCGGAGAAGTGTTCGCCACCATCGAGCGACCGGCTGAAACGGATGTGGCCCGTAAAGCGTTTAGGCAGCGCCTGCGACCAGGCGACGTAAACACGCCCTTCACCATCCACGGCGATCAAAGGGCGCGATTCGCCATTCTGCTTGATCTTCTGCGCCGCCTCATTGACCACGACCGGTGTGCTGAAGGTTTCACCCAGATCATCGGAGTGATTCACATAGAGATGATCACCATGAGCCCACACCAGCCACAGACGCCCCTTGTGATCAAAAGTGGCGGTGGCCACACGCGCTGTTTGCAGCGTAGGCGGACCACTCACCTCCACCTCTTGCGGCACCGCACTATGCGGGTGGGAGTGTTGTTGACCATACACTGACAAAGGGAGCGTCAGCAGTGCCAACACCCCCATCAGCCAGCCGTTACGAACGACTGTGCTCATCGGTTACTCCCAGTGATAACGGAGGCCGGCATAAAGAGTGCGCGGCAGACCGGGGGCAAACTCCTCGCCACGCGCCTGGGTGTAACGGGCACTGGTGGCGTAACGCTCGTCGGTGAGATTTTCGATACGGCCAAACAGTTCTAGCTGCTTGTTCAACACATAGTTGGCGCGCAGGTGATAGAGGTCGTGGCCTTCATAGCTATGGGTACTTTCATCGTCGAGCCAGTAGCTGCCGAGGTGGACCCAGTTGAATTCCACACGACCGCCGTTCAATGCCTCAGGACGCCAGGCCAGACGCACATCGCCGATCTGCCGTGGCGCGGAACTCATCTCGTTGCCGTTGTAGCTGATGCCGGTCTTAGGGCTCCACTGCTCGTAGGTATGTTTGGCGTAGCTGTAGCTGATGTCGAGCTGAACCGTGGCGGCCAGCGCGGTATCAAAGCCAAGTTCGATGCCACGGTGCAGTGTTTTACCGGCGTTCTGGGTTTCGCGACTACCATCGACGGTGCTGGTGTAGCTGACGATGTCGTCCTTTTTTGTCATGTGATAGAGCGAGAGCTCGTAACCACTCTGCACCCCAGCCTTGCCGCGCATGCCCAGCTCAAAGCTGTCGGCATCTACCGGTTTGAGATTGACCGTGTTGACCGCCTGCCCCTGACGGAAGAGCTGCCCCTGGCTCGGCGCACGGAAGCTGTTGCGGTAGGAGGCAAAGCCGTTGAGCGCATCGCTGAAGGCATAGGTGGCCCCTAATTTTGGACTGAGGTGGTCATACTCCACCGTGGTGCTCTCGGGACGACGCTTGGAGCCGGTGGCTTGCAGACCCAGTTTATTGTCGTAGTCATAGGCGATGTAGTCGAGGCGCAGGCCGGCATTCAGGCGCAGTTTGTCGCTGGGCGAGGTCTCGGCATGGATGTAGGGAGAGAGACCGGTAAAGCTGACATCGTAATCATAGGTGGTCGCCCCTTTGGTGTAGCTGGTGTAGACATTGCCTACCTTGGTGACGCTGAGCTGCCGCTCGTTGTAACTGCCGGGGCTATAATCAAGATCAAGACCAACAATCATACGGGTGCGCTGCGGCGCAAAGTCACGCCGGTACTTGGTGAGCAGACCGAGCGAGTAGTTATCGTTGACGTAGTGCTGCGGGGCGTAACTCAGGGACCAGTTGGGCAGCATATCCATGGTGTTGTAACG
>JAYWDX010000221.1:0-12377 GCA_043779675.1 Tenderia sp. (SeqCode)
CGCAGGACGGTCCGGGCAAAAGGAATCAGCTGTCGCGTAAGCGAGTCAATTTATGGCATGGACGCCATAAATTGGTCACGAGGTAGCGACACGATCTCACCATTCACAATCAATGGAAACAACATGACAGATCACGATAACAATGGTCAGGTGAAAGATGCCTGGACTCAGGGCCCACAGGTGAAGGAGCAGAAAGATCCGAACTGGGAGAAAGAGTTGATCACTAAGCTGACCATGGGGGCCTTAACTGAACAGCGGCGTGCGCGGCGTTGGGGTATCTTCTTTAAGCTCTTTATGGTTGTCTATCTGCTAGTTGTGGTGGTGATGTTGTTTCCTGGGCAGGATGGTTCTGGCATGGGTATCAGCAAAAAACATACGGCGTTGATTGAGTTACAAGGGGAAATTTCGGACAGTAGCGAGGCCAGTGCTGACAATATTGTCGCCAGTCTGCGCGATGCCTTTGAGAACAAACACACTGCCGGGGTGATTGTGCGTATCAATAGTCCAGGTGGTAGTCCGGTTCAGTCAGGGTATATCAATGATGAGATCAAGCGGTTGCGTGGTATCCATCCCAATATTCCGCTTTACGCTGTAGTGACTGATCTCTGTGCTTCAGGAGGATATTATGTGGCGGTAGCCGCAGATAAAATCTATGTCGACAAGGCCAGTATTGTCGGTTCTATCGGGGTGGTGATGGGTAGTTTTGGTTTTGTGGATGCCATGGGCAAACTTGGTGTTGAGCGCCGGATGATGACAGCGGGCGAGAGCAAAGGCTTCTTGGACCCCTTTTCACCACTGAAGGAGAGCGATGCCAATCACATTCACGGCATGCTCGATAATATCCATCAGCAGTTCATAGCCACTGTGAAAGCGGGGCGTGGTGATCGCCTGAAGGAGAATGATGATCTGTTCACCGGCCTGGTATGGACAGGCGAACAGGCAATTGAGATGGGATTGGCGGACGCTTTGGGCAGTGCCAGTTACGTTGCGCGTGATGTCATTGGTGAAGAAAGTATTGTTGACTACACCGTTAGGCCTGACCCCTTGCAGCAGTTTGCGGAACGTTTTGGTGTGGTGATGGCCGAGACTTTTGTCAAAGTGATGGGCATGGAGGCTGGTGCGATTCGTTAGTTTTTTATCTCTGGGTTGTGACGTACAGGCTGCCGTCTCGGAAGAGGCGGTGGCCATTTTTTTTGTGGCGGCACACCGGCTGCTTGGACCCCGGTGCGGGGTTGAATCGTTTTAAATCCACCATTTGGTGGTTTTTTGCTAAGTCAGCTAATTTCAAGTGTTTCTTCATGGCTGGCAGCTCTGTACGGAATAACCATTCTCTTCCCGGCTTGTTACATGCCGCCTTGATTATTATAAGAAATGGGTGTCACGTATGTGCTGTTTTGTTTCGGGAGTTTCCATCTGTCCATGCGTCTTGCCGTTTTTCTTTAAAATTCATTAGCTAATGGCCGTAACGTTTTTTTCATCGGCACTAATAGTGGCGGTTTTAGTGGGGTGTCGTCATTATTTTTAATAAAGAAAATCCGCCCAGTACCGCTATAGAAAGTAGGCACTTTTGAGTTCCTCTGTCGTTATTATTGTTTCCTCCAGTTGTACGGCAATCCGTCCTTCTAGAGTGTCTGTATAGAGAGTTAGAGAGTTGAGTGGAGTTCATTATGAATCTGCGGCATGTCCAGAAGCTAATTGCAGCTACGTTACCAGCATTGTTGTTTTGCACAGGTGATGTCTTGGCGGCAGTGGATAATCGTACTGAGCAACTCAGCATGCCGATCATAGATCTGAATTGCATCGAGTGGCAGCCGGGACAGATGGACTCGCTCTCCTCCGCCTGTAACGTTAGTCAGTTTAAGTTTGTGACGAGTCCTGCCCAGCAGAGTGAGCTTGGGGATATCTATTATTATGGTGAAAAAACCGCTCAGGACTTTAGTCAGGCAGCGGCATGGTATCGCAAGGCTGCTGTGCAGGATTTTGCCTATGCCCAGTTCAGCCTTGGTTATATGTACAGCAAAGGCGAGGGCGTGGCGCAGGATAGTTGGCTGGCTCTAAAGTGGTTGCGCAAGGCGGCAGATAACGGTTTGGCTGCAGCGCAGTATGCGCTTGGGGACATACATTACTACGGTGATGGCGTGGTCAAAAGTTACGCGGAAGCGCAACGTTGGTACAGATTGGCTGCTGAACAGGATTACAGCTTTGCCCAGTATAGTTTGGGTTTTATGTACAAAAAAGGCGATGGTCTGGCCCAGGATTATGAGTTGGCACAAATGTGGTTGATGAAGGCCGCCGCCCAGTCGCATCCAGATGCTCAGTTGAGCCTAGGTTTAATGTATCTGAATGGAGAGGGGGTTGAGGCTGACGCCAGTAAGGCGTTTGAGTGGTTTTACAAGGCTGCTACCCAGGGACATGTTGTCGCCCAGACAAATCTAGCGTTGATGTATCGTTTAGGTAGCGGTGTGGAACGCGATTATGATCGCGCCTTAATGTGGTATCAGAATGCCGCACGGCAGGGATATGCAAAAGCGCAGAGCAGTCTTGGATATATGTATCAAAAAGGGTTGGGAGTGGCAGTGGATATGGCTCAGGCGGCCGAGTGGTATCGATTGGCTACACTGGAAGGTGAGCTGACCGCACAGTTTAATCTTGGTCTGCTCTATCTTACTGGTGATGGTGTTAGTAAGGATCTAAATAAGGCGGCCGAGTGGTTTTCAGCCGCTGCTCGTCAAGGTGATGCGGATGCTCAGTATTATTTGGCAACCCTTTACCGTAATGGCTGGGGCGTAGCGCAAGATTATAGCCAGGCATTGAAGTGGTTTCGCATGGCGCAACAGCTTGGCAACGAAAAAGCCAAGCACGAAGTGGTTGAGCTTGAGGCGATGTACTCAGCCAAAGTGGATAATACTCAATCCCTGATAGTTCGGCGCTAATTGTGGAAACGCAACCACCAATCGGTTGCCAGTTTATCGCCCACCTCAATATCATTTGCCGTTAGTTTTTTGATCAGCGCTTGGCGGGCGCTAATGGCATTCTGATTGTCCATTGCGGCGGCGATCTCAAACCACATGTAGGCCTTGATGAGGTCCGGCTTCACGCCATGCCCCTCTGCATGAGCAACGCCTAACAGGTATTGCGCCATCGGCATACGTTGTTCAGCCGCTTGTGTCAGCCAGCGTACTGCTTCCACATCATTTCTTTTGACGCCTTCCCCTTTGGCATGCATCAGCCCCAATGTGAGCTGGGCATTGGCGACGCCAGTCTCCGCCAGCTTTTTATACCAGTGTGCCGCCTGCGTGTAATCCTGCGTCAGACCATCACCTTTGTAGTAGCGATCAGCTAAATCCAGTCGGGCTTGCAAATCACCAGTTGCCGCCTTTTGATTTATGGCTTTGATCTGTGCAGGAGAGAGCGATGTCTCTGTGGCATAGCTTGATGTGGCTATAGACATTAGGAAGTACATCAGGAGTGCATAACTGCGTAACATAAAGCTCAACCCTGTCTGAAATTAGAGCGTCCATTATAAGTGATAGGGGAGGGAGGGCCTAACTCCCTAGGTGAAATACTTGTCTTTGCGTTAAAAAATTCGTAAGGTTATGATCTTTGGTGCTTTGCTATCAGTGTTTCTCATTACCATCAGGACTTATTTATGCGGCGTAGTTTTATCATACTGTTACTCGTTGTTGTGGGAATAACTTTGGCCCAGGCCGAAACTTATACGACAAAACGTCTGGCCGAGGATGGTATTCACGACCCAGAGAATGATGCCATCAAAATTCTACAGGAGCCGGGCGAGTCGATGATTGATTTTCCGATGGATCGTCGTGGCCAAATAGATTGGGTTCAATCTATCCGTGATAAAAAGGTAACGCCACGCCGCAGTCTTAATGGTGGAGAGTATGACGGTGAAATCATGATAGAAATTGATATGGATATCATCATGAAACGGACGGCTAACATGCCTAATGTGCGGTTTCCTCACTTGGCGCATACGCAGTGGTTGACCTGCAATAACTGCCATCCAAAGATCTTTGTACCTCAGGCTGGGGCTAACCCGGTTTCAATGGAAAAAATCCTCAAGGGAGAGTTTTGCGGTCGTTGCCATGACAAGGTATCTTTCAGTCTTTGGACATGTGAACGTTGCCACAGCGTACCTCATGAAAAGTCCGGGCAGGCTTACGTCAAGCCACAGTGATCAAAATAACCTGGCCAGCACTCGCCAGCGATTGTGGCGGCGTATCTCACGCAAATAAGTGCCAAAGGGTAGCTCAAGTTGCCGCTCTAGCGCTTCTGCAACAGGTTTAAGTGCTTTGAATGATGCAAAGCATTCTCGTGAATGAGTTGCAAACGTAATAATATTCCCTCTATCTTTCACTGGCATATTTAATACATGGTTGTTAAAGGCCGATTCGATATTGGATATTGTCTCAGCGTATTGATCTTTTTGGTTATCCCATAAATTGATCGCCATTATGCTTCCTTCATGCATGGCGGCGTGACAGGCCTTAAAAAAACGGATCGATTTGATGGACTTTGCAGTGCCGTTATGATCAAAGGCATCAATCAATACCAGATCATATTTTTTCTCTCTGTTCGGATGTGATAGCAGAAACTCCATGCCATCATTAATCGTGATGTGAAGTCGACTATCATTCGGTAGTGAGAAATAGCGATAGGCCAGTTTGACAACATCGGCACGAAATTCGACGACATCAATTTGGCAATGCTGGAAGTGGTGTAGTAGAAATCTGACTAAGGAGCCGCCGCCAAGACCTATCAAAAGCACCGATTTTGGGGTAGGAAGAAAGAGTAGTCCGGCCATCATCGCCTGGGTATAAGCGAGTACTATCTTTTCTGGTTGCGACATATCCATTTCGCTCTGTTTGGCATGGCTGCCAAAATAGAGTGCGCGGTTGGAAGGTTCCTGTGTGATTTCGGTAACACCATCGTCACTGGCGCCATGATGAATGATAGAGCCGTGCCGCATGGGTGTTGTCTGGTGTCGCTAAAATGTGTAGCCAATGCTACAAATGGAAAAAGGGCTGACGATAATGGCAGCCCCTTGCTTGTCTTGTGTAAGGGATTAGATGTTTCTATAACCAGAGCGCTTCAGTATGGGTTCGCTCCATTTGTTGTCTTTGTTGTCTTTGTTGTCTTTGTTGTCTTTGTTGTCGATAGATGGAGGGGTGCCCTTTTCATGATCAACGAGTGCCTTTAGGGTGACACCTTCAAGATACTCTTGAATTTGATTGCTTAGTACGTCCCATAGTTCTTGGGTTCTTTGATGACGGATATCAACTTGATTAAGCGGCGTACCTTGGCCGAATTTTTCATCAACGGCAATGACAATGTCGGTAATAGAAATTTCGTGGGCCGCTCGTGCCAGGCGATAGCCGCCACCAGGACCTCGAGTTCCTTGTACTAGTTTGGCGTGCCGCAGTCGCGCAAATAGCTGCTCTAAGTATGACAGGGAGATACCCTGGAATTCTGAGATATCAGAAAGTGTTACCTTGCGGCCATCCTTGGCATTTAATGCTAAATCTAGCATCGCCGTAATGGCGTAGCGCCCTTTTGTAGATATTCTCATGCCCCACTCTCCTTGTTTGGTTTGATGGGCAAGGTAAAGCATACCGACCCCGTCAGCAGTTCAGTCTGGCACACGAATTGTGGTTTTCCAATGATTTAAATAAATAATTAACATTGAATGAAATTCTTGTGGTCAATTTCCATCGGAGGAGTAATGGAATTTATATAAGATTTATTTTAAATGCATATTTAAAAAGTATTGGTCGTGTTTAGCGCAAGGAACGTGCGTGAAAAACCTTATTTATATTGTTCTGAATAAACCATCCTAGCCTTACTCCGAGTGATTGCTTGATATTGTAACAAACCTCAAACAACTCTTTATGGTGGCTGTTTTCCAGTAGGTAATCATCACTTGTTTTAAGTTCATCAACGAGGTTGAGCTCCAGGGCGCGAACCGCAAGCCAGTGCTCACCGGTGGAGATACGATCAATTTCGACAATCGGGCGATGTTGCTGAATAAATTGTTTAAATAAAACATGCACCTCTTCCAGCTCGTCTTTGAATTTTTGGCGGGTTTTGTCGGTGTTTTCACCAAACATTGTAATGGTGCGTTTGAACTCGCCTGCGGTGACTTGTTCGAAATCGATATCATGTTTTTTTAGTAATTTATGGAAGTTGGGGAGCTGCGCGATGACTCCGATTGATCCGATAATGGCGAAAGGGGCGGCGATTATTTTGTCTGCCACGCATGCCATCATGTAGCCACCACTGGCGGCAATAGCATCGACACAGATGGTGAGTGGTATTTTTTTATCTTTTATTCTCATCAGCTGGGAGGCGGCCAGACCATAAGCGTGTACCAGTCCACCGCCACTTTGCAGGCGTAAAAAAACCTCATCTTCCGCAGTTGCCACCGTCAATATCGCTGTGATCTCTTCACGCAACGAGGCAAGCGCGGATGCTTTAATGTCACCATCAAAGTTGATGACAAATATTCGTTTAGGTTTTTGGGTTATGCCCTTTTTTAGCTCTGAAGCGGTTACTTTTTTTTGCTGCTTATCGGCCTTGATCTCTTTTTTAAGTTCATCCTTTGAAAGGATGGCGGCTTTGACGGTTTCGGCCATCTGCTCGTACTTGTCATTTATTTTTTTTATCTCTAGCCGTTCTTTGCCTGCGTTTCGTCCATGAGTAGCCAGCAGGATAGTGCCGCCTATCGATAACATGACGGCTAAGACCAATGTGATTGTTTTGGCTAAGAACATGCCATAATTGACAATAAATTCAGTCACTAGAGACTCCTGAATGGGTGGCGTGGGGGGGGGTAGTATAGCGCCAGTTGATCGATGAAACTAAGGCTGGAGCCATAAAAAAGCCCATGCATTGCTGCATGGGCTCCGTTGGTGGGTGCTCTGTCTGTTTAGCTGGCGAGTGTGCTTGCAACAAAAGCAACAACAGAAATGATGCAGGCCAGGGGGATGAGTATCATCAGATCGGTATCGTTTGCAGCCTTGCGTGTAGTATTTGACATGGTCTTCTCCAGAAATATTTTTGTTTTAGGCTTGTGCGCTCCAAAATGGTAACGCGTGATAAACATACTACAGCTTTTTAAAATAGTTAAGTGTTTTAGTATGGATTTTTAACTCACTGTTTTGTATCGGTTATATGAGAGTTAAAAACCATGTATCGAATGTTTAATTTGGCTTTCTGATTTTTATTGTATGAGGTAAGAGATGAGTGAATTGGTTCGTTTTGGGGTTTCCATTGAGGATGAACTGCTTAAACGCTTTGATGTGGAGATTGAGAAAAAAGGATATGCGAGTCGTTCAGAGGCGATTCGTGATTTGATCCGGGACCATATAGTGGCTGAAGAGTGGGAGTCAGATGAGGAGACGGTGGGGACTATTACCATCGTATACGATCACCATACCAGGGAGCTGTCATCGACCTTGACCCATTTGCAACACTCCTTTACAGGTGATATTAAATCTGTGCTGCATATCCATCTTGATCATCATAACTGTCTTGAGGTGCTGGTAGTACAAGGTAAAGGTCATCTGCTCAAACAGTTTGCCGATCAATTGGTGAGCACGCGTGGGGTGAAGCACGGCAAACTAACCATGACCACAACTGGCAATGCTATTCCGACCAAAGGTGGTCATCATCATGGTGGTCATGGACATGATGACGATTCTAGCGTTCTGTAAAACCGAGCGCCCCGTGAGGCGCGAGAAGGTATGTCACATAATTGAAGTACGTGGCACGACAGGTTATAGTCGTGCCGATGATCAAACCGCTCAAAAACTGCTGCTATCTGGAGTTAAACGGCCATGCCGCGTGATGGCGCTGCAATCGCGCCGACATCTTTGATGGTCTGCGAGGGGCGGCGGCGATTGGTGTTATACGCGGTGGCTGCCGCCATTATTATTCATGGATTGCTCCTCTGGTTCTTGCTGGCTAAACCCTCATCTCAATTGTTGCCTCAGCCCAAACAGCGTATTGAGGTTAATCTGGTGGCGCCAACGCCAACGCCAACGCCGGTTGTGCCCGTGGCTGTGACTACCCCGCCGACCCCGCCCAAAGTGAGGCCAGTTGTTGCCCCTTCACCGAAGCCACACCCCTTGCCAGTTGCGCATTCCGCCTCTCCCTCGGAAAGAGTTGTGGAGCAGGGATCAAAATCGATTCCCATTTCTGAGCCCAACCTCTTGCCACCCGTGCCCGCGGCGGTGACGTTAGCCGAGCAACCGGAGCCAACCCCAGTGCCGCCGCAAGCATCAGAGCTCAAACCTGAGACTGTCTCTGCTCCTGGATTTAATGCCGCGTATCTCAATAATCCAAAACCCGTCTATCCGGCATCTGCCCGTCGCATGGGCCTGGAGGGGCTGGTTATTTTGCGGGTTAAAGTTGATTCCCATGGTAAACCGCAGGATGTGCAGGTTCTCATCAGTTCTGGAAGTTCTATTTTGGATAAATCGGCTTTGGATGTTGTGAGCCAGCAATGGACGTTTGTCCCGGCGCGACAAGGGGAGCGCCCTGTTAGTGGCGTTGTGGATGTCCCGGTTCGTTTTAGTTTGCGATAAGGGAAGACTGGTTTTGTATCGCTATTTTTCAAAAGAGGAAATTTATGAGTAGTCCATCTGTTATTGCGAGTACGCCGAACCCATGGTTCGATCTGGGGCATTCGGACCCGATTGCTTTTGGTGTACTTGCTGTGCTGCTAGCACTCTCGCTGCTGACTTGGGGCATGATTGTTTATAAGGCGCTTGAGCTGACACGAGCCAAACGTGCCAACACCATTTACGCCAAGCAGTTTTGGGAGAGTCAGGATGCAGTGCAGTGGCTCATTTACAGCAGTACATCATTACAGGGGCCGCTGGCGAAACTGACCGTAAGCGGTCTGGATGCCTTGCGCCACTATCAATCCCATAGCCATCAGGGGGCGGCAGGGATGGCTGGAAGTCTGCCCGATACACTAACCCGCTCACTACGACAATCGATTCAGGATCAGCTCACTCACTACGAGGCTGGATTGGGAACGCTTGCCACCATTGGTAATACGGCGCCCTTTATCGGGCTGTTCGGAACAGTGATCGGCATGATGGCCGCGCTGCAGAGCATCTCCGCCTCTGGCTCGACGGAGCTTAGCGTCGTCGCGGGTCCAATAGGGGAGGCGCTGATTGCTACTGCCGCCGGCATAGGTTGTGCGGTTCCGGCCGTGGTGGCCTATAACAGCTTTTTGCGCCGCCTAAAGGTGTTTAGTAACACACTGGACAGTTTTGCCTATGATTTGCTGGCGCATCTGGCTTCAGAGCGGGCTATGCATCAGATAGTAGAGTCCGACAAGAGAGCCAAGGAGAGCAACTAATGTCATTCGGGCAGCTGGATCATGGCGGTGGGCCGCAGCTCATGCGCGAAATCAACGTCACGCCACTGGTGGACGTTATGTTGGTGCTACTGGTGATGTTTATCATCACCGCGCCACTGCTGACTCATCAGATAAAACTAAATTTGCCCAAGACCAATGTTCAGGCGGCCTCCACGCAACATCCGCTCTCGATTAGTTTGACGCGGGATGGTCAGATCTATCTGGATGCCCTGCCCATTACCGAGGCCTACTTGCAGAGTCAGTTGCAGCAGCGGGTCACGGCTGGCGAGCAGCCGACGGTGGAGTTGCGGGCAGATGGTGAGTTGCCCTATCAGCAGGTGGTGCGGATTATGGCCCTCGTACAAAACGCCGGGATCAGCAAACTCTCCTTTATCACCGATCCTGAAGCGGTGGTTCTTCCTCTGGTTAAACAATAGGCCCAGTGTTACTATTTAAATTTTAGTAACACGCGCGCGGTTCTGGTTCGTTAGCGCAATCTTAGAAGAGGATATTTTAAGAATGAAGAAGAGCAAGAGTGGACGTCAGGTTTGGTCCTGTATCAAGGGAGTTTCATTAACACTGGCGGGACTGGGATTGCCGCTGATTGCGGTTCATGCTGGCGGCGTCCCCACGTTGGAGACCGTGGAGGTGGAATCTACTGCCGAGGGTTTGATTGGCACCGCCGATTCCGCCAACGAAGGGACTGTTCTGAAGGAACAGCTCGATGCCCGCACGGTCTATCGCCCCGGAGAGTTACTGGAGACCACCCCTGGCCTGATTGTCTCCCAGCATAGTGGTGAGGGTAAGGCCAACCAATACTATCTGCGCGGTATCAACCTCGACCATGGTACCGATCTGCGTACCACGGTGGATGGCATGCTGGTCAACCAGCGTAGCCATGGTCATGGACAGGGGTGGACCGATCTGAATTTCCTCATTCCTGAGCTGGCCAGCGGGCTGCAGTACAAAAAGGGTCCCTATGCTGCCGATGAGGGAGACTTCTCCTCCGCAGGCGCTGTGAATGTCGGCTACGTCGATACCCTTGACCATGGAATTGTCGAATTAGGCGTGGGCCAGAATGGCTATCGGCGGGCTCTGGTTGCCGATTCACCCAAGATGGGGGACGGTAATCTGCTCTATGCCCTGGAGGTGATGCGCAATGATGGCCCTTTCACCATTCCTGATGAATATCGCAAGGTCAACGCGGTGGTCCGTTATAGCGAGGATAGGGGGCAGAACAAATTTAATATCACCGCCATGGCCTATAGCCCTGACCGCTGGCGCGCCACCGACCAGATTCCCAAACGTGCTGTGGATAAAGGCGCCCTTTCACGTTGGGGGGTGATCGATCCCACAGATGGTGGCAAGGCCTCTCGCTACAGTCTCTCTGGCGCCTGGCAGGCAGCCCAGGGCGACGCTATCACCAAGGCCAACGCCTATGTCATCCGCCAAAAAACAGAGCTATTCTCGAACTTCACCTACTTCCTGGATAATCCGGTGCAGGGGGACCAGTTCTCGCAATATGATAACCGCACGACAACAGGGTTTAATGCCAGTCATGCCTGGTTGACGCAATGGGGTGGCCGCGAGATGGAGAATAGCGTAGGCCTGCAATTCCAAAACGACAACATCTCCAATGCCCTGCTAAACACCGAAAAACAGCAGTTTTTATCAGCAACACGTGAGGATCAAATTGCCGAACGCAGCACCGGGATATACGGCCAAAACAGTCTGCGCTGGAGTGACAAGTTCCGCACTATCACTGGTGTGCGTGCAGATTTTTTCAGCTTCAATGTTGATAGCGACAACCCGGCCAACTCGGGCACTCAGACCGACAGCATTGCCAGTCCGAAGTTGTCGATGATTTTTGGTCCCTGGGCCAAGACCGAGTACTACCTGAATGCGGGCGGCGGTTTCCGTAGTAATGATGCCCGTGGCACCACTATCACCGTTGATCCCAAGAGTGGCGACCCTGTAGACAAGGTCACGTCGCTGGTCCGTACCACGGGATATGAGGCTGGACTGCGAACCGCTATCGTGCCAAAGCTACAAAGTACCTTCACCCTCTACCAGTTGGACTTCGATTCAGAGCTGCTCTTCGTGGGCGATGCGGGTACCACCGAGGCGGGTCGTGCCAGCCGTCGCACAGGTTTTGAGTGGACTAATTTTTATACCCCGACCCCATGGTTGACGTTGGATGGTGATGTTGCCTACGCCAGAGCGCGGTTCAAAGACTCTGATCCGGCGGGTGACTATATTCCCGGCGCAGTGGAGGGGGTGGCTTCATTGGGCGCCTTGGTTGATAACGTGGGCCCCTGGTTTGGCAGCGCCCATCTGCGTTATTTTGGTCCACGTGCGTTGATAGAGAACAATAGCGTTCGCTCCAACAGTACAACGGTTGTCAATGGTCAGGTGGGCTACAAGATGACCAAGGCTACGCAGATCTCACTGGAAGCATTCAATATGCTGGATAAAAAAGCCAGCGCGATTGACTACTATTACAACTCCCGCCTGCCGGGTGAGCCTAATGACGGCGTCGGCACACCTGACATCCATTTTCATCCGATGGAGTCGCGCTCATTCCGGTTGGCGTTACATTCAACGTTTTAAAAATTAAGGAGTTGAATAAATGAGGTTATCTCTAAAGATACACGGGGTGTGCCTGACGTTGGCGCTCATGAGTGGAAGTGCGTTGGCCCATTTTCAGATGATCATCCCCTCCGATGACATGGTGATGCAGACTGAGCCGCGCAGCGTGGATCTCCAGTTGCAGTTCTGGCACCCCTTTGAAGGTATTGGCATGCCGATGGAAAGGCCCATTCGCTACGGCGTTGTGGTTGCAGGGCAGGCGCAGGATCTGCTCCCAGCCCTCAAGGCAGTGAAGGTCAAGGATCGAGAGGGGAAGCTATTTTCTGCTTTTCAAAGCAAATACAGCTTCAAACGCCCAGGAAATCACCTCTTTTTTGTTGAGCCAAAACCCTATTGGGAG
>JAYWDX010000222.1:0-6979 GCA_043779675.1 Tenderia sp. (SeqCode)
ACGTCAGTTACAAGCCTGCATATTAGGTGCCTTGGCTTGCCATTTAACACATTTGATACCGCTCTCACGATTCCCATCAATTCTGGAATCGCCTGATCCTGATAAAAAGAGCGTGAGGATCATTATCATCCAGCGCACGGACTTATTCGGAGGCCGCACAAAGGGCGCGTGTTTTCTCGGCCACGTAGCCGATGAGGAGATAAGGAGTGCCCAGAGGAGGGCAGAAGAAGATTAGGACCGCGAAGACCCTACCCTCAATGATACCGAAGTATCGTTCAGGGTAGAGCCTTCGCAGTTGAGACATAAAGACGTATGTTGGATCGGAGTCGCAACAGTAGGTAGGGAGTGACTCACACATACGCACGCTGGACCACAACCTGATCAACAGGCCGGGAAGGTATTCCATGATCCACGACCTACGCTACTGGTGCCACTCGGTGGCTTCAGTAGCGGCAGTATATCGCATGAAATACAGAAAAGGGAGGATTGCCCACGGTTTACACCCCGTGGACAATCACCGCCTGGTAAAACGATTAGATTATGCCGCCTGACGACGCCATACCATTTCGTCTTTGTCCCACTTATAACCGGACTCTTTAAGCTGTGCTCTCCGCGTCACAAAGTCTGGGTCGTTACGATCCAGTTTCACAACCTCGGCAAGCCCAGCATCCTGAGACGCAGCTGGTTGAGCAGGTGTATCGGCGGGTGTGTCATTCCCAGTTGATGCAGGTGCGGATGACCGCTCTGCATTGTCTGGAAACTCATTGCCGCCTTCATGCCCAGCCATATTCAGGACAACCTCACCGTTAATCGAGGCCCAGGTGATTTGCAGCAATCGGGATTTGATGATGTGATTCCGACTGCCTTTATTGTCACCGGATTTGACTTCGTAGGAGGTGGCTTCACCATCACCGACCTTAAACCGCACCAGCACCTTACTGTCACGATCATTGATCACCTCTTTATGCGCTTTGATAAATTCAAGTGCATCACCGCTCACCACCCGTGTATCAAAATACGAATACGATGGGTTGTCGGAACGGCCATGGAGAGCTGCGATAGAGACCGATACATACGAATCACCTTTATCAGGATTAACAGTACGCACCCGGTTCAGGTAGCCAATACCCCTGGTGTGGAGATCAAAATACTTGTCGTCTTGATTGTTTTGATTGTTGCTAGGGTTACTCATGGTATTTCTCCTTTGTGATAGAGCTAAAAAACCCACATTGGAGAAACAACGATCCCATGGGGGATGTGTTCCCCAGTGGGTGAGTGGATAACCAGAATTGGTTATTGGATAAGCTATTCCGCGTGTGCGGTGAGTGCAGGTTACTTCTTGTTATGCTTGCTGCTAGTGTCGCTGTTTTTATGGATGTACCATGTCAACAAACCACCGACAATGGTGCCAATTAGTGCATAAGCAATAATGGGGTCCATTTATTCATCTCCTCTACGCAGAAAAGTTGCGTACGCGATAAACGCAACGGACATTACCAACAGTGCGATACCTTGAACCAGCGACACGTTAGAGTCAACAAACGAACCCACCAAAATTGCTACAATATTAGCGGTGCCGATAGTCTCTAAAACTTTAGCAAAAGCCTCTTTTTGACGCAGGTTAAATTTCACCGTAGTGGCCTCCTTTACATGATGATAAAAACCATCGAGAGGCCACCATCGGGGGACTCCCGATGGGATGAATTGAGCCTTGATAGGCTGTCGCTTATTTCACAATTCTCGAAGCGATCAACAGGCACCTGTGTGACAGGCACTGTATACTTTTGAATATAGCAAATATTACTTGACAATTCAATATGGTTTCCGGACCGGATTCTATACCGGCTTGCAGGGTTCGTCTCTCTTCCCATCTCATTTAACCGCGCCGTTACGGAAGCTCATTATTACAAGAGGGATTTCAACCTCTGCGATCTCTGGATCACTGATCCGCTTCGTTCTTGGGCGACGGCCCTGCCGCTTGCTTTTCAGCGTCTTGGTTACCACCAGGCTGCCGGACATTAACTCTTAACAGTTTCTGATGCCTCTAGCCAACACAATGGGTAGCGGTAACCTGGTCTATCAAAACTACTTTTATCCATCAGAGTAACGCCAATGATGCGGGCAAACCATTGTGCCCATTCACTCCACGTCTCTTGTTCTCCGTTAATGGAATCCAGATTCCAAATAAATTCGGTTATCCGTATTCCCTCACGGATCATTTCATGGAAATTATAAAATACAACCGCCACTCGGCTGACATAGGATCCATATATCATTGCATTGTAGTTAGTAGGGATCATATTTTTAAATGGATGTATAGACCGTATTTGTATCCATGCTTCTCTGGGCAGTTGCCACAACAAATCTTCTTGTCGCCGATTTTTGGGTTTAATTATCCGGCAACTATCCCCATTTACTTCAATAACAAACCCTTCATTCATATATATTTACTCGTTATGCAATGGTAGCAAACCGCCCGTCATACTTATTATATTTCAATAATAACTCGTGGAGTACCAAGGACAATATAAAATCATTGGGGTAGACGAAATCATTAATCATAGGCTGCCATATATCATTTGCTTCAGTGTTTGGCGGGTACGGGCTTCTTGAAAGACTCGATTTATCCGGATCTTTTTCAGATGACAATCATCTCCGAGTGGGGGCTTCATTCTTTAGGTTTATGCTAATGCCTTTAACCGCTCCCGCAGGATGGCCATACACCGCTTTGGATTAGATATACCCACAAAACGTACCTCAGACTCCTCGCCACCGGAGGTGGCCACATCCAGCGTACCAATCCCCAATAACCGTTCAACAATACTCTGACGCAGATTCACGCCACGAATGTGTTTGAACTCAATGCGCCGCTGATCTTTTGAGTAAATACCTTCGTTTTCCTCGATACCGCGTGGACCGATGAAGTAGTCATGGCTGTAAATAAAGAACCCGGCACTCAGCACCGCAACGCCGGCAAACCCTAGGCCGATCAAAGAGACACCGTTGGAAAGGTAGCCGCTTAATGTGAAGGCACTGCCTATTAGCCCTTGATTCTGTAACAGCAACAATAATCGATCAATTTGGAGCAGACCCAGCAGTTGATCGGCAAAGAGAAATATCGCAAGGCCCAACAGAATCGAGACCATCCTACCTAACTGGCTACGCCAGGCCGGCCGAAACCGGATCTCATTAAAATCAGCTTCATCCGCTGGCAGTACCGTCCCTTGTTTCATAGATGACTGAGAGACAACGCCACCTGATCGTTCCTGCACCAGACCATATCCATTCGCATCATGACGCACCACGACATACAACCCCCGTGTCTCACGTGAAAGCACGACCGCCACCTGGTTGGCCACCACAATGTCAGCAAAGGGCAAGCCATCCTTGTCCAGTATCACGTTATCAACGGTGCTCATGATGGCCACGCGAAGAACTGGCATTTAGGGAATCCAGAACAGCCGAGGAAATCTTTGCCCTCATTTTTACCCTTAGCAAGGGTGCGCCGTATCAGTGATCCAGCCTTGCAATCAGGACAGGCATCCCCCACCTTTGGGCTACTAGACGCACCTTTTGCGGGCGCTGCCAGGCCAGGCTTACCCGCGTCATCCGGCAAAGTATTGGTGCATTTTGGGTAGCGGGAACAGCCCCAAAAATGGCCTTTGCCACCCTGGCGTCGTCGCATAAAACCCTGACCGCAGCCACACGGGTAGCTGGTATCAACCGATTTTGTCACTGGTTCACGCCGTTCGCCGGGACGCCCTTCTGCATCAGGGGCTGAGTAACTGCATTCTGGATAACCGGAACAACCCCAAAATTTACCCTGGACCAGGCGTAATGGTTTATTACAATCAGTACAGAGATGCTTCGGCTGACCTGCAATGCCTGCCTCATTAAATACCTCCAGTTCAGAGGCCAATTGCGCGTAGGCACCACTGACCACCTCACGATAACTGGCCTGGCCGACAGCAATCCTATCCAGCTGTGTTTCAATGTTTCGTGTGTATTCCAGCTCCATGAACTGGAAGCGATCGATCAGTGCGCGATAGATCGTCATCCCCAGATCCATCGCCTTGAGCTTGCGCTTCTCCAGCGCCACATAATGTCTATGAAGAATGTTATCGATGATTGACGCATAGGTGGAGGGGCGGCCAATACCCTCATTCTCAAGTTTGCGGATCAACGATGCCTCGGTATAACGACCAGGAGGCTTGGTCTGTTTGTTCACCACCTCGCCATGCTCCGCTGTCAGGCGTGCCGACTGATCAATGTTGGGCAGCAGTTGATCCTGATCATCATCGGTCGTCTGCTCTTCGGCACTATCCACCCTTGTCAGTGCCATCCACCCCTCAGTCAACAATGTTCGCCCCTGAGCGACAAAGGACATGGCCCTGCCATCGATGAGATCCTGAGAAACCAGATCGATCTTTGTCACGTTGAAAACGGCATCCTGCATCTGGCTGGCCACCGCACGCAACCAGATCAGGCGGTACACCTGCAACAGGTCTGGAGCTAAACGCTGTGCCAGTGCATCAGGTGTATCACTGACCGATGTGGGTCGAATCGCCTCATGCCCCTCCTGAGCACCCGCCTTGGCCTTCCAGTGATTGGGTTTCTCTGCCACGCCATAGCCATTGTCTGACAGCCACGCAATGACATCTGCGATCCCCTCATCAGAGAGGTTGGGATTGTCGGTACGGTGATAGGTAATCACCCCTTCCTCAAAGAGCGCTTGAGCGACCTGCATACACCTCTTCGGCGACAATTTAAGCGAGATAGAGGCAGCCTGTTGCAATGATGAAGTAATGAACGGAGGCGGGGGTCGGCGAGACTGTTTGTTTTCACTCACAGTCCCTACGTTCATGTCCCTCAACGCTGCAACACGCTGCGCAAACGGTTTGTCGGTCCAATGTTTCTGGTCTTTTGCCAGTAGTTTTCCTGGCACCCATTGGGCACGCCAGTGAATGTCACCACTCCAAAAATTCAGAAACACCTCGACATAAGATTCTGGTTTAAAATTTTGGATGGCCAGTTCGCGTTCAACGACAATGCGCACGGCGACCGACTGCACACGCCCAGCGGTCAACCAACTGCCATGGGCATTGGAGAGAGCAGGGGAGACGCTATACCCCACCAGACGATCCAGGATGCGTCGGCACTCCTGTGCAGCCACACGATGCCGGTCTATTTCACCTGCCTGTGCAATCGCCTTCTGCACCGCCGATTGAGTGATCTCATTGAAGGTGATGCGTTTAGCCCCTTTCAGGCTCAGTGCCTCAGCCAGGTGCCAGGCAATCGCTTCACCTTCACGATCCGGGTCCATAGCCAAATAGACAACATCAGCGGCCTTGACGCTGGCCCGAAGCCCGGCCAGCACTTTTTTACCTTTTTCGGTTGCCACATAAGATGGGCGAAATGTCTCCAGATCAACGCCCATCTCTTTTTCCGGCAGATCCCTGACGTGACCCAAAGACGCCTTCACCACCCAACCCTGACCCAGATACCCTTGGATCTTCTTGCACTTATTGGGGGACTCAACAATGACCAGATTACTCATCGATCACTCTCCTTGGTACAGGCGGCTGATAGTGACACTGCTTATGCTTCCGTACCGTCCGGAACATTTTCATCTTGATCAAACTGCTCTGCGGAATTATTTTGAGTAGTGCGTGGTTTGTATCTCAGCAGTTCAAGATCCGGCAGATAGGGTGCAGCAAAATTGGTATCCACTTTAAAACCACTAATCACCTCACCCTCATTCTCTTTGTCGGGCCAGGTGTTCATGACCATCGTGCCGTCGATATAAATACGATCGCCTTTCGAAAACATCTTTGCCGCAGGCTCGGCACACTGCCCCCAAACATTTACCGTTGCCCAAAACCCCTGATCTTTCCAATCGCCTGTTGCTTTATCGAGCTTGCTATTGATGAAGCGCCCCCGTATTTCGCAGACAGGTTTTTTATCCTCACCACTGCCCACAAACCTCAGTTCAGGGTTAGCCCCCAACCGGACCAGTCCACTAATCGCCGTCATCGCAGATCTCCTGTTGTTAGATGTCAGTGAATAACAGACTGGCACGTGGTTAACGAAAAATCTGTAAGAAATAAGAAATCCAACGGCACTATTTTGCGGTGACTCGCAACACGGTTTTAGGGCTGCGTGTACCAACACCTATGTTCCCTTTGGCACACGCCTCTAGGCGGTGGTTTTAGCGTCATCTGTGCTATCACGCTCGAGTGCCATACGTTGCTCATACTGCTCTAAAATAGCCAAATCCCGTTCACGGCGAAAATACCCTTCGACAGCATTACCAAACATGCCCGCCCGACAATTCAACCTGATACGCTCCTTGTCAAAATCCATCAGCAGCTTAATGGTTCGTGGCAACAGACGCGCCAATATCTCCTTGCCGGCCTCACTATCGAACAGACGAATAAACGTACCGTTGCGCCCCATCATCCGCCACCACAAGATCGGATATGTTCGTGTCCTCGATAAACGAAGATTCACGGGGCGCGGCAAATGAAAGGTCTTATCAAATCGCGCCATCACCTCTTTCATCTCCGCCTTAATTGACTCCAGTTCATTCTCCAGCTCACGCAGTACTTGGCGGTTCACTCCCTTACCCTTAAAGGGCCCTTTTAAAGGGTTATGATTATCATCCATCAATACCCCCTTGGTTATCATCATTCACCAAAAACACACCACCCTGAATAACGTTGCGGCAGCGCTCCATCGTCTGTTTCAATGTCATCCTACTCATCCCTGTAATCAATCTGCATCACACTCGACTACTGTCAGTGACAGCAACCCCATCACTGAACGTTTGCTGTGTTTGCTGCGACTCACAGCAAACGCCCAGTCTTCAAACTTTGTTGGGAGTCCCAACAACCTGCCAGCCCTCAATGCTTGTTGCGAGTCGCAACAAACCCTCAGCCCCTCCATATTACCGCTCCGCCCAGACGTCAATCCCAACATC
>JAYWDX010000223.1:0-8949 GCA_043779675.1 Tenderia sp. (SeqCode)
GGCGCGGGTCCAGTCGGTGTCAGTGAGCGACTCGTGCCCTTCCTGCCGATTCCGATGGTGACTAAAGAGGGCGACAACTACCGCTGGCTCAGCGAAAAGGATCGGCCGCACTCCATCGGTCGACTCTCCGCCTTCAGCGGCAACATTGGCGTGCTGATCCGTGCCTATGTCTACGCACTGATGCTCGGCCGTAAAGGCATGGAACGGGTGGCCGAATACGCCACCCTCAACGCCAACTATCTGGCGGCTGAGCTGCGCCGGGTCGGTTTTGAACTGGCCTATCCAGAGCGTCGCGCCACCCATGAATTTATCGTCACGCTGAAAAAAGAGGCAAAGCAGTTTAACGCCACGGCCATGGATTTTGCCAAACGGCTGCTCGACTACGGCTTCCATGCGCCCACCACCTATTTCCCGCTGCTGGTGCCCGAGTGTCTGTTGATCGAACCGACCGAAACCGAGAGCAAGGATGTGCTCGACGGCTTTATCGCCGCCATGGCCATGATCAGGGCTGAAGCCGAGCAGAACGTTGATAAGTTGAAGGGCGCCCCCTATACCCTGCCGTCACGCCGTCTTGATGACGTGCGTGCAGCGCGTGAGCTGGATCTGACCTGGAAGGGTGATAGCGCCGCTAGTTAAAGGCAGTGGTAGTAGAAAAACAGAAGGCCAGTCCGGTAACGGACTGGCTTTTTTGTTTAGAAGTAGGTTGGGCCGAATGTTTTTTTGTGAAGCCCAGCGGCAGTGGTTTCATTGGCCACTAGACGTTGGGCTTTGAGTTAGTTTTTGCTTGGTGTGATACTGGTGAAAATATAGATTAGAGGTCGATCGGAGGTGCCATTTTTGCGGATAATTTCACCTTGGATACAACTGCCGGATTGTATGTGCTTGTGAAATAGCTTTAGACGCCCTCGATCTACATAACCGAGCTTTTCTCCATCTTTTTCAATGCGTATTGCCTTGGGATCGTGTCGATTCTCGGGTTCAGTGACAAAATCAACCTTATCCTCGAGTGAAAGCTTCTCGGGCGTTACTTCGGACTCGTGTCTGAATCCGGCTATTTCGATGATTAGCTCAAATGCTCCTTCAGCAGTGTCGAAAGGGTGTACGAGTTCAAAGCCATCATCAGGGAGTTTCGCGCCGGTATACCCGAGTAAGGCAAAATCGCTAATTGGCATATCAGGATTAATTCCGCGAAGCTCTAAGTAACGATGGAAGTCACTACGGCTGCGCGGTGGTAACCTGCGGCTAAAAGCTTCAATAACATGATTGTCGAAAGTGGTTGCTACTTTTGTTTGAAAAGCGGGATAACCTGCGAAGCCGTGCTCACAGGCATTGTGAAAATCACTCGTATCCTTGAAATACGTGAGAGATACGGTGCTATTGTTACGAACCAGTTCACCAACGATATAGCGAGATCGACTTTTGCTGTCCTGAGCTTGCCACAAAAGTAGTAACCGATTAGGTTCGATCAGGTGGTTGATGTACTTCATTTTTGATGACTCTCCAAGAGTTCAAGCAACAACTGTTTTCTATGGGTGGTCAAATTTTGTACAAAATCGGCCCGTTTAGCAGTGAGTGGGGATTTTATATCAAATCTTGTTAGATCGCTGAGTATCTTGGCAAGATCGTTATTGTTCCATAGCAGACGCTCTAACAGTAGAGGAATAACGCTGGGATACTTCTGGCAATATCTACTGACGCCGCCAATCAATGGCAAGCGATTATCATCGTCAAGTTGCCATTTCATCTGGTGGCGGCCTCTCTTTATGTAGTCCTCAAGCGCATTTTGATCACTCATGTATGTCATGAGTCGATTGTGAAACAGCTCGTGCCCAAGGCTGGTGCCATTATCGAAGTACGGACTGAGTTTTGCGGTGCCGTCGCTTTCATTCCAAATTACTCCCCAGTTTTCCTGATGACGGTCTGTATTACCTATGAGCGCGTCGAAGCATAGGCAAAGTCCCCAATATTCCTTCCAGTTAGTTTTGAGTTTTCCCTGTTGAGCCAGTCCTCTACAGAAGGTGGTGATTGACGTCAGGTTGTGTTGGCGCCCCTTCTTGCGGTCATATCCTTGAATCATGGCTTGCATGTGATCGCCGCCGGGGGTGAATCGCTCTTTTATGTCGTTATCGTAACCGATAAACCATTCAATAATGGCGCCTGGTTCGCCAGTCTCAGAGTTGATGGCGACAAATGCAGGGGGGATATTTAATTGCATCAAACGGCCAATTTTGAAAGCGATGATTTCAGCAAAATATTGATCTGGATGCCGATTCAATCTTGAGTCTCTAGCGCTTTTTATGGCTTCTTTGAAAAGGTATTTGTGATTTGGGATGCAGAATTCTAAATTGGTATCGGCAGGACAAATTCTCAAGCTTTTATCTCGAGCACCAACAGGAAATACTTCATATTCGTCGTGTACAGGCCAGTGAGCTATATCGATTATCTGGTCCTGCAACTGAACTACATTGTTTCGGAGGATCAATGCTAGTACCTCTTAGAAAAAATTACTATGCAGCCGCCAGTTACGCATGTCTAGTTAGCGTAGCGTAATTCAGTGTTTTTGTTGCGAACAATTTGCCGTTGTTTGAGATTGTTTCCTCTTGTGCTCTTTGGGTAAACCCAGGCTACTCTCCATTTTTCCCATGGCTGAATCTGTTGTCACCTCCTTAGTTTTGGTCGTCGCGCGGGGCATCGCTGCGCAGCGGCTGGCGTGGCGTTTGAAAGTTCCGGCGGCCATTCTCTTTGAGGGTGGTATGAATCTGCGGTTGCATGAGCATCATGAGATGGATGCAGGCGTGGCGTGCTTGTGACGCTGAGGCTGCTCTGTACCTAGAGGGGTGGGCAACACGCTGCGCACTCGACCGGTGGATTGTTGTGGCTGGCAGCCATCATCAGAGCAGAACGTCGATGATCTGAAGGGCGCCCCTTACACTCTGCCGTCACGCCGTCTTGATGACGTACGTGCCGCACGTGAACTGGATCTGACCTGGAAGGGGGAGACGACGGCCAGTTAGTGCGGCCGATCTGTTGGTCCAGCCCGTGAGTTGGACCAGACTATATGACTAATCAGGAGAGTTTAGTGGCAAATGCGTGGTTCACATCGCGGTGTACTGCTTCATCCGCACGGACTGCGATGATGACGTCGCGCAGGCGCGCGCCAGGGGCTAGCTGCCAGTAGTCGATGGCAATCTGTGGCGCCGCTATATTCTCGGCGGCGCCACTGTCCACTTCCGCCAGATATTCGGTATAGCTGTAGACGGCCTCCTCTTCGAAATATCCCACCACACGATGCGCCGTCTTTGCCGATATCAAATAGAGCAGGAAAAAGGCGTTATAAAACAGCCCCTGCACTAACACAATCAGCCATCGTTCCAGTCGCGAGGGTTGGGCGATATGGATGAATGTCATCAGATGCATACGTTCATTCTCCGCTTCATCTAACAGTATACGAATCCAGCCATGATCACTCTCCATCCGTCGCAGGGCATGTAAGTGTTGTAGCGCGCCACCTACCATACCGGGCACAGCGGCGACTGTTTCCAGTACCACCGCACGATGGCCATAACGCTTGGCAAAAAAAGCGTCCGCGAAGTAACGTAAAAACTTAACAAAGCAATAGGCGATGCGATCCCGAAGATCTTTTGGCGCGTAATACTCTTCGAGTGGCGGAGTGTCTGACATTTGCATGCTCCTGTTGGTTAAACGGGTGCGTTTAGTATAAACACCTTGCGCGACCCAGTGGTGGCAGTAAAACAGTGCGGGGCAAAATGTTGGGGTGATAATTATCGGAAAAGATGCGGCGGTATGCAGTTCCAGTTTAGGCGATGCTGGAAAATCAGGCGGGGTTAATGCTGCTCATTCCTGATTCCGTCGAGCCTCTTCATATCTCGACTTGTGCCCCCAGTTCTATCACGCGGTTGGTGGGAATCTTGAACAGCGTCATGGCGCTGGCGGCGTTGCGGGCCATGGTGATAAAGAGCTTTTCACGCCACGGTGCCATGCCGGGGATACGGGTAGAGATCAGGGTCTCGCGACTGAAAAAGAACGATGTCTCCAGCATGTTGAAGTCAGGCCCCAGTGGCTCACATTGCGCCAGCGTTGCCGGTACATCCGTCTCATCTTTATAGCCGAAGTGGAAGAGTGTGCGATAGAAACCGCCGCCCAGTGGTTCGATCTCAATACGTTCATTTTCCGCCACATAGGGTACGTCAGCCGTCATCACCGTCAGCAATACCACCCGCTCATGCAGCACCTTGTTGTGGGCGAGGTTGTGCAGCAGCGCGTGTGGCACACCGTTGGAATTGGCTGTCAGAAATACTGCCGTGCCCGGCACCCGGATCGGTGGATGGCGTTCGATACTGGTGAGGAAAAGGCCAATATCCATCGCGTCGGCATGTAGTCGCCGGATCAGAATCCGGCGTCCCTTCTTCCAGGTGGCCAGCAGAATAAAGATGGCTGCAGCGATCAGCAGCGGGAACCAGCCGCCGTGTATGATCTTGGCGGCGTTGGCGCTGACAAAGGCGATATCGACAATCAGAAATAGCGCCATAACCGCCGTCGCTGCTGCCCAGTGCCAGCGCCACAGACCGTAAACCACAAAAAAGGCGAGCAGGGTATCGATGGCCATGGTGCCGGTAACGGCGATGCCGTAGGCCGCCGCCAGATCGCTGGAAGAGCCAAATCCCACCACCAGCGCCACCACGCCGAGTAGCAGAGACCAGTTCACAAACGGGATGTAGATCTGTCCTGCTTCACTCTCCGAGGTATGCAGTATTTGCATGCGCGGAATGTAGCCGAGTTGGATCGCCTGCCGGGTAACGGAGAAGGCGCCGGTGATCACCGCCTGCGAGGCGATGACGGTGGCCAGGGTTGCCAGTGCAATCAAAGGATAGAGCGCCCAGGCGGGCACCATCAGATAGAAGGGGTTACGCACCGCATCGGGTACGTGCATTAACAGCGCCCCCTGGCCGAAGTAGTTGAGCAGCAGTGCTGGCCAGACAAAACCAAACCAGGCGAACTGGATCGGCCGTTTGCCAAAGTGGCCCATATCGGCATAGAGCGCCTCGGCGCCGGTGATCACCAATACCACCGTGCCCAGGACCAGAAAGCCATGCCAGCCGTGGTGTAGCAGCATATCGAGGCCGTAGCTCGGATTGACGGCCTTCAGTACGCCGGGATATTCGATGATGTTGATGATGCCAAGCAGCGCCAGCACCGCAAACCAGACCCCCATCACCGGGCCAAAGAGCCTGCCCATGCCAGCGGTGCCACGGTACTGAAAGAAGAACAGCAGTACCAATACCACCAGTGCCATGGGCACTATCCATGATTCCAGTGCTGGTGCTGGAATCGCTACTCCCTCTATGGCGCTGAGTACCGATATAGCGGGGGTGATCATGCTGTCGCCATAAAAAAGCGCCGCGCCAAACAGCCCCAGCGACGCCAGCGCCCAACGTAACCGTGGCTGATCGGCCGCTATCCGGCGTGTCAGTGCAATCAGCGCCATGATGCCACCTTCGCCCTTGTTATCGGCGCGCATCATGAACAGCACATACTTGAGCGATACCACAATCGCAAGCGCCCAGAAGACCAGCGAGAGGATGCCAAGGATGTTGTTTGGCTCCGGCGGCAGGGCATGAGCGCCGCTGAAGGTCTCTCTCATTGCATAGAGCGGACTGGTGCCAATGTCGCCATAAACCACGCCCACCGCCCCCACCATCAGTGGGAACAGCAGGCTCTTTTTAGCCGTTTCGGTATGTTGCGACATCAACATGCTCCCAGATTGTCGCGAGACTGGCTCGGGGTGTTACTTAACCGCTGCCCTACTGGGCATCAAGCGCTTCCCAGCGTTTATAGGTGATGCTCAGTTGCTGCTCCAGCTCATCCAGCTGCTTCTGCACCTCAGCCATCTTGGCGCTGCCCTGTTTATAAAAATCAGGATCGGCCATGGTTTTGTGCAGCTCATCCAGATCCGCCTCCAGCAGCTCGATCTTCTTTGGCAGCTCATCGAGTTCACGCTGCTCTTTGTAGCTCAGTTTGGCGGCGGCTTTGGGATCCTCTTTAACCGGGGCAGGCGCAGCCTTGGGTTTGTCGCCCTTGTCGGCAACCGGCTGGGCGCGTTGGCGCAGCCAGTCGTCATAACCACCCACATACTCATTCACCACGCCATCGCCTTCAAATACCAGCGAGCTGGTGACAACGTTGTTGATAAAGGCGCGGTCATGGCTCACCAGCAGCAGGGTGCCGCTGTAGTCGATCAGCAGCTCTTCAAGCAGCTCCAGCGTTTCAACATCCAGGTCGTTGGTCGGCTCATCCATTACCAGCACGTTGGCCGGTTTGGTAAAGAGCTTGGCCAGCAGCAAGCGGTTGCGTTCACCGCCAGAGAGCGCCTTCACCGGCGTACGCGCCCGCTGTGGTGAAAAGAGGAACTCCTGCATGTAGCTGATGACGTGGCGCGGCTTGCCATTGACGATGATCTCGTTGCTGCCACCACTGATGTTGTCGATAACGGTCTTTTCGGGATCAAGCTGGGCGCGATGCTGGTCGAAATAGGCAACCTCCATCTTGGTGCCCATCTTTACCGTGCCCTGCTGCGGCTCTAGCAGCCCCAGCAGAATCTTCAGCAGTGTCGACTTGCCTGCGCCGTTAGGGCCGATGATGCCGATCTTGTCGCCACGCATGATGGTGGTGGTGAGGTTTTTCAGGATCACCTTGTCGCCAAAGCTCTGGCTGACGTTAGCCACCTCAACCACAATCTTGCCCGAGCTCGCGGCCTCCTGCGTCTGAATCTTGGCCGTGCCCATGCGTTCACGGCGCTCACTCCGCTCAACCCGCAGCGCCTTCAGGTCACGTACCCGTCCCTCGTTGCGGGTACGACGTGCCTTGATCCCCTGGCGAATCCACACCTCCTCCTGCGCTAGCTTCTTATCAAAGAGCGCGTTGGCGGTCTCCTCGGCATCGAGCTGCTCCTGTTTGCGCAGCAGGTAGGTCTCATAGTTGCCGGGCCAGCTAGTGAGCTTGCCACGATCAAGATCAACGATACGTGTCGCCAGATGCTGCAACAGCATCCGGTCATGGGTCACAAACAGCAGCGCCGCGCGGTAGTTGAGCAGAAACTCCTCCATCCACTTGATCGACTCGATATCCAGATGGTTGGTCGGCTCGTCCAGCAGCAGCAGGTCCGGGTCCAGCACCAGCGCCTGCGCCAGCAGCACGCGGCGCTTCATACCACCGGAGAGTTCGCTGAACTCCGCATCCTCTGGCAGCTCCAGCCGCGAGATCACGGTATCAACCCGCTGGCTCGCCTCCCAGCCGTTTACCGCCTCCAGTTTGTGCTGCACCCGCTCCAGCTCCGCCATAGCCTCATCACTGAAGTCAGTCGCCAACCGCTGCGTCGCGTGGTGGTAGTCGCGCAGCAACTGCCCCTGCTCACCCAGACCATCGGCCACCACGTCATAGACCGAACCGGTCATATCACTCGGCACCTCCTGATTCAGACGCGTCACCCGCAGCCCCTGCTGCTTCTCAATAGCACCACCCTCAGGGATGATCTCCCCCGCCAACACCTTCATCAGTGTCGACTTGCCCGCGCCATTCCGCCCCACCAAGCAGACCCGCTCGCCCGGATCGACCGACAGATTGACACCATCCAGCTGTGGCGGACCACCAAAGCTGACTACAACATCGCGCAGGGTAATTAAGGGCATAGGGACTCCAAGGATTTAGGCGCGTATGGTACTGCCAGAGGCGGATCGGCGCCAGCCATGTGACATGGATAGGGCCAGAATGGGGCGCGGCTAAGACATGGCAAGACAACTACCTATAACACGCCACAACATTAACTTCAGCGTCGGGCTGTGGTTGCATAATGGGCTTAAAGGACAGATGATGAGGCCCTGTCGCCGGGGCAATGGAGGTAATAGACAGATTCTGCCTATTGCCCTATTTAATATTTCTGTCTAATACGTGTTAGACCTGCTTGACGGAATACCGGCATGGAAATTCTTGAACTCACTTGGTCTATGAATGGTGACGCAGTCACCTCCGGAGTTGACGACTCCCCGGACAACCCATTGGCAAGAGCTACCCAGTGCCTTTTCCTAGAAGGCAAACCATTTACAAGACTCAACAAGTGCTTTTTCTTAGACTCTGATGGCAGGATTCGCTGGCTAGGAATATTTGTTCACTCAGCAGGTGACAGGGTTATTTTCTTCCCTGGCTTTGCTGAGATACATCAACACATCACTGCTTACAACGGTGATACGCTCCGCTGGGATCAAGGATTCGCTATTGACCATCTGTCACTTGAGGCAGATAGACTGAGCTGGCATTTCACTGCGCCACGTTCATCCTCGCACATGGGGAAAATGTACACGCATCAACTTTCCCCCAATGTCTTCCACTGGTTCTCGATGAGCGTGAAGAGCAAGCATGATCTGCGTCTCGCACGTGAAGAAACAAAAGTTTCGGCCATAACACCGCCAAGAGACATTGATAGAAGGCTAGAAATCTTTCGGGCCTCTCGTGAGGATGCCGAATTTCAAGTCATCGGCCTTAATGAGAGTTGCACCTCAGAGCAGCCTAGCTTCTTTCATTTCTCAGTAACGATTGGGCCACCTGATTTCAACTTGAAGAATTCCGAGATTCTCGGAATTCCATATGGTAGCCCGCTTGTCAAAGAACATCCTCTCACACCACTAGTTGACATCCCGAGCAGAGTGCACCGCGTTCGTCTGTCAGACAGAGCGGAGCTAGAAATAACATCATCAGTGCTGGCTGGCGACCTTAAGAATCGAATGGTTTTCAGCGGACTACCAAGTCGGAGCCAGCAAGATCCAGTGGCGCAGGTCTAACAATTCGTTCAAGCCGACCCCCGCATCGTGGCGTCGGCCACGTGCCTGCGCTACGCTAGCACGCGTCCGCCGCCCCGCCACGGGGCGGCTTAACTCA
>JAYWDX010000224.1:0-6593 GCA_043779675.1 Tenderia sp. (SeqCode)
AGCTTGTTGATGATCTGCGCATCTGTAAGCCGGTAGCCCGGCACAACCACTCTGGAGCTGTACTCCGCGTCATTTTCATCTGGCATATATCGGAGTACATGCCATAAGTGTTTTTTATCTTCGATACGAATGGTTAACAGATGATCATCAAGCGGGTAGCGAACCACATTAAAAAACTTGGTGATACGGGCTATCACACGATAGAGAGCATAGTGATGTCCGTTATCCAGCGACACCTTAACCTCTTTTTTGACTCAATCTCCTCATCGATTACCTGAAAGTTCTCACCCGGATCAATGCCATCGCCCTGCCAGTTGAACCAGATATAAAAATCCACCGTCCAGCCTGTCGCCTTGGTGGAGATATCAACGATGCGATCCACATAAATCCCGACACGAACATCTTGATGGTTATCTGCATCAGCAGCGTTGAGTTCGGTAAATTCGACTTCTGTCTTACCCTTCTCATTTACAGTAGGGTCGAGACGTTCCTACTGCCTTATCTCTGAAGCAATACGATCTTGGTAGACCATGTTGCCCGCCAGATAGCCGACCACAGTAAAAAACAGCAGCAGCGACACCCATAACAGCAGAATCAGTCGCCCGTTGCGTTCAAAATAACTCATTCAAAAATCCCTATCTGTGACTAGGTGCTGCTGAGATCAGTGGTAAAAAAAGCCACCACTGGATCGCCTACTTAACAACAAACTCCACTGCGACATTGGCTGAGTAGGTGATGGCGCCAAAATCGGCACTGGCTTCCTGAGCGTCGGGCGCTTCACTCATGACCATGCTAGTGACGCCATCACTGCGTTTTTCATATCCGCGTGTCTGCGGCCGAATTTGCTGGAGTTGCTGAACATAGATATTTTGGTCCATAACCCGAACCGGGATCAGGACAATACCCAGGCTCTGTTCATAGGTCTTCTGTTTTGCCTGCACCGAAGCCAGCGCCTTTTGCAGCACCTTCTGTTCGTTGCCCTCTTTTTGAGAATCCTTGAACTCGGCGCCACCCATCAATACATCCTTCTGTCCATCCACAATTTTGGCAACAGCACGCAGCTGCTCTTCACTGTTGATGGAGATCTTTACCTCATTGCTGATCTCGTAACTAGAAGGTTTTTCACCAAACCAACCGTAGTTGGGGCTGGATGAAAATTTGGAGGCCTTGATCTTGTCCGCAGCAATACCCGCCTGTTGCAGGTTGTCCTTGATCGCCTTGCGCGCCTTTTCATTCTCTTGCAGGGCGTCGTTGAGTTTTGCCTCTTTGGTGCGCACAGTAATGGCAACAATGGCAGTATCGGCCTCCACCTCTTCTGTGGCGCTGCCGTTGATGGTGACGATCTTGCGCTGATCCAACAGATAATAACTCAACTCATCCGGATTACCTGTTAGCTGTGGTGCGGCGTATAGGCTGCTGCTGAGAGAGATAAGAATAAGTGTGGTAAGTGCTTTGTTCATGACGTTGCCCCAATAAAATTAATGGGGCAAGTGTATCGCGATTTTAAGGTGTGGGGCACTACTGACAAAATCCTATTCCCCTCCGCCCGTACTACACAACTATCGGGGGAGAGGAATATTCCATGGGTCTACTCTGAACTTCCTTATTAAACTTATTTCCGTATAACCATGCTTCCGTGTAGGAACCTTGCCCCCTACGCCACTTTGTCATCCGGCTTACGCTGGCGCTCATAAAGAAACTTAAGCACCTCTGAGCGCAGATGATTATAGGCCGGATCACCAGCGAGTTTGACGCGGTTACGGGGGCGCTCCAGTGTTACATCAAGGATCTCACCAACCGTTGCTGCAGGACCGTTTGTCATCATGACTATCCGGTCAGAGAGCAGCACCGCTTCATCAACATCATGCGTAATCATGATGACAGTATTATTAAGATCCTTCTGAATCTCCATCAATAAATCTTGCAGATGGGCGCGGGTCAGCGCATCAAGCGCGCCGAAGGGTTCGTCCATCAACAGCACCTTCGGCTCCATCGCCAGGGCGCGAGCGATGCCGACACGCTGCTTCATGCCGCCGGAGATTTCATGTGGGTGTTTGTGCTCGGCATGCGTCAAACCAACAAGTGCCAACGCATCATGGCTGCGACTGCGCATCTGACCTTTATTCTCTTTGCTGCCAAAGACACGCTCGACCGCCAGATAGACATTTTCGAAACAGCTCAGCCACGGCAACAGCGAATGATTTTGGAACACAACCGCCCGATCCGGACCTGGACCGGATATTTCGCGATTGGCGCAGAGCATCGCTCCCGCTGTTGGCTCAAGCAATCCAGCCACCAGATTGAGCACCGTCGATTTGCCGCAGCCAGAGTGGCCAATGATAGAGACAAACTGCCCCTGGTCGATGCCGATGTTAATATCGCGCAACGCCACGTACTCCCCTTTTTTGGTGTTGAAGACCATGTCCACATGGTCGAGCTGTACATATTTGTTCATGGATTAACCCTCGTAAGTAAAGCGTTTGGCGACCAGCAGCAGCATCTGCTCCAGCAGCAGGCCGACGATGCCAACGACAAAGATGGCGATGATGATGTGTTCGACATTGAGATTATTCCACTCATCCCAGACCCAGAAGCCGATGCCGACGCCGCCGGTGAGCATCTCTGCCGCCACAATCACCAGCCAGGCCACGCCGATGGCGAGACGGATGCCGGTCATCATGTAGGGCAACACAGCGGGGAAGAGGATGCGCGTCACGATCTTCCACTCGGAGAGATTTAACACTCGCGCCACGTTCATGTAATCCTGCGGCACCCGCGTCACACCGACGGCGGTGTTGATGATGATGGGCCAGATGCTGGAGATAAAAATGACCCAGATGGAGGCTGGATTAGCGGATTGAAACACCAACAGGCCAATCGGCAACCACGCCAGCGGCGATACCGGCCGCAGCAGGCTGATGATGGGCGCCAACATGCCGTTGAGGAATTTGAAGCGGCCAATCATGAAGCCGAGTGGAATCCCAATCAACGCCGCCAGCCCAAAGCCAATGCCGACCCGTTCAAGAGAACCAAGGACATTCCAGCCGATCCCCTGATCATTGGGGCCATTGCGATAGAAGGGGTCGCTGAAGAGTTCCACCGCCGCCAGCCAGGTTTTGCCGGGGCTTGGCAGATTGGGGGTGTTCTGCGACAGCAGCTGCCACAACAGTACAAACAGCGCCAGACCAATTACGGGCGGCAACAGCCATAGCAAGAACGGTTTGAGCCAAGCCACGCGCGGACGCGACACCTTTGCCACCGTAACATTTGCCTTTGTTGCTAGCGACGCCTCGGCCTTCCCCGCTGCAGGAGAGGGGGGCAGCGGCTCTATTTCTTTAACACTCTTCATTGCAATTACGTTCATGATCTTCTCGTCTCGTGGGTTCAAATACTATTAAATGGCACTTTCTTTAAGTTCCCTCCCCCTAAGCGGGGGAGGGAATAAAAACTACGCCCTTATCTTGAACCCCGCTGCATACTGCGCCGGATTCTTGCCATCCCACACCGTACCGTCGATCAGCTTGCTGCTACGCATCACATCCTTGGGCACTGGAACCTTGACCTGGGCCGCCGCCTGTTTGTACAACTCGATCTGGTTGATCTGTTTTGCGACTCCCAGATAGTCCGGATCGCTCTTGAGCAGCCCCCAGCGTTTGTGCTGTGTCAGGAACCACATGCCATCCGACAGGTAGGGGAAGTTCACCGTGCCTTCGTTGTAGAACTTCATGTAATTTGGATCCTGCCACTTCTTGCCCAGACCATTGTTGTATTGGCCCAACATGCGGTCCTCGATGACATCAAACGGGGCGTTGACGTAGGACTTCTCGGAGATCACCCGCGCCACATCCGAACGGTTGGCCATGGTGTCGATAAAACGGGAGGCCTCCAGCACCGCCATGGTCAATGCCCGCGCCGTGTTGGGATATCTATTCACAAATTCAGCCGTGGTTCCCAATACCTTTTCTGGATGATTGGTCCAGATATCCTGCGTGGTCGCAGCGGTAAAACCGATGTTGTCGTGGATGGCGCGCGCATTCCATGGCTCGCCGACGCAGTAACCATCCATGTTGCCGATGCGCATGTTGGCCACCATTTGCGGTGGCGGCACGGTGATGGTCTTCACCTCGGTGATGGGGTTGATGCCGTAACTGGCCAGCCAGTAGTAGAGCCACATCGCATGGGTGCCAGTGGGGAAGGTCTGGGCAAAGGTGTATTCACGCGGCTCCGCTTTAACCAGCTTGGCCAGCGATGCGCCATCGGTCACCCCCTTCTCCTTGAGCTGATTGGCGAGTGTGATCGCCTGGCCGTTGTGGTTGAGGTTCATCAGGATCGCCATATCTTTTTTATTACCGCCAATCCCCAGGTGCACGCCGTAGATCAGGCCGTAGAGGACATGGGCTGCATCAAGCTCACCGTTAGCCAGCTTGTCGCGCACGGCGGCCCACGAGGCTTCCTTGCTCAGGTTAATCTTAATGCCGTATTTCTTGTCCAGACCCAGATTGGCCGCCATCACCACCGAGGCACAATCGGTGAGCGGGATGAAACCAATGTTCAGCTCACTCTTTTCAGGCGCGTCGGAACCGGCGGCCCAGGCGGCGCTGCGAATTCCCGGCGGCACTACGCCCATCAAGGCCGCACCACCCAGCAATGCACCCGCACCCTTGATCAACTTGCGTCGCGAAGGTAATGCCGGTTTCCCAAACTCTTTATCGTTATCTGACATACATACACTCCTGCTCTTGAATTAATGATGAATTAATATGGAAAAAAATAAAAAAGGCGCCCATTCATGAAGCAATCACTACGCTTCACCAATGGACGCCGTTGTCCGTATGCAGATCGCCGTTGATCTGACTTGTCTGTTAATTCAACCCTACGTTGGGTCTCGGGATTACAGCAACATCAGCTGCGCCCCTTCTCTCTTCTACGTTAGCAACCGCTATGCCAAAATTATTTTTTACGCCAATAGTGTTTTATTTCACGGGGTTAAGCGGGAGCAGCAGGCCAATGCCATGCGCAAAAAAATAAATGCGCACCAAATATGAACAGGAGGCGCAGATCAGACGCACTCTGTTTGTGCAGCGCTGCTCGGTAACGGTATCCATGGCCCCGTGGGAGAAGCTTTAGCCGTTCCCACAAAAAGCGAAACAAAAAAAGGCGGCCACCTGACCGCCCAATCAACAGAGAGAAGTAGAACGAAAAACTAAAACTGCGCTTGGCCCATTAACCACATCTTGCTGGTGTCGGTGACAAAGGTGTCGGCGGAATATTTGGCGTACTTGGCCAGCAGAGTGTAGTTTTTGCCAAATTTTTTGGCTGCCAATAGATCAATTTCAGAACCATAACTGGCGTTGCCAACATCGGCAGAAAAATCATGGTAGACCGCCTGCAACTTCGCACCAGCCACCTTGCCCTCGACGCTTAAATAGGTATCCACCAAACCATTGGTAGGCGTAACGAGGAACTTATCGGCCCAGTCGTTAAAGGCGTGCAGTGTTGCCAACGGCGTGGAGAAGGCACTGGTATCGGCTCCCAACACCTCATAACCCAGCATCGCGGTAACGCCGCTGAATTCAGCGCCCAATTCAATCAGGTTGTAATCGGCATCAATGGTGGAAGCACCCTCCTTATAGTCGCCCTGTTTGGCGTACTCCAACGTATAGAGTGCCTTCACATCATCATTCACTTTGGCGCCGCCGGCAAAGCGGACGCCGAGTGTTGAGTTAGATGCTGCAGGCGCGTTGGTCAGATCAAGAAAATAACCAGAAGCAGTGATCTTGCCTGCCGCCAGACCTCTGTATGAGACGTTGATCAGATGGGTATCGGTATCGATGTTGCCTTTAACGGACTCCTCACCAAAGATGGTATTGACGTTGGTAACATAGCCATAAACGATGGAGGTGTCTTTAAGCGAGGTATTGGCTACGGTGAAGGCGTCATAGGTCTGTTCATTCTGGCACCAGCCGACATTACCCACAAAACGGGAGTTGTCGAAGATGACACGCTGGCGGCCCAGTTTAAGGGTGGTATCTGGCAACCCCTTGTAACTCAGATAGGCTTGATTGACCTCTGTGCCTTCGAGATCGGCCACAACTGGATAACTAGTTTTAGCAGATGGCAGACCGGTGGCATCGTTATATTTAATGTCACCAAGCGCCATCACATCATCAAACTCGATAAAGGCACTGGTATCCATATAACTCTCGGTCGCGTAGTTCAGGCGTGTACGCAGTGTTGATGCCTTTGCCTTCTCTACGATACCCGTCTGGTCCACCATCTCATAACGATAACGCAGATCAAGCCCTGCCTTACCGCCAGTGATCGCCGCCTCCAGACTCTCTGCCGCCGTTACCGGCAGCGCCATTGCAGTCACCGATCTTTTCATTCCACCCTTCATGTTCATACCTATTTTTAGTTACAAAAAAAACGCCTGACCTGCGGGCAAGTGCGCATGCACAACCAGCGAGTCAGGCGTCTTTGCCTGGAGTGGGCTATCGCTGGCGGCCATGGATAGCGAAGCGAGGGCCGCTAGTCCCGGATAGGCTACGCCGTCTGCCCTTTCGTAGTTGGGAGCGCTGGCGAGCGACGGAGAA
>JAYWDX010000225.1:0-6319 GCA_043779675.1 Tenderia sp. (SeqCode)
CCGCCGGTTTGCCGCGTCATGGATTACGGCAAATACGTGTTCGAAGAGAATAAAAAGCGCCAAATAGCCAAGAAAAAACAGAAACAGATTCAGGTGAAAGAGGTGAAGTTTCGCCCTGGCACCGAGGAGGGGGATTATCAGATTAAGTTACGCAACCTGGTACGCTTCCTCACTGAAGGAGATAAGGCCAAAATCACGTTGCGTTTCCGCGGTCGTGAGATGGCTCATCAAGAACTTGGCATGAAATTGCTTAAACGTGTTGAGGTCGATCTCGCAGAGATTGGCCTGGTTGAGCAGTTTCCCAAGATGGAAGGCCGGCAGATGGTTATGGTGTTATCACCAAAGAAAAAGGTCATTTAGACCTACCTACTGCTGCTGATTAACGAAGTAGTTCGGAGAAATAGAAGATGCCGAAGATGAAAACTCATAGAGGCGCTGCCAAACGCTTTAAGGCGACAGGTTCTGGCCATTTTAAACGTGGCTCAAGCTTTCGTAGACATATTCTGACCAAGAAGAGCACTAAGCGTAAGCGTCATCTGCGCGGCCCTGCCATGGTCTCTGCGGCTGATATTCCATCAGTGCGCAGATTGTTGCCTTATTGTTAATTGGATTTGGAGTAAAGAAAAATGCCAAGAGTTAAACGTGGTGTTACCGCACGGGCCCGTCACAAAAAGGTGATTAAGCTGGCTAAGGGCTACCGCGGCATGCGTAGAAATGTCTACCGTGTTGCCGTTCAGGCCGTGACCAAGGCTGGTCAATATGCCTATCGCGATCGTCGTCAGCGTAAACGTCAGTTCCGTGCTCTGTGGATTGCGCGTATCAACGCCGCAGCTCGTGAATGCGGTCTTTCATATAGCCGTATGATTAATGGTCTGAAGAAGGCTGCTGTTGAGATCGACCGCAAGGTGTTGGCTGATCTGGCAGTTTACGACAAGGTTGCCTTTGGCGCCCTGGCGGAAAAAGCGAAAGCGGGCCTTTAACTTCTCTTATACGCCAGCGTGAATGGCGGCGAGAGTAGGTGTGTCTGGAAAGGGGAAGGCTATGCCTTCCCCTTTCTGCATTGAGCGCTGCTAAAAATAATCATCAGAGGATGAATGTGTGCAGGACTTGTCGGTTTTAGTTGCAGAGGCAGAAGCGGCTGTTAGGGATGCTGAGGATCTGAATGCTCTTGATCAGGTGAGGGTTAATTACCTTGGCAAGAAAGGGGGGCTGACCCATTATTTGAAAGAGCTGGGTAATCTTCCCGTGGAAGAGCGTCCTAAGGTCGGGCAAGCTGTTAACGAGGCCAAACAAGCGTTGCAGGAGATGATTGCCCGGCGGCGTGGAACCCTCGATTTGGCACATTTAAATGCCAAGCTCAGCGCTGAAACTGTTGATGTGAGTTTGCCGGGGCGTGGTCAAGATGTGGGTGGTATTCATCCAGTAAGTCGTACGCTGCAACGGATTGAGTCCTATTTTTCACATATTGGATTTGATATTGCCGAAGGGCCAGAGATTGAATCTGATTATCATAATTTCTCTGCCTTGAATATTCCTGATAACCATCCGGCGCGTGCTATGCATGATACCTTTTATGTTGAGCCGGGCACGTTATTGCGTACACACACTTCACCAGTGCAGGTTCGAATCATGGAAAATAGGCAGCCACCGTTGCGAGTCATTGCACCAGGTCGTGTCTATCGTTGCGACTCTGACGTGACTCATACACCGATGTTCCATCAGGTCGAGGGTTTTATGGTCGATGAGAATGTCACCTTTGCCAATCTCAAAGGGTTGATCAACGATTTTCTGAGCTACTTTTTTGAGGCCGAGCTTAAAACTCGTTTTCGCCCCTCCTATTTCCCCTTTACCGAACCTTCCGCCGAAGTAGATATTGAGTGTGTGATGTGCAATGGCGCGGGTTGCCGTGTCTGTAGCCACACCGGTTGGTTGGAGGTGTTGGGCTGTGGCATGATCCATCCCAACGTATTGGCGAATGTTGGCATCGACACTGAAAAATATACCGGTCTTGCCTTTGGCATGGGTGTCGAACGCCTGACCATGCTGCGTTATGGCGTTAATGATCTGAGACTCTTTTTTGAGAACGATCTGCGCTTTCTACGGCAATTCAAATAACAACAATATTGCCAGTCCTGAATGGCTGGGACGTGATCAAAGAAAAGGTTTGGGACGATGAAATTTAGCGAACAATGGCTGCGTGAATGGGTTAATCCGACGGTAAGCACAGAGCAGCTGTCTCATCAGCTGACCATGTGTGGCCTGGAGGTTGATGCCATTGAGCCGGTTGCTGTGCCTTTTTCTAATGTGGTTGTAGGGGAGGTGATTGTAGTTGAACCCCATCCCGATGCTGATCGTTTGCGTGTTTGCTTGGTAAATGTGGGTAGTGAACAGCTAACCATTGTCTGTGGCGCCAGTAATGTCGAGCAGGGGTTGAAAGTGCCTGTTGCCTTGGTTGGCGCAGTATTACCCAGTGGTCTTGCGATTAAGCGCTCGAAACTGCGCGGTGTTGAATCGTTTGGTATGTTGTGTTCGGCAGTAGAGATTGGTCTGGCGGAGTGCGCTGATGGCTTGATGATCCTGCCTGTCGATGCCGTTCCTGGCATCAGTGTGCGCGACTACCTGCAGCTGGATGATGTCACCATTGAGATTGGCCTGACGCCAAATCGTGGTGATTGTCTTAGCATTCAGGGGATTGCCCGTGAGATTGGTGTGATTAACCAGCTGATGCTTCAGGCACCGGAAACGGCCACTGACTTAGTCAGCCGTCAGGATAAGTTTGCTGTGGTTGTGTCTGCACCTGAGGCTTGTCCTCGTTATGTCGGTCGTATTATCAAGGGCGTGAATCCGATGGCGGCAACGCCAGATTGGATGCAGGAGCGACTCAGACGTTGTGATGTGCGCAGCATCAGCCCCATCGTTGATGTCACCAATTACGTGATGCTGGAGTTGGGCCAGCCCATGCATGCCTTTGACCTGAATAAGCTTGAAGGAGGGATTAATGTACGCCATGCCGTGGTGGGGGAGTCGCTAAAGCTCCTGGATGGTCAATCTGTTGAACTGACGCCAGAGACGTTAATCATCGCCGATCACCATAAACCCTTGGCTATGGCAGGCATCATGGGTGGCGACGATTCTTCTGTTACTGACAGTACGACGGATATATTCCTTGAGAGCGCCTTCTTCTCGCCGGCGGGGTTAATGGGGTGTGCGCGTCACTATGGTTTGCACACAGACTCTTCGCACCGCTTCGAGCGCGGCGTCGATTATGAGTTGCCTGTTGTGGCAATAAAACGCGCCACGGCGCTACTGCTTGATATCGTCGGTGGTGAAGCGGGGCAGTTGATTGAGGTGTGTGCTAACGAGCATCTGCCGTCACGTTTGCCCATCCCTTTGCGCCTGGAGCGTATCAAACGTCTCTTAGGTATTGAGTTGCCGGGGGTTCAAGTTAGGCAACTGCTCACATCTCTGGGGATGGCTATTCAAGAGCAGCCGGGACAGTGGCTTGTGACGCCCCCTAGCTTCAGGTTTGATTTGACCATTGAGGCTGATCTGATTGAAGAGATTGGTCGCATTTATGGCTATGACCAACTACCGAGTGAGATGCCAAAAATTACTATGGAGGTCAAGTTACCTACGGAGTTACAGGTAAGTCAGGCTCGTGGTCGTGAGCTGCTGGTGGATCGTGGTTATCAAGAGGCCATCACTTATAGTTTTGTCGATGAGCGGCTACAAAACTTGATCATTCCCGAAATCAAACCTATTACGTTGGCCAATCCCATCTCAGCTGATATGTCGGTGATGCGCACGAGTCTCTGGCCGGGATTATTGCAAGCACTCTCTCATAATCAAAAACGCCAACAGGCACGTATCCGATTGTTCGAGTTTGGTGTTAAGTTTTCACGCCAAGAGTGCGTTATTGTTGAGGAAAAAATCATTTCCGGCTTGATTTCGGGCGACTGCTTTACTGAACAATGGGCCGTGCCAGCACGTAAAGTCGATTTTTATGACATTAAGGCAGATGTTGAGGCGCTGTTGGGGCTGCTCGGGGGCAGCGCAGATCATGTTTTTGTGGCAGCAGAGCACTCCGCGCTCCACCCAGGCCAGTCAGCGGCTATAAATAGTTGCGATGGCAAGCCGTTAGGATGGATGGGTAAATTACACCCGGCCCTTGAAAAAGAGCTTGGGCTCAATGGGCCAATCTATCTGTTCGAAATAGATGCTCATGTATTGGATGTGGCCGTTAAGCCAATGTTTGCCGAGCTGTCCAAATATCCATCGGTTAGAAGGGACTTGGCCATTGTGGTTGATAGTGGCGTGCCTGCCAGTGAGATACAGCAGAGCATTGTTGCGGCGTCAAAACGGTACCTATCAACTCTAAATTTATTCGATGTATATAGTGGCGAAGGCATTGAATCTGGTAGAAAAAGCCTCGCATTAAGCTTGACCTTTCAGGACAGTTCACGCACTCTAACGGATCAGGAAGTGGATAGCCTCATTTCTAATGTATTAAAACAGCTTAAACAAGATTTTAATGCAACGCTGAGAGAGTAACCCATGGCGTTAACAAAAGCAGAGATGGCCGAAAGGCTGTTTGAGGAACTTGGACTCAACAAGCGTGAAGCCAAGGAGCTCGTCGAGATGTTTTTTGAAGAGATTCGCGGGGCCCTTGAAAACGGCCGTCAGGTAAAACTATCCGGTTTTGGTAACTTTAATCTGCGTGATAAAAATGAAAGGCCGGGGCGTAACCCAAAAACGGGTGAAGAGATACCCATAACCGCACGCCGTGTTGTGACATTTCATCCGGGGCAAAAGTTGAAGGCCAGAGTGGAGGCGTATGCTGGAAGCCGCAAACAACAGTGAGCTCCCGCAAATTCCCGCCAAACGCTATTTCACCATTGGTGAAGTGAGTGATTTATGCGGTGTTAAGCCCCATGTGTTGCGTTATTGGGAGCAGGAGTTTCCACAACTCAAGCCACTTAAACGCCGAGGTAATAGGCGTTATTATCAACACCATGATGTCATTATGGTTCGCCAGATCCGTGGTCTATTGTACGAGCAGGGTTTCACTATCGGTGGTGCCCGACAGCAGCTTGCAGGTCCTGAGACAAAAAACGACACCATTCACCAGCAAGCGTTGGTGCAGGAAATGCTGCATGAACTCGAAACACTACTTGCGTTGTTAAAAAAATAACATTGTCACTGGCGTAATGTTGTTAAATTCAGTATTATGCCGACCTTCAGTGAGTAACCCTTTAACCATTCATTGAGTGCCTTTGCATTAAAAATTTCGGAGCGTAGCGCAGCTTGGTAGCGCACCACAATGGGGTTGTGGGGGTCGGGAGTTCGAATCTCCCCGCTCCGACCAAAATATAAAACTAAACAGCATCTTGGAATGCTTAGCGCAACTCTGCATTTTTCGATTCGAAGAAAATTCGAAAAACAAACTCTCAAATAGGGCTTCGAAGACCTGCTGTATATCGGTCCTGGCTTCAGTCAAAGTATTCCATTCCAACAGCGTCCTGTTAGTCAAGTTGTACATTAGTAATCTGCCTTGCATTGCTTGCCAATTGTTCCGCCTGTTGTAATGCAAAGCTAGCGATGCTATCGACCGCGTCCTTCATCCGTGTATCCCGTCCACGCTAATAGTGAATGCAGATAGGTTTCGCGCCATAGATCAGTTCGTTATAAGTTATGGCGGGAGTGCGCATCTGGTTGTCGTGTTTTTGAACATATAGGACGCAACTCGGTTACCTCTATCCGATTGGAGGCAGGTTGGCGTTCAGTGCGCACCTTACCCACTCACATCCAACCCGCTTCTGTTCCAGTCCCAGATGTTTGCGTATCCGGTTGTCGCGCAGATCGTTGTAAAGCGCTTGCTCTTCATGTGTGAGCCGGGAGAGGTCGCGGGTTGTCTGTTGCGTCTCTTCTCCCCATTGCGCTTCAAATTCAAACAGCGTGGCGTGATCCATCAGCAGTGATTCGACGCGTCTGAAGCGGTTGTTGTTGTGTCTTAATGAACTTGCACACCGAGACGGGATAAACCAACCCCAACCAGAAAAAATGTATCAAGAATGAGCAAATCAAAGACAATATTTTCAAATGAATTTAAAGAAGATGTAGCCCGTTTAGTTCTGGATAAAAGTTATAGCTACACAGAATCTTGTGAAGCGGTAAGCGTAGGAGAGTCAGCATTACGAAGAGGGGTTAATCATCTGAAAACTGAGCGGCAGGGAGTGACTCACAAGGGTAAATCCATTGCCTCTGATCAAAAATAAATTCAATGATTTCAGGCCAGAGTTAAGCCGCTGGAATGGGAAAA
>JAYWDX010000226.1:0-7192 GCA_043779675.1 Tenderia sp. (SeqCode)
AGGTAGATATTGTTCTCGCCCAGTGACTCACCATGATCTGAGACATAAAGCATGGCGCCGTTGTACTCGTCAGCGTGCTGTTTAAGGAAGGCGATCACCTGCGCCAGAAAATAGTCGGTATAGAGGATGGTGTTGTCGTAGGCGTTGACGATCTCCGCCTGGCTACAGTTTTGTAACTCACTGGTGGCGCAGACGGGCGTGAACTGTTTGAACTTTTCGGGATAACGTTTGTAATAGGTCGGGCCGTGGCTGCCCTTTTGGTGCAGCACAATCATGCCATCCCCCTTCAGCTGCGCCAGATAATCCCCCAGATTATGCAGCAAGATCTCATCAAAACACTCCTCGCTGTTGCAGTAAGGGTCGACATGCAGCTCCGACATCGATTCGCTGGCGACACGGTCACACGCCCCCTTGCAGCCGGAGTTATTGTCACGCCACAACACCGGAATGTTGCTGTGCGCCACCACATCCAGCAGCCCCTCCTGCTGCTTGGCCAGCTCATCGTTGTAGTTGTCACGACCAAGGTTGGAGAACATACAGGGGAGTGAGACCGCCGTGGCCGTACCACAAGATGAGACATTGCCAAAATTGATTATCGCCTCCTGACTCAGGTGTGGGTTGGTATTGCGGCCATAGCCGTTGAGCGAGAAGCTCTCGGCCCGCGCCGTCTCCCCGGCCACCAGGATCAACAGATTTTTTTTGCCATTGCTGGCCACATCGGGCCGTTTGACAGCATCCATACCCATCGCCTGCACCACCACCGGCCCGGCACTGGCGCTACCGATCAGATAGTGGCTGAAGGAGTAGAGATAGTTGCTCGGCGTAATCAAGTGGCGCAGTGCGCGGTTGTTGCGCGCCACCGAGGCGTATTCATCATAAAAAGCGTAGATCGAAACGCCCGCCACCACCATGCTCAAAGAGAAGAGCAGCACCTTGTTGAGCACCCCTCTGAGGAAGGGTTTGTATTCGATCCGGAGGCGCGAAACCAGCAGCGCTGGCAACACCCCCCAGACGATAAAGTGGAACAACAGCTTGCCATTCAGCAGTTCGGTGGATTCTGCAGCATCGGTCTCCATCACGTTTTGAACCATGGTGCCGTCGATGATGACCCCATATTGATTCATGAAGTAACTGACCAACGCACTGCTCAGCAGCAGGAAAACGATCACCGGTTTGAAGAAATAACGAAACCCAAACAGCGTCACCACCGCGTTAAAAAACGCCCACAACACCACAAAAAATGAGATCAGAAACAGCGCCTTGGACCAGCCACCATCATCATCAACATTAAATAACGCCTGCCACAAAGGGTCGTTATAAAAGAGCAGCAACCACGCCACCAATAGCAGCGATAGCTGATTCACTCCGATCTTTGGCCGAAACCCGCGCCAGCGCGCTACTATTCGGTCAATCCATCCACTTTCCATCTCAAAACCCTTTGGCCAACAGTTTGGCTGTGCACAAACACGACACCACAGCCACCTTAATTGTTCCTTAATGGGGCACATTGCAACCAAATAGGTACAATCACCCCCATGCGTCCGTTGCTAAAAATCACACTATTATCGATCGGCTGCCTGATCCTGCTGCTGGCAGCTGTGTTGATCACCATCAGCGGCAGCGAACCTCTGGCAATGCCAGCGGCCCCTGTCACCCCGGAGGTGGCGCGGCAGGTCAAGCAGATCGCCAAGCTCATGCAGCTCGCCACCTACAATACCCAGCTGCATACCATGACCTTTTCCGAACAGCAGATTCGGTCCCTGTTTGCGGTAACGGCACGCGCCCTGCCGCGCCTGAGTGGCGACGCCCGAATCACGACTCACGGCAGCGAGATACGGCTGACTCTGCATCTGCCGGAGAACCCGCTTGGTGATTACATCAACCTGCACCTTAGCCTGCCCGCCGTAGCTGAGGGGCTGGTGATCGACTCACTCAGCATCGGCAAACTCAACCTTCCCGGCAGCGTTGCCCGGCCGTTGCTTAAAGGAGTGGCCAATCTTGCCTTTGGTGGCGGCGAAGGCAGCAAGCTCCTCGCCAGCATCAAGCAAATTCGCAGCCGCCAGCAACAGCTGATCGTCACCTATCAGACCACACCACACCTCGATGAGAAATTGGTCGCCGCCCTCAACCGCCTGCAACCCTGGCGCGATGAGGGCAGCAACGGCGATACGGCCGCCATCCACAGCCACTATCTGCAGCTCTGTAAAAGCACGTACCAGACCACCATCATCCCGCTCAGCCAGCCACTCAGCGCCAGCCTCAAATACGCCGCCAGCCGCAGTGTTTCAAACACGGAGGCCGTCGCCGAAAACCGCGCCGCGCTACTGGCGCTGGCGATATATTTTGGCAATTACCGCTTCAACACCCTAGTCAACGCGATTCCCGATGCCACCATTGAACAGTGTCAGCGCAGCCGCTCAGTCACCGCCCTGGCCGGTCGCCAGGATCTGGCGCTGCATTTCATCTACTCAGCGGCTATCAAAATAATCGCCGACAGCCAGATGAGTTTTGCCGTGGGCGAGCTCAAGGAGATGCTCGATTCACTCCAGGGCGGCTCCGGTTTTAGCTTTGCCGATCTGGCGGCCGATGAGAGCGGCATCCGTTTTGCCGAGCTGGCCACTGCACCAGAACAGGCCCGTGCGCTCCAGACAATTGCCGCTGAGCTGAGAGATGAGACGCGCTTTTTTCCTGCCATCAAGGCGCTGCCGGAGGGGATTCCACAGCAGCTGTTTGAACAGCAGTACGGCGGCAGCGGCGGTCAATATTACAAGGAGCAGCTGAGCCACATCAAAACCCTGATCGATGCCTTACCGCTCTACCAGGCGCTGCCATAACGGAACCAGTACCAAAGCCGCCCCAGCCACTCATGCAGGGCGACAGAGGTGCTGGACATGGCCGAGGCACTTGGCAACCACTGTATAAAAAACGGCTCGTCGCCCCTGTCATTCACGGCTACCTTTGTGGGCGCCGCCACCACCTTCAGCCCACTCTTCGCAAAGATCGCCACCGCCCGCGGCATGTGATAGCCGTGGGTCACCAGCAGCACCGTATCAATACCCTTGGCCTTGAGTAGCTGCTCAGTAAAGATGGCATTTTCAGCCGTGGTATGGCTGCGATCCTCAAGCCACGCCTGCCGCACGCCAAAATCATTTTTCAAACTCTGCGCCATCACCGCCGCCAGACTCGCGCCCGTGCTATCCAGCACATGGCCACCACTCACCAACAGCGGCAGACCGGTCTGGCGATGCAAATAGGCACCATAACGAATCCGCTCCAGCGTCTCGTCACCGACCGTGTCATGGCCATACTCCGGCCCATTTTTGTAACGGTTGGCAGAGAGCACCACAATCGCCTGAGGGCGAGACTGCTCGACCCGCGCCTTAAGCTGTTCCGGTGCCAGCGCCGGGTAGCTTTGCAGTGGCTCAGTCAACGCCCCGGCGATGAAGGGGATGCTCAGCAGATAGCCCACTATCACCCCTGACCACAACAACAACCGCGCCAACACAGGACGCACGCGCAACAAGACCAGCCCCAACAACATCAGCAACAAAAAAATCCCGGGCGGAAAAATCAAACGCTTCAATGCATAGGTAATCAACAACTCCATCACACACCTGAAAATATCGTTGGAAAATAGTGCCGTAGTTTAACACCCCGGCCAAAGCCACCGCTTGCGCTGGCTCCAGAAAGAGGCTCCAATAGCCGATACTAATATTCAAGTAATCAGGTCGATGCGGGGGCGTCTTTAAAGTGCAGCAGCTATTAGAAAAAAAACCAGCGCTCTACCGCTCAATCATCGATCTTCTGCCACACGGCATCATCTGCCAGGATCACCACGGCGAGATTATCGCCATCAACGCCAAGGCTGAGGCACTGCTGGGGCTGACACGGGAGCAGCTGCGCCACCACCCCCAAGCCAGGTTATGGGGTGGGATGCTGTGCGATGAGCAACAACACCCCCACGACGCCACCAGCCATCCGGCGCTGCTGGCGTTGGCACGCGGCACCGCCATCCACCAGGAGTGCCTTCATGTGAATGGCACCCATTGGCTCAATATCGAATCAACCCCTCATCAGGAAGAAGAGGGCCTCCACATCATCAGCACCCTCACCGATATCACCGCGCTCAAACAGCGCGAGTGTCAGACCCAGGCCAACCTCTTCAAACTCTCCGCCATCGAGCGCATCAACCACGTCAGTCTCGACTCGGACAGCGTAGAAGAGATGCTGGAGCGCTCCCTGGAAGAGTTCCTCACCATCTTTGACTGCGACCGCGCCGCCCTGCTCTATCCCTGCGACCCCAACGCCGACCACTTCATCATACCATTCGAAAAAACTCGCCCCGAATGGCCGGGAGCGAAAGAACAGAGGGGCGAAGTCCCCATGAGTGGCGATGCTGCGGCGCTGTTGCAGCAGGTGCTCAACAGCCCAACACCACTCTGTTTTGGCGACCAGCACGGCCACCCTATCCCTGCTGAAGTGAAACAAAACTTCCACATCCAGGCGCAAATATTGATGGCCCTACACCCCAAGTTTGGCGAACCCTGGGCGCTCATCATCCACCATTGCGGCCACAACCATTTTTTTAATGACGAAGAGATCTGGCTCTTTAACGAACTGGGTAACCGCATCGCCATCACCCTCTCCAGTCTGTTAAGCCTGCGCCACCTGCGCGAGAGCGAAGAGCGTTACCGTTCTCTGGTCGAAAATGCCCCCGATGCACTGTTTGTGCTTGATGCCCGTAATTACCAACTGGTCGACGTCAATAAAAACAGCTGCACCCTTTTTGGCATGCGCCGTAGCGAACTGTTCGAGATTGAGAGTTACCGCCTCAGCCCCATCTACCAACCCAATGGCCAGCACTCAGCAACGCAGCTTCAACACTACATTGACCTGACCATCGCCGGTCAGCACCCCATTTTTGAGTGGGTTTTTATCAATGCAGACGCACAACGGCTGGAGTGCGAAGTACGACTTATACTGCTGCCCGACGCCAAACGGACACTGATCCGTGGCAGCGTCATCGACATCAGCAAACGCAAACGTAACGAGGCGCACATGCGCAAACTGTCGCGCGCCCTGCAACAGACCGCCGACGCCGTCGCCATCACCGATAAAAACGGCATCATCGAGTATGTAAACCCCTCGTTTGAAGCGATCACCGGCTACTCCAGCGCCGAGGCAATCGGCCAGACGCCGAACATTCTCAGCTCCCATAAACATGACCCTGCGTTTTACCAGCAGCTCTGGCGCACCATCAGGTCAGGCGAAGTTTTTTGCGATGTCATCACCAACAAAAAAAAAGACGGCAGCCTCTTTCACGAAGAGAAGACCATCACGCCACTCAAGGATGACAACGGCAACATCACTCACTTCATCGCCACCGGCCGCGACATCACCGAACGTATCAATACCCAAGAACGATTACAGTATCTGGCCCACCACGACATCCTTACCGACCTGCCCAACCGCGCCAGCTTCAGCGAACGGCTCCAGGTAGAGGTCAAACGGGCCAAACGTAGCCACCACCATGTTGCCGTGTTCTTCATCGATCTTGACCGCTTCAAGATCATCAACGACACGCTCGGTCATGACATTGGCGACAGGGTGCTACAGACCACAGCCGAGCGACTGGTCAGCAATCTGCGCGCCAGTGATACTGTCGCCCGCCTCGGCGGTGATGAATTTGCCATCCTGCTGCCAGAGATCGTCACCATTGATGAGGTGGCGATGATTGCCGAAAAGTTGCTGCTTGATCTGGCCAAACCATTTTATCTCGACGAGCGTGAACTCTTCATCTCCGCCAGCATCGGCGTCAGCCTCTATCCTGATGACAGCGAAGACCCAGGCATCCTCGTCAAACACGCCGACATGGCGATGTATCGCGCCAAGAGCATGGGCCGCAATACCTACAAATTCTTCTCGGAAGAGCTCAGCAACAAGGACGATCAACGGCTCACCCTTGAGACCCACCTGCGCCGGGCGTTGGAGCGCGAAGAGTTCTGCCTCCACTACCAGCCACAGCTCTCATTCAACAACGGCGCCATCACCGGAGTTGAGGCACTGCTGCGTTGGCAGCGGCCGGGGCATGGCCTGACACCGCCGGATCAGTTCATCCCGATCCTGGAAGAGACCGGTCTGATCGTCGAGGTGGGCGAGTGGGTGGCGCACAACGCCTGCCAGCAGCTGCGACGCTGGCATGATGCCGGCTACCCGATCCGCATGGCCATCAACGTCTCCAGCCGCCAATTCAACGACAACCGGCTGGAGCAGCGCATCTGCAACACCATTGAGCAGAGCGGCGTCGCCCCGACCTTTATTGAACTGGAGATCACCGAGAGCCTGCTGATGCAGAATCCTGGCAAGACCGAACAGACCCTCAACAACCTCGCCAAGCGCGGGATAGACCTGGCCATTGATGACTTTGGCGTCGGTTACTCATCGCTGAGTTATCTGCGCCGTTTTCCGCTCAACACCCTTAAGATCGACCGCTCCTTTGTCAACGACATCACCACCGACCCCGACGATGCCGCCATCATCACCACCATCATCGCCATGGCCAAAGCCCTGAAGCTGGCCACCGTCGCCGAGGGGGTAGAGACACAGGCGCAGCTCGACTTCCTCAAGGAACATCACTGCGACACCATGCAAGGGTATCTCTTCTCAAGGCCGCTGCCACCAGAAGGGATAGACACACTGCTGGCGCAGCACAACATAAAAGCTACGTAGCCGCAGAAAACAGAAAGGGCGCGTGGAGTCTATTCCAACGCGCCCTTTTTTCTGGTTCGAGTCCCTTCAGATATTACTTGGTGATCGGGTCCAGCGTAATTTCAACACGACGGTTACGCGCCTTGCCTTCAGCCGTATCATTGCCTGCCACCGGCCGTGTCTCACCATAACCTACCGCCGCCAACCGTTCGGTAACAACGCCTTGGCTATTGAGGTACTGCGCCACGGTCTGGGCACGCTGCTGCGACAGGGTCATGTTGTAATCATCAGCGCCGCTGCTATCGGTATGGCCAGCCACTGTTACCAGCGTAGATTCATACTCTTTAAGCACCAGATTCACTGAATCGAGCACGCTAAAAAAGTTAGGTTTGAGGCCCGCGCTGTTGACATCGAAGGTGATGGCGCTGGGCATGTTGAGGATGATGTTGTCACCATTACGGGTAACGCTGACACCGGTACCCTC
>JAYWDX010000227.1:0-4718 GCA_043779675.1 Tenderia sp. (SeqCode)
ATACCAGCCTCCATGAGTGGGGTCAGCACAGCACGATCGGGCCACTGTAGGCGTTTTCCGGTGCCGATGATGACCAGCTCCGGTGTCAGGGCTGCCAGTTGCTGAATGTCTGGTCGGCTCAACTCGGCCACTGTGTGTGGTGGCCAATCCCTGATCAGTAGAGTGGGCAGGATGATGGCGCTACGGTTGAGTTTTTCGATCTGCACCCCCTTGGGCAGTTCATCGCCTGCGGCACTCTCCATCATGCCTACTTCAAAAGGGAGTGTGATGGTCACCTCACCTTCGCTGTAGCTTTTGATCCGGTGGATGTGGATGTCGAATTCATGATTGACCTGCATAATAGATTGTCTTTTTAGTAGTGGGGTGGACATTGTTGCTGACGAAGGGGCTGTGTTCAAGAGGTAAACTGTAGGATAATTGACAGCCTCAGGGGGCGTCGGTAAGGTTACGCGCTTTGGGTTAATGCCCCTTCGTCACTAGCTGGAACTACTATCTTGATCGAAGACTTCCCTAGAATTAAGCGCTTACCGCCCTACGTGTTCAATATCGTTAATGAGCTTAAGGCCAAGGCGCGCGCGCGTGGCGAGGATATTATTGACTTTGGCATGGGTAATCCGGACCAGCCGACGCCTAAACACATCGTCGACAAACTGGTCGAGGCGGCCCAGCGCGAGGACACCCATCGCTACTCCGTCTCCAAGGGGATTCCACGGCTACGTCGTGCCATCACCACCTGGTACAAACGCCGCTTTGATGTGGATCTCGATCCCGAGACTGAGGCCATTGTCACCATCGGTTCGAAAGAAGGGCTTGCCCATCTGGCCCTGGCTACTGTTGGCCCTGGTGATGCGGTGTTGGTCCCCAATCCCTCTTACCCGATTCACCCTTACGGTTTTGTCATTGCTGGGGCTGATATCCGTCATGTGCCGATGGTTGACGGGGTGGACTTCTTTGAGGAGTTGGTTAAGGCGATTAAGGATTCATGGCCCAAACCCAAAATGTTGATTCTCAACTTCCCGGGTAATCCAACCACCCAGTGTGTTGAGCTGGAGTTTTTCGAAAAGGTGGTGGCGATTGCTCAGGAGCACCAGATCTGGGTGGTTCACGATCTGGCATATGCCGACATCGTTTTTGATGGTTATGTCGCGCCCTCAATTTTGCAGGTGCCGGGTGCCAAAGAGGTGGCGGTAGAGTTTTTTACACTATCCAAGAGTTACAACATGCCCGGCTGGCGTGTTGGCTTTATGTGTGGCAACCCGATACTGGTGGCAGCGCTGGCGCGACTCAAATCTTACTTCGATTACGGCACCTTTGCGCCGATTCAGATCGCGGCCATTACCGCTCTTGAAGGTCCGCAAGAGTGTGTAAAAGAGATTAGCGATATGTATCAGGCCCGTCGTGATGTGCTGTGTAGTGGTTTGAACTCCATCGGTTGGCATGTCGAGCCGCCTAAGGCGACGATGTTTGTCTGGGCGAAAATTCCGGAACAGTACCATCACATGGGGTCGCTGGAGTTTTGCAAAAAGCTGCTAAAAGAGGCCAAGGTGGCAGTTGCCCCCGGTATTGGTTTTGGTGAGTATGGTGATGATCATGTCCGCTTTGGTCTGATCGAAAACGAACATCGTACCCGTCAAGCGGTGCGCGGTATTCGCGATATGTTCCGCAAAGATTCCAAACAAGGCGGCGTGCAATAATGAAAAACAATAGGTTAGGAGAGTGCGTTTGAAACCGGTTAAAGTTGGATTGTTAGGGCTAGGTACCGTAGGTGGTGGTACGGTCAGTGTATTGCAGCGCAATGCCGATGAGATACAGCGCCGTGCTGGCCGTGGCATTGAGGTGGTGATTGCCACCGCGCGTGACATCAAAAAGCCCCGTGCCTTTGATACCTCCAAAATTACGCTGACCAGCGACCCTCTGGCCGTGGTTGATCATCCCGAGGTGGAAGTGGTGATCGAATTAATCGGCGGCACTACCGATGCTTATACTCTGGTGATGCGTGCCATCAATGGCGGCAAACATGTGGTTACCGCTAACAAGGCACTGATTGCCAAACATGGTAATGAGATCTTTGCGGCCGCTCGTGAAAAGGGTGTGATGGTCGCCTTTGAGGCCGCCGTGGCCGGTGGCATTCCCATTATCAAGGCGATTCGTGAGGGGCTGGCGGGTAACAAGATTGAGTGGCTGGCAGGCATCATTAACGGGACAGGCAACTTCATCCTTACCGAAATGCGCGACAAAGGGCGCAACTTTGCCGATGTACTGGCCGAGGCGCAGGCGCTGGGTTACGCCGAGGCTGATCCTACTTTTGACGTAGAAGGGATCGACGCCGGTCACAAACTTACCATCCTCTCATCCATCGCCTTTGGCATCCCGCTGCAATTCGACAAGTGTTACACCGAAGGTATTAGTCATATAACTGCTGCTGATGTCAGTTATGCCGAAGAGCTGGGCTATCGTATCAAGAGCCTTGGCATCTCGCGCCGCACCAATAAGGGTGTGGAGCTGCGTGTTCATCCGACCCTGATTCCTGAGCGTCGTCTTATTGCCAATGTTGATGGTGTGATGAATGCGGTGCTGGTGAAGGGTGATGCCGTTGGCGCAACTCTTTACTATGGCGCGGGTGCGGGTGCTGATCCAACCGCTTCAGCGGTTGTGGCTGATCTGGTTGATGTAGTCCGTACCCTGACGGTTGATCCGGAAAATCGCGTCCCGCACCTTGCCTTCCAGCCAGACTCCATGTCTGACCTGCCTATCCTCTCGATGGATGATATTGAGACAGCTTACTATCTGCGTCTTGAAGCCCAAGACAAACCCGGTGTGCTTGCCGATGTGACTCGCATCCTCGCCGATGCTGGCATCAGCATCGAGGCTATCCTGCAAAAAGAGCAGGCCGACGGTGTTACCACTGTGCCAATAATCATGCTCACCCATCGCATCCGCGAGGCACAGATGAACGATGCGATCACTCGCATTGAGGCGTTGAGCAGTATCGCCAACAAGGTGGTCCGCATTCGCCTTGAAGTGCTGGATGGTAAATAGAGATTAGTACCCCCTCTTCACTGAGTGAGGAGGGGAGTAACCCCGATTATTAAAGTTTTCCCAAGGAGTTCAACATGCCTTTCCGTCCCCGTTATACCGGACTGATCGAAAAATACCGTGACCGTCTGCCAATCAGTGATGACACCCGCATCATTAGTCTTGGCGAAGGTAATACCCCGCTGATACGCCTTAATAACATCCCCAAGCTGATCGGTAAAAAGGTTGAGATTTACATCAAATACGAAGGTCTGAATCCGACGGGTTCATTCAAGGACCGTGGCATGTGCATGGCCGTCACCAAGGCGGTGGAAGAGGGCAGTAAGGCGATTATCTGCGCCTCCACCGGCAACACCTCCGCCTCCGCCGCCGCTTATGCTGCGCGTGCCGGCATCACCGCTTTTGTCTTGATCCCCGAGGGCAAGATTGCGCTAGGCAAACTGTCACAGGCGATGATGCACGGAGCGGTTGTCATTCAGTTCAAGGGCAACTTCGATGTGGGCATGCAGCTGGTGAAAGATGTGGCTACAGAGGCTCCGGTCACCATCGTTAACTCCATCAACCCCTATCGTCTGCAAGGGCAGAAAACTGCTGCGTTTGAAATCGTTGAAGAGTTGGGCGCAGCCCCCGACTTCCACTGCCTGCCGGTGGGTAATGCGGGCAATATCTCCGCCCATTGGATGGGTTACAAGGAGTACCACGACCACGGCATCGTCAATAACCTGCCACGTATGGTTGGTTATCAGGCAGCTGGTTCAGCACCGTTTATTCGTGGCCACATGGTGGATGATCCCGAGACAGTCGCCACCGCCATCCGCATCGGCCACCCGCAGAGCTGGGACCTGGCCTGGAAACTCCAAAAAGAGTCCAACGGCTGGTTTGATGAGTGTACAGATGCAGAGATCCTGGCTGCGCAAAAACTGCTGGCCGAAAAAGAAGGCATCTTCTGTGAGCCAGCCTCTGCTGCGGCGCTTGCCGGCGCCATCCGCGATATCAACAGTGGCAAAATTCCGGAGGGCAGCAAGATCGTTTGCACACTCACCGGCCACGGCTTGAAAGACCCTGATACCGCTATCAAGCAGAGCACTTCGCCGTTGATGACGATTGATGCCACGATGCTGGCAGTGAAAAAGGCGATACTGGATAACATGGTGGGTTAACACCCATAAAATCCAGAAAACAGAAGCGGCCCGAGTGGCCGCTTTTTGCTGGTGGGGAATAATTTAAATTGGTTTATGATAATTCGCATTTAGCGTAATGTGCCTTATGTGTTTTGCAGACGGTGGCAATAAATCACTCATGAAATCCTCGGCATTGGTAAGCGTGTCGAGGTGCCATTGATGATCCCGCGATCATTGAGATTAACTTTTCATGGTTGTGTTATGGAATGATAACCACAGTGAATATTTATCTGGAGACCTTGCCATTAATCCGCAGGGTGAAGCCCCATGAGCGTGATTAGAAACGATTGAATAAATTGAATAAAAACAGGCAATATTAAAACTTACAAAAGTTGCACTTCAGGGTTGAATCCGCCACTTTAATAAAACCAGTTTAAAGTTTTGGAAGTGGGATTTTTGACAACGCAGATTCAACACGCTAGTGCAACCGGTGGGTTGATTCCCAAAAATACCTGATTGGGTGTTTTATATCCAAGACATTTTCTTGGCCGGTTGTTTAAT
>JAYWDX010000228.1:0-7777 GCA_043779675.1 Tenderia sp. (SeqCode)
TTGCCCATACATTCCCGGCTCGACTCTTAGAACCTGTTTACGATCTCGCTGAAGGGCGCGTCGCCGCGTTCACCCCTCAAGGGGGTACCGAGGGGAAACTGGCTCAAAATGCTCATGTACTACGTGTACACTGCGCCTTTTCACCCGTTTCCGCCTCGCCTGGAGGCGCCTACTTTTGGTGCGCCGCATCCCTTGATCAAGATCGTGAACAGGTTCTTACAGCCCCTGCTCGATAAAACCACTGGATTTTACCGTGATGTCGATCTGTTTCAACGTCCGCAACAGTGCTTCCATCTGTCCCAATGGCCAGGCGTTGGGGCCATCGCTCAGGGCCTTATCGGGCTCAGGGTGGGTTTCCATGAACAGGCCGGAGATACCCGCCGCCACTGCCGCTCGTGCCAACACCGGCACAAACTCACGCTGGCCACCGGAGCTTTGTCCCTGACCACCGGGCTGCTGCACAGAATGGGTAGCATCAAACACTACCGGGCAGCCGGTTTCACGCATGATGGCCAGACCGCGAATATCGGTGATGAGCGTATTGTAGCCGAAGGAGGTGCCACGGTCGCAGACCATGATCTGGTCATTACCAACCTCACGCGCCTTGGCGACGACGTTGGCCATATCCCACGGCGCCAGGAACTGCCCCTTCTTGATGTTCACCGGCTTGCCCTGACGGGCAACGTTCTGGATGAAGTTGGTCTGGCGACAGAGGAAGGCGGGGGTCTGCAATACGTCGACAACACTGGCCACCTCATCCAGTGGGGTATCTTCATGCACATCGGTCAGCACCGGCACACCCAGCTCATTTTTCACCTTCTGCAGAATGCGCAACCCTGCTTCAATGCCAGGACCACGAAAACTCTTGCTCGAGGTGCGATTGGCCTTGTCGAAGGAGGATTTGTAGATAAAGGGAATGCCGAGGCGTGATGTCATCGCTTTCAAAACAGCAGCCGTCTCCAACGCCAGCGCCTCGCTCTCGATCACGCAGGGACCGGCAATCAGGAAAAATGGATGGTCGAGTCCGGCTTCAAATCCACACAGTTTCATTTATGACTTACCCGCATGTTTGCGTGCTGCCGTTACAAAACCGCTGAAGAGCGGATGGCCATCACGTGGATTGGAGGTGAACTCAGGATGGAACTGGCAGGCCACAAACCAGGGATGATCAGGCAACTCAATAACCTCGACCAGAGTGCCATCAAGGGACTTGCCAGAAAAACGCATCCCCGCCTTTTCCAGAGTCTCCATGTATTGATTGTTGAATTCGTAGCGGTGGCGATGCCGTTCAGTAATGACATCATTGCCGTAAACCTCGCGCACCTTGGAGCCAGCTTCGAGACGGCACTGCTGAGCACCCAGACGCATGGTGCCGCCCAGATCTGAGTTCTCTGAGCGCTGCTCAATCTTGCCATTTTCATTAAGCCACTCGGTGATCAGAGCAATCACTGGCGCTGGAGTGCTGGGGTTGAGTTCGGTGCTATCCGCACCCTTCAAACCAGCCACATTACGGGCATACTCAATCACCGCCACCTGCATACCGAGACAGATGCCCAGATAGGGAATCTTGTTAACACGGGCATACTCGACGGTAAGAATTTTACCCTCGACACCACGCTCACCAAAACCACCCGGCACCAGAATGGCATCCATCCCTTTGAGGCGATCAGTACCATGAGTCTCGATGGTCTCGGAGTCGATGTAGGTGATTTTGACCTTGGTATGGGTATGAATACCGGCATGGATCAGCGATTCAGAGAGGGATTTGTACGCCTCAGTCAGGTCCATATATTTGCCGACCATGGCGATATTCACTTCGCACTCAGGATTGTTCAGATCATGCACCACCTTATCCCACTCACTCAGATTAGCCTTGGGCACATCAAGATGCAGACGCTGGGTAACAATCTCATCCAGACCCTGCTCATGAAGCAGGCGTGGAATACGGTAGATAGTATCGACATCAATCACTTCAATAACAGCATTCCGCGCCACATTGGTGAAGAGCGCAATCTTGCGTTTTTCATCTTCAGGAATCGGGCGATCGGCACGGCAGAGCAGAATGTCGGGCTGGATACCGATAGAACGCAGCTCTTTAACTGAGTGCTGGGTCGGTTTGGTCTTCAACTCACCAGCCGTTGGAATATAAGGCAACAGTGTCAGGTGCATGTAGAGGGCACGATCACGCCCCAGCTCAAATCCCATCTGGCGGATCGCCTCCAGGAATGGCAAAGATTCTATGTCACCGACCGTACCGCCTATCTCCACCATCGCCACATCAGCGCCCTCGGCACCGGCAATGATCAGACGCTTGATCTCATCAGTAATATGCGGAATAACCTGCACGGTGCCACCCAGGTAGTCACCACGGCGCTCCTTGCGGATAACATGTTCATAAACACGACCCGTGGTGAAACTGTTGCGACGACCCATGGTAGTCCGCACAAAACGTTCATAGTGGCCCAAGTCCAGATCGGTCTCGGCACCGTCGGCGGTGACAAACACCTCACCATGCTGGAACGGACTCATAGTGCCTGGATCGACATTAATATAAGGATCCAGCTTCAGCATCGTGACCTTCAGGCCACGCGCCTCAAGAATCGCTGCGAGAGAAGCCGAGGCAATACCTTTACCGAGTGAAGATACAACCCCGCCTGTGACAAATATGAATTTGGTCATATGAATATAGAAACCTGTGCCGCAGAAGAAAAAGCTATAAAAGACGGGAGTGCAGACTACCAGAAAAGCCCCGTTTTCTCAATGCAGGAAGTCGGTAATTTTGACGCAAACCCATGCAGAACCACCGACGCCACCCCTTGCCAGACGAGCATAATAACCACTGCCATGGCGTAGACATCCGCTATGGCAGCGGTTATTATGCCCGCCGTCATTGGGGAGTAGCCGCCCTTCTCCAGTTAGAAGGGGCTTACGTCAACACACTTGGCCCACACGGCCATGGCGTAAGCAGCGTTTTCCTGGCAAGACCTTTGACCACACTCCCGCCGCATTGGCCGGGGCGGGGTGTGGTCATCGGATTCACACCGGCCAGGAGTTCAAAATGGAAGCATTCCTCATCTCAACGGGCATCGTCGCCCTGGCCGAAATCGGCGACAAAACCCAACTACTCGCCTTCATCCTCGCCGCCAAATTCCGTAAGCCGATCCCCATCATCCTCGGCATCCTCGTTGCCACCATCGCCAACCACGCCGGCGCCGGTGCACTGGGCAGCTGGATCACCACGTTTTTCAGTGCTGAGACACTACGCTGGATACTGGGCATCTCCTTCATTGCCATGGCCGCCTGGATACTAATCCCCGACAAGTTCGAGGACGAGGACGCCAAACTCACCCGCTTCGGCATCTTCGGCACCACCCTTGTTGTCTTTTTCCTCGCCGAAATGGGCGACAAAACCCAAATCGCCACCATCGCCCTCGCCGCCCAATACCAGGACATCATCGCCGTCGTGGCAGGCACCACCCTCGGCATGATGATCGTCAATGTCCCCGCTGTTTTGCTTGGCGATAAAATTGCCAACCGTATACCGGTGAAGGTGGTTCATGCGATTGCGGCGCTGATTTTTGCGGTGTTGGGGGTGATGGTATTGATGGGGGTAGATAAGCTGTTAGGATAAAGCCCCTCACCCAAAGGCTTCATGATTGCATCACCAACATGGCAACAGTAGGATGCGGTGAATGGAGTGAACCACATCGTTCGCGAATGATCTGGTTCGTGCCTCATCACATACTACAGACCACAAGAGATCAACAATGACTGTCGTAAATTATGAAAGCCCTGATCGTATCCGGCAGCATCTTAGTGACTGTTCCGCAGAACTAAAGCCACTTCTGAAAAACAGGCTTTTAAATGAACGTTCATTCATCAAATTTGCTAAAGATCGGGGTCTTGAAGTCAACGGGGTGGTTAAAGGAGATCCTAGCAAGCTAAACGGGTTAGGTTGCTTTCCCTGTGATGGGCATGGTGACGATGGCACATCTCTTCTTTTTCATCCATTTCGAATATATCCGCTTCAACGCATCCTCTATGCCTACAAATGCAGCACCGAAATATCTTCGTCACTCATTCAGGATACTGCCAAGTGGAACCGGATAGCTGACCTGGCAATCCTTCTGGAGCCGATCTACTGGCCAATTGTAAGTGGTCGACGTTCTCGTCCCGCGTCTATAAGTGAAGAGAAACATAAGATACAGCTCGAACAGTACCGCACAAAGGTACTTCGGCTTGTTGAAACGCTTGATCCTGACGAATGGCAAAAACTGCACGAGGAATTGCGACGCGATGCGTCGCAGTTGGATGAGAATGGCCCGTTATATCTCCTACTCCGCCTTTCGAAGTGGACCCAGCGTGAAAAGATCAAAGGGCGAATTTCGGGCGCTTTATGGATACGATATATTGCAGAGACCATACGACGTGCGTTCGAAGAGGCCCATCAGAAACAGTGGTTGGAGAAGGATCAATCAACCAATCCTTTGGAATTTACAGGGCGCACTATAAATTATGGCTCTGATCGTCCGCTGGATGACCCTCTTCAGTCACCTTCCCGTCTTGCGTTCCATTTCGAATTATTTACTGGCAGCGTTGTTCGCTGGTACGTAGAAGGCTACACAGAATACTACGCAGTACTATCAGTAATAAAAGAACCCCCAAAGATTGGCATAGAGTTAATCAATCTGTGTGGAAATATCGCTTCCGAGAAAGACAATATTGCACTTAAACTAACTGATGGATTCGCTAAAGACCGTGAATTCCGCCGTTTCAGTATGGTGTCCTTCGATGTCGATGTTCCGGAAAACGTAAAGTTCATACGCAGGAGCGTAGAGAACGAGTACATCGTCGGCTTTATCGCCGCCCACAAGCCAGACTTCGAATTTGCCAATTTCACTCTTAAAGAGCTGATAGAGATCGCTGCCAAAATTTACGAATCTTACGAGGGTTCAGCGGATACTATTCGCCAAGGGAACTGGAAGAGTAACGGAGGCGTGGGCAAAATCAATAACGCCAAAGAATTCGAAAAAAGATATCTAGAGCTATCCAGGCAAACACCTAAAACCCTTAAAGGAGAGGAGTGGGGCCGAGCATTGGCAACCTATGCCAGTCAACACCCGCAACGGTCAGATGATCAAAGCGAACGCCCTTTCTGGAGAGAGATCCGTACTGCATTGCAGGGCCGAACTGCGAACTATGACCTACAGAGGGAACGTCACAAGTTCGATCCAAAGACATTCAAGTTAATTAACCGTGGCAAATAGCAATGTTGGGCCTCGCAAAAAAGCGAGTCCCAACCGACAACATGGACAGATCTACTCCTCCAGTACCATCATCAACGTATTTTCTTCCTGAGTAGCAATCGCTACCCGCGACAAACACACCCCCACCACCGCCACCAGTTCGTCATCCACATAAACCAGCGGCACGCAGTCACGTTGCCAATGCGGAATACGCTGTTCCTGAAAAATATGTTTGAGGCTTTTGTGATGGGCGGTATTGGCGGGCTGGAGCCGTTCGCCGCCCTGACGATAGCGGATGGTGATATTGCCTTGTTGCAGGCGTGTTGCGCTTAGCGCAGGTCTCTGCTCGGTGGGTACACATACCAGTGCACGGCCATCGGGAAGTAATAATGGTTTGGCAAGATCGGGCCAGGGGATGATGGTATTGGAATCGATTGGAATCAGCGGCGACATGATGTGGAGTTGGCCATCGTAACGTCTTACCTCGACACCGGGCCAGGTGACGCAGGGCATTCTGTCTTCTGCTGCGCCGATGGCGTCATTGATGATGTGATGGAGTTTGATCTCTGAGGGGAGCGGCAAGCCGTTAATCCCTACCCAGTGGCGCAGCAGGTTTTTTTGCCGGACCAGTGGCAATGTCTGCACAACAGCAATGTTAATTACATCCATGCGTTTGTGTGCTGACTCCGATTGAGCCGGCCCTTCGGCAGGCTCAGGGCTAACGGGGGAAATATTATCCTGTTCCAAATCTTCTCTACCGCGACACTGCTGCCAATCCTGCTCGGCCAGTTGCTCCAGTAACCCTGCTGCTTCGGCGCAGTGGTCGGCGCTGCGACTAATGGTGCGGGCGGCGGCGGGCCAGCGCTGTTTTAGGCGTGGCATCACTTCGTGGCGCAGGTAGTTGCGATCAAAGCTGGTATCGCTGTTGCTGTAATCATCGACCCATTCGAGGTTGTGCGCTTCGGCGTAACGCTGAATCTCTTCACGGCTCAATTGCAGCAATGGTCGCAGTTGTGTGGCGTGACCAAGTGCTGACTGCATCCCCATGGCAGCGAGTCCTTTGGGTCCGGCACCGCGCAACAGTTGCAACAACAACGTTTCGGCCTGATCGTCCTGGTGGTGGGCAGTGCAGAGGTAATCACCTGCTGCCAGCTGCGCAGTAATTGCCTGATAGCGGGCGTGGCGAGCGGCCTCTTCCGGGCTTTGACCGGGTTGAGGCTTGGCATTTACCTTCAGTGCTACGAGTGGGATACCAAGCTCCGCGCAGATTTTGTGGCAGTGTTCTGTCCACTGATCAGCATACGGGCTAAGGCCGTGATTAACATGCACAGCATGAAGCCTCACATCTAACGCTGGCTGCAGCTGATGCAATAGGTGCAGTAGAACGTGGGAGTCGCAACCGCCGCTGTAGGCGATCCAGAGATGTGCATTTTTTGGGATAAGCGGGAGTGTTTTTAAAAGCATGGAGGGGATGAGCATTTTAGCCACTGAATTACCCTGCCCTTTTATCCCCCAACTCAACCCCGCGTGGGGGCGAGACATCTGCGCAGATATTTTTAATCTGCGCCGGGGGTTAATTCAAAAACTATTTACGCTCGGTAAACTTGCCATGACTCATCAGACGCTGATAACGAGCCTTTAACAGATCATCTATTGTCATCGACTGAAGCTTGGCCAGCTCCTCCATCAAGGCACTTTTTATACTAAGCGCCATGGTTTCAATATTGCGATGCGCGCCGCCACGTGGCTCTTGAATAACGCGGTCGACCAGCCCCAACTCTTTCAACCGTTTGGAGGTCAGCCCCAACGCTTCGGCGGCGTCTGGAGCCTTGTCGGCACTCTTCCAGAGTATAGAGGCGCACCCTTCTGGCGAGATCACGGAGTAAGTGGAGTATTGCAACATCAGGATGCGGTCACCCACACCGATGGCCAACGCGCCGCCGGAACCACCCTCACCAATGACGGTGCAGATAATCGGCGTTTTGAGATCGGACATCACAAACAGGTTACGGGCAATCGCCTCACTCTGGCCGCGCTCTTCGGCATCGATACCGGGATAGGCGCCGGGGGTGTCGATAAAGGTGAAGATCGGCAACTTGAAACGCTCTGCCATCTGCATCAGTCGCAGCGCCTTACGATATCCCTCGGGACGTGGCATACCGAAGTTGCGTTTCACCTTCTCTTTGGTATCACGCCCCTTCTGCTGACCAATGACCATGACGGGCAGCCCGTCAAGTCGGGCGACACCCCCCACAATGGCAGCATCATCAGCAAAAGCACGGTCGCCGTGCAGCTCTTCAAAATCGGTAAAGATCTGATCGATATAATCGAGGGTGTAGGGACGCAACGGATGACGCGCCAACTGTGAAATCTGCCAGGAGTTGAGCCTGGAGAAGATCTGCTCAGTCAGATTGATGCTCTTGGACTCAAGGCGGCTGATCTCTTCGGAGATGTTCAGCTCGGCATCCACGCCAACGTGGCGCAGCTCCTCAATCTTCGCTTCTAACTCGGCAATCGGTTGTTCAAAATCC
>JAYWDX010000229.1:0-2282 GCA_043779675.1 Tenderia sp. (SeqCode)
ATCCAATATCACTCACTAACGCCGTCTGCCTGATCCACATCAACCTTCACCGCCTCACCCAATTCATAACTGACAGGATGCGCCTCCAGGTACTCCATAATCTTATACGTTAGGGACTGCGTCCCCGCTTTACTGATGGCAGCGATCTCAAACACCGGTCCCTGCCAGTTAAGACGTTCAACGATGCCACGACAACGAGCCTCGCGCTCCTCCTCCGGCACCAGGTCGATCTTGTTCAATACCAACCAACGCTCCTGGGCCGCCAGCTCCGGACTAAAACGCTCTAGCTCTGAGGCAATCATACGTACGTTTTCCGCCGGATCGCTTTCATCAAAAGGCGCCACATCCACCAGGTGCAGCAACAGACGGGTACGAGAGAGATGCTTGAGGAACTGAATACCGAGCCCAGCACCTTCCGCCGCCCCCTCAATCACTCCCGGCACATCAGCAACAACAAAACTGCGCTCAAGATCAACACTCACCACCCCAAGGTTAGGATAGAGAGTGGTAAAGGGGTAAGGTGCCACCTTAGGTCGTGCCGCAGAAACAGCGCGGATAAAGGTCGACTTACCGGCGTTGGGTAGCCCCAGCAGACCAACGTCAGCCAACAACTTCAGTTCCAGACGCAGATGGCGCATCTCGCCCGGCGTACCCGGCTTGGATTGGCGCGGTGCCCGATTGACACTGCTCTTGAAACGGGCATTACCAATGCCATGGAAACCACCTCTGGCCACGATCAACTGCTGCCCAACCTTCACCAGATCACCAATTACCTCATCGGTATCAGTATCAATCACCATGGTACCTACCGGCACACGAATCAGCAGATCTTCACCGGCAGGACCTGTGCAGTTGCTACCCATGCCGTTTTCACCGCGCTTGGCGCGATAATCACGTACATGACGAAAGTCTATCAGGGTATTCAACCCTTCATTGGCAACCAGGATGACACTACCGCCGTCGCCACCATCACCGCCGTTAGGGCCGCCAAAGGGGATGAACTTCTCACGGCGAAAACTGACACAGCCATTGCCGCCATCACCTGCCTGAACCCGAATGATTACTTCATCAACAAATTTCATGATTTCTCAGAGCGCACCATCTATACCTCTTGGCGCGCATTATTTACCAGACACAAACAAAAAAGCCCCGTCAGAGACGGGGCCTATTCAATATATTGCAGTAGCAGCCCCGCTTACGCAGGAACCACGTTTACATACTTGCGCATCTTGGCGCCTTTTTCTACAAATACTACCTTGCCTTCAACCTTGGAAAACAGGGTATGGTCATGACCAAGCCCAACATTCAACCCAGGATGAAAGCGGGTGCCGCGCTGGCGCACGATGATGTTGCCCGCCTGAACGAGTTCACCACCAAACACCTTAACACCAAGGCGCTTTGACTCTGAATCGCGACCGTTGCGACTACTACCACCGGCTTTTTTATGTGCCATTGTCTATATACCTCTTTAACTCACTGCCAATCAGCCGACGATGCCGGTGATTTTCAGCTCGGTGTAAGCCTGACGATGCCCCATCTGCTTGCGAGAGTGCTTACGGCGACGGAATTTAACAATCCTGATCTTGTCTCCACGACCATGACTATTTACCATCGCCATCACCTTGCCACCCGCAACGAGAGGAGCGCCGATCTTGATATCATCCCCATTGGCGATCATTAAGACCTGATCGATCTCAATGGTGCTACCTGCTTCTGCAAATAATTTTTCAACTCGCAACACATTACCTTCGGTAACGCGATACTGCTTGCCACCAGTCTTTATGACAGCGTACATGCCGTTTTCTCCAACACTTGACGCCCGAAGCCTGTGGCTCCAAAGGCAAAAAACCGTACTGACTTTACTAAGAGGCCGAATTCTAGCGCCTGATTACCACTTCGTCAAATCAATAAATCGTTATTTGCGCACTTGTAAGGCATAATCATTCGCTTCTAAAATGGCCGCACTTATGTATACCGTACAAAACCACACACTCAAGAGCGCTGCTAAGCAGCTCGCACCTGACCTCAGCGGCATCACCAAACTGATGCATGACGACATGACAGCCGTCAATGCTGTCATTCAGCGACGCCTTCAGTCCGAGGTTGTGCTCATCAACCAGATGGGGCATTACATCACCAATAGTGGCGGCAAGCGCCTACGGCCGCTGCTGGCGCTGTTGTCAGCGCGCGCCTTTGGCTACAGCGGGACACAGCATCTCGACCTGGCGGCCATTGTTGAATTCATCCATACAGCCACCCTGCTCCATGACGACGTTGTCGAC
>JAYWDX010000230.1:0-14641 GCA_043779675.1 Tenderia sp. (SeqCode)
AAAGGCGGGGATGTGCACGGTGGGTTCCCTCTGTAAGATGATGAGTGCAAAATATTCCCGCCGCCCTGAACTCTTCAGGAGCGTGCTGTTCTACAGACAAGGTGATTATGGATACCCTCTTAACAAACCCCTTGGTCCAGTCGGCCATCGTGCCGTTTGTTGTTAGTTTGATAGTGGCGTTTATTCTGCGTCCACATGGCGGGTACTGGGGCGGGTTGGCGGGATAGGCAGGAAGAGATAGAGCAGCAGCGCATCAAGAAACGAGGCGTGGTTCGAGATCACCATTACCTTGTTGCCAACCCCATTCAGATTCTCGCGATCGCGCACCTCGATACGATAGAGCCGCGTCAGCAGCCAGCGCAGGCAGAAAATCACCATCTTCATATTCCCGCTCCTTTCACACGCCAGCCTGCCAGAGAGATTGCAAGCAGAGGGCCATCAATAGTTACAACCCTAAAGAGAGTTCAAGACAACTCGATAATTTAGCTCAAGCCAGTGGTGATCTCCCCCTTGTTCTGTAACAGGGGGGCGGATGAAAAAATGCGGAGTTTACACGGAGCAGATGACCATTTCGAGACTGCTGCCCATTGGCAAGCGGCGACTGTTACACGTTTATTATTTTTCAACAAACGCCCGTTCAATCACATAGTGTCCTGGCTCGCCAATGCGGTGGGAGACGATGAAGCCGCGTCTATCCAGCAGTGCGCAGGTATCTTTCAACATCATCGGACTGCCGCACAACATCGCCCGGTCATGTTCGGGATTGAGCGGTGGCAGGCCGATGTCATCAAACAGTTTGCCACTTTCGAGCAGGTCGGTAAGGCGGCCTTGATTGCGGAACGGTTCGCGTGTCACGGTGGGGTAGTAGATCAGTTTCTCGCGCACGCTCTCGCCAAAATATTCGTTTTGCGGTAGCTCATGGGTGATGAAGTTGGCATAGGCCAGCTCATTCACATTACGCACGCCATGCACCAGCACCACCTTCTCATACTTCTCATAAACATCCGGGTCTTTAATCAAGCTCATGAACGGCGCCAGCCCGGTGCCGGTGCTTAACATGTAGAGCACCCTGCCCGGCAGGAGGTCATCGGTCACCAGTGTGCCGGTCGGTTTGCGGCTGACCAGTAGTGGATCACCCACCTTCAGATGCTGCAGACGCGAGGTGAGCGGGCCATCCTGAACCTTGATGCTGAAGAATTCGAGATGCTCTTCATAGTTGGCGCTGGCTATGCTGTAGGCGCGTACCAAGGGGCGCCCCTCTCCCTCCAGACCGATCATGACAAACTGGCCATTGATAAACCGCAGCCCTGGATCGCGCGTCGTGGTGAAGGAGAAGAGTGTGCTGTTCCAGTGGTGCACGCTCAGTACATGTTCAGTTGCATAGGTAGACATGGGTAACTCTCTTATTTTGATATTCAATCAGATTTACTGAAGCCCCTGCTCCAGCTCTTTCACTGTCTCAAACAGATCCGCGACCAGACCATAGTCGGCCCACTGGAAGATCGGCGCATCGGGATCGTGATTAATCGCCACGATCACTTTGCTCTCCTTCATACCAGCGATGTGCTGCACCGCGCCGGAGATGCCGACGGCGATGTAGAGCTCCGGCGCGACCACGGTGCCAGTCTGTCCGACCTGCCAGTCGTTGGGGGCGTAACCGGCATCAACCGCAGCACGGGTAGCGCCAAGCGCGGCGTTGAGTCTGGTGGCCAGTGGCGCCAGCAGCTGCTGGAACTGCTCGGCACTACCCAGCGCCCGGCCACCGCTGACAACCACACGCGCCGTGGCTAGCTCGGGACGGTCGAGCGGTTGGATCGCGGTGCTGATCCCGATGTCGATCCCGATGTCGATCCAGGTCGAGAGGCCTGCATCCGCCGTGGCAGGCAAGCTCTCGATGGTGGCATTGCCGCCATCGGTCGCCGCGTCGAATGAGGTCGCACGGACAGTGAGCAGCTTGATCCGCTCCGCACTCTGCACCGTGGCGTTGAGATTGCCGGCGTAGAGGGGGCGCACAAAGGTGTTCGCATCCACAATCCGCGTCACCTCTGACACCATCGCCACGTCCAGCAGCGCCGCGACACGCGGCAGCAGATCCTTGCCAAAACTGGTGGCCACCGCCAGCACGGTTGAGTAGTCCGCTGCAATGGCTGTCACCAGCGGTGCCAGATTCTCCGGCAGGTGATGGGCGTAGGCAGGGGCATCAGCAACGAGCACCCGCGCCACACCCTGCACCGCAGCGGCAGCTCTGGCCACCGCAGCCACACCCTGGCCTGCGACCAGCAGGTGGATCTCTTCGTTAAACGCCTGCGCCGCCGTGATGGCCGAGCGCGTCGCCGCTTTGAGTTGGTGATGGTCGTGTTCGGCAATAATCAAAATAGTCATGACAACACCTTGGTCTGTTCACGCAGTTTTACGATTAGCTCCTGCACACTGGAAACTTTGATACCTGCTGCCCGTGCGGGCGGCTCCGCCACCTGCAACAACGTCAGGCGTGGCGCGGTATCGACATTCAGGTCAGCAACTTTCACCACTTCGATGGGCTTCTTTTTGGCCATCATGAGGTTGGGCAGTTTGACGTAACGCGGCTCGTTGAGACGCAGATCGGTAGTAACCACGGCGGGCAGCGGCAACGACACCTGTTGCTGGCCACCGTCGATCTCGCGTGTCACCACCACCCGCTCGCTGGTCAATTCCAGTTTCGATGCAAACGTCCCCTGGCCGACATCGAGCAGCGCCGCCAGCATCTGGCCAACCTCTGCGGCATCGTCGTCGATCGCCTGTTTGCCGATGAGGATCAGCCGTGGCTGCTCGCGCTCCACCACTGCCCGCAGCAGCTTGGCAGTGGCCAGCGACTGCGGCGCTGTCTCCGTTTCGATCAGCAGCGCCCGGTCCACCCCCATCGCCAGGGCGTGACGCAACACCTCCTGACTTTGAGTGGCGCCCACAGCGACGGCTACGATCTCGGTGGCGATGCCCGCCTCCCTGAGACGCAACGCCTCCTCCACCGCGATCTCATCAAAGGGGTTGATCACCATCTTGACGGTGGCGATATCGACATCCGCGCCGTCGGCCCTGGGCCGGACCCGGATGTTTGGATCGACGACACGTTTTACTGCAACGACTATCTTCATCTTTGGCTCCACTTTCATACGAACACTTGGGCAACGTTTTGTTTGCGAGCCCGATTTACTGACATCTTAATAGCGGATAGAATATTTGTTTATATAATTATATTTATACAAAGGATCAGTAATTCTGATATGAGGTTCTCCCTACGACAACTTGAGGTCTTTGTTGCGGTCAGCCGCCATGAAAGCGCCTCCCGTGCGGCGGAGGTGCTGTCGCTGAGCCAGTCCGCCATCAGCATGGCGCTGATGGAGCTGGAGCGGCAGTTTGATACCCAGCTCTTTGACCGTGACCGCAAGCGGCTGCAACTCAACGAGATCGGCAGTCGGCTGCTGCCCAAGGCGATCGAGCTGCTTGACCGGGCCCACGAGATCGAGACGCTGCTCGCCGATGACAGCGGTTTTGGGCCGCTGCGGATCGGCGCCTCGCTCACCATTGGCAACTATCTCGCCCCGCTGCTGATCGGCAATTTCATGCAGCAGCACCCCAGCTGCCGCGTCCACCTTGACGTCGCCAACAGTGCCGCCATCATCGAGCGCATCGCCCATTTCGATCTCGACCTGGGGCTGATCGAGAGCGATTGCCAGCACCCAGATATCGAGGTGATCCCGTGGGTAAAAGATGAGCTGGCGATCTTTGCTGCGCCGGAACATCCGCTGGCCAAAAAGGGTGAGCTTTCGCTTGCTGATCTCGTCGCCACCAAGTGGATCATGCGCGAGCTGGGGTCGGGCACACGCCAGACCTTCGACCACGCCATGCGCAGTCTCCTCTCTCAGCTCGATATCCTGCTGGAGCTGGAGCACACCGAGGCGATCAAGCGGGCGGTGGAGTCAGGGCTCGGCATCGGCTGCGTCTCCCGCCTCACACTCAAGGATGAGTTCCGGCGCGGCAACCTGGTGCCGCTGGTGATCCCCGGGCTCGACTTCGGGCGTCGCTTCAATTTTTTGGTGCACAAGAAAAAATTCCGGACTCATGGCATGCAGGAGTTCCTGGCGCTGTGCCAACAGGTCTCAGCCACGGTGCAGTACAGCGATGAGATCGTGCTGCCGCGAGTGACGTAACTATCAAACCCTTTCAATCTTGCACGGAGTGATGTGTGGAACGCGATTCAATGAACTATGACGTAGTGATCGTCGGCGCTGGCCCGGCCGGGCTTGCTGCTGCCATTCGTTTGAAACAGCTGGCTGCTGAACAGCAGCAGGAGATCAGTGTCTGCGTGCTGGAGAAGGGGGCGGAGGTGGGTACTCACATCCTCTCCGGCGCGGTGATCGACCCCATCGCCCTCGATGAGCTGATTCCAGAGTGGCAGGCCAAGGGCGCGCCGCTTCACACCCCGGTGAGCGAAGATCGTTTTCTCGTGCTTTCACACAACAGCAGCTGGCGGATACCCAATGGCCTGCTGCCGCCGCTGATGAAAAACGACGGTAACTACATTGCCAGTCTCGGCAGCCTCTGCCGCTGGCTCGGGCAACAGGCAGAGGCGCTTGGCGTTGAGATCTACTGTGGTTTTGCGGCGGCAGAGGTGCTTTACGATGACTGCGGTGCGGTGAGAGGCGTTGCCACCGGCGACATGGGCGTTGCCAAGGATGGCAGCCACAGCGCTAACTACACTCCAGGCGTGGAGCTGCGCGCCAGATATACACTGGTTGCCGAGGGTGTGCGTGGCTCGCTGGCGCAGGAGATAGAACAGCGCTTCAAGCTGCGCGCCAATGTCGAGCCGCAGAAATATGGCATCGGTATTAAAGAACTGTGGCGCATTGATCCCGCACGTCATCAGCCAGGGTTGGTGCTGCACTCCCAGGGGTGGCCACTCGGCCAGCACACCGGCGGCGGCTCGTTCCTCTACCACCTGGAAGAGAATCTGGTGGCGGTGGGGTTTGTGGTGCATCTCAATTACGAGAATCCCTATCTCTCGCCCTTTGATGAGTTTCAACGTTTCAAGACCCATCCAGCGATTCGTGGTTTCTTCGCCGGCGGAGAGCGGCTCGCCTATGGCGCCCGCGCCATCAACGAGGGTGGCTTGCAGTCGATTCCAAAACTCATCTTCCCCGGTGGGGCGCTGATCGGTTGCTCGGCGGGCTTCGTCAACGTGCCGCGCATCAAAGGGAGCCACAACGCCATGAAGTCGGGGATGCTGGCGGCGGAGAGTGTGGTTGAGGCGCTCGCGGAACAGCGTAGCAACGATGAGTTGAGTGCCTATCCACAAGCGTTGCAGGCCTCGTGGATTCAGCGGGATCTCTACCAGGTGCGCAACGTCAAACCGGCGCTGACAAAATTTGGCACGGTGCTCGGCACACTCTATGGCGGTGTTGATATGTGGCTGCATGGCCTCGGCGTCAAACTACCGTGGACACTCAAACATGGCGCTCCAGACCACGCCAGCCTGACACTGGCAGGTAACTCCACGCCGATCAATTACCCAAAACCGGATGGAGTCCTGACCTTCGACAGACTCTCATCCGTCTATCTGTCGAATACCCATCATGAAGAGAATCAACTCTGCCACCTGCGGCTGAAAGATGCCGCTGTGCCGATCACCATCAATCTGGCGCGTTACGATGCGCCAGAGCAACGCTACTGCCCGGCGGGGGTCTACGAAATTATCATGAATGCAGATCAACCTCGTTTGCAGATCAACGCCCAGAACTGCATCCACTGCAAGAGTTGTGACATCAAAGACCCGACGCAGAATATTGTCTGGGCAGTGCCAGAGGGTGGCGGTGGACCCAATTACATAAACATGTAACAAAAAAATAGCGAAACGGGGGCTATCTCCCCTTGCTACCATCTTTGGAACTAAACGTTCTTCGGATGTTTCTTTTTGTTGGTCTGAACTCTTCGAAGCTGTTCTGTTCAATACAAGGTGATTATGGATAACCTCTTAACAAATCCTCTGGTCCAGTCGGCAGTGGTGCCGTTTTTTGTCAGCCTGATAGTGGCGATCATTCTGCGTCCGCACGGTTGGTACTGGACGGGGTTGTCAGCGCTGGCGGGCTTTGCGGCATCGGTCTATCTGATCACCGGTTTTGAACTCTTCCCGCTCCGTGCCGATCGCAAGATTGTGCTCATCGGTTGTGGCGCGGTGGTGCTGGGGCTGCTGCTCGATCTGCTGCCGTGGCGGCGGCTGGCGCCGGGAATGCTGTTCGTTGCGGGTGTGGCCGCTTGCCTCTGGCTGTTGTGGCCACTGATTAACAGCTTTGATACGTGGCCGATCTGGTTATTGGCAGTGGCGGGTAGCGCCTACGTCGGTTGGTTGGTTGCCGCCAGCGTGGCGCTGAAAGATAAACCGGTGCAGGCCGACAGTTTGGTCTTTGCGCTGGGGCTGGGCACCGGGCTCACGGCGCTGCTGGGGGCGACGGCGCTCTATGGGCAGTTGGGTTCCGCCATTGCCGCCGCAGTAGGCGCACGGCTGTTGTTGCAGCTGTTTGGCAGGCCGGTGGCGGCGGGGGCGGTGATGGTGGCGCCGTTGGTGGCGGTGACGGCGTTGCTTGGCATCGGCGCGATGGCCTATTCTAAACTGCCTTGGTATACACTGGCGTTGCTGGCGCTGGCGCCACTGCTGGCGCGTCTGCCGCTGCCATCACGCTGGCCGCTGTTTTTGCAGGTGGTGCTGAGTGTGGCGGTCACGGGATTGCCTGCTGCTGTTGCCATCTATCTGACGTGGCGCGAGCTGGGTGCGCCGCCGATTTAGTTCTGGAGTTGTTTTTTTTCAATCAATCGAGAGGGGTTTTTTATGCATAAGATCTGTTTGGTAGTAGCAATGATGACCGCAGTTTCTGTTCCGGTCCTGGTTCAAGCGGCGGCGGAGCAGTACACCATCGACCCGACCCACACCTATCCACACTTCGCGATCAGCCATCTTGGGTTTTCCACCATGCATGGCCGCTTTGATAAAACCGAAGGTGCGTTGACCATCGATTGGGCCAAGAAGACCGGCACAGTGAATATCAAGATCGACGCCGCCTCTGTCAACACCGGCTTTGGCAAGCGTGACGACCATCTGCGTTCGCCAGACTTCCTCAATGCTGCCGAGTTCCCGGCCATCACCTACAAATCCACCAAGGTGGTGATCAAGGACGACAAGACCGCCACCGTCGAGGGTGAACTCACCATGGTGGGTGTCACCAAGCCCGTGACGCTGAATGTGTCGCGTATCAACTGCGGCGATCACCCGATGAAGAAGGGGGCCTATGTCTGTGGTTTTGACGCTAGCGGCAAAATCAAACGTTCAGACTTCGGTGTCAAATATGCGCTGCCCGCCGTGGGTGACGATATGACGCTGAGCTTTGAGGTCGAGGCAGAGCGCAAGTAGCCTGCCGTTGCATGACTGTTTAAATAGGGCGGCTGCGGTCGCCCTATCTGTTGGTGATGAGTATTTGCTGGGTTGCACAGTTGCGGCTTAATTTACCAGCTGGGCCTCTTCGAGTTTCTGTTTCAAGGTATTGTTCAGTACTTCGATCCTTCTGCTTGTCTCTTCACGTTCTGCTTTGGCGCGCCTTAACTGCTCCTCTGCTTGTGCCAGTTCAACCATTAACGGCGACGCGTTTTCACTGGTGATGGTGACGGCCGCTGGCGGCGTTTTGTCGTTGAGCGAGTCTGGTTGCGGTTTAGGGGCGCTGGTAAAGCGCCCCTCAAACAGGCCAAGTCGCACACTCAGCATCAACGCTGCTGCTATGAGCAGCAGGGTGATCAGTTTGAGTGAGGGCTGTTTCTTGTACATCATCAGCGCGGGGCTGCTATGGAGTGGATTGGCAATTTATTGCCAGAGGTGAGAGTACATCATCTGCCAGTTTAGCTGCTGATGTTGGCTGGCAATGCCGCTGGCAGCGACAAAACGTGCCTCAGGGGCCACACTCACGGCGGTATTGATGCTGCTGCTTTTATTGATCTGATAGCCAATCCCGGCGGTGTAGTGTTTTTCAATGGTGGCAGGGAAGAGTGCATTTAGATAACGGTCCGGGATCGGGTTGTCACCGAAGTTGGCACCCGCGCGCAACGTCCAGGCCGGCGTGAGCTGATAGGCCGCGCCCAATGCAATGACATCCTGATCCTGCCAGTTTTGATAGAGCGTTGCATCCAGCGTTTTACCGGCAAAGCTACCATTGCTGGCGATATCGGCGGCGCTGAAAGCCATGTTGAAATTGGCCATCACCTCTGACCAGAAGATCCGTTTGTAGTCAGCGACCAGTAGCCACTCGTTGCTGGGATTAAAGGCGGCGCCGATGCCTGTCATGGCGGGCCACTCGAAATTCTTCACTGTGATATCGCCAGTCAGGTTGATGATCATGTCGGCATCGCCCGACGCAGCACCCCCCGCGAGTGTGCCGGCATCACCGTTGACCGCCATGCTCAGTCGCGCCTCATTGCTCTTTAGATCATTGAGCCAGGTTTTGGCGTGATAGGTCGCGCCGATGGTCAGTTGCGGGGTCATCTCATAGGTCATGCCCAGCTTGGCGCCCAGGCCATAACCACGTGCCTTGCCGGAGAGGGCGTTGTTGTTGCTGAAATCAAAATAGGCGTGGTAGAGCTTGTTGATGCCTGAACCATTAAACGGCTCATACATCGTACCAAAGCTATCGACCATGGAACCGCTGGCGCTGCCGTCTTGTTGGCTGGCGGGATTGGCCAGGTCCTGAAATTGCGACTCACTCATCGCCATGCGCAGATCCATGCCCGCCCAGACAAAATCAACACTGCCACCGATCTGTAGTTTGGAATTCACCGCATAGACCAATGGCGCTACGGCCCGGCCCACACTCACCTCGGAGCGGTTGATCAGCTCGGGCGAGGGCGACATGCCGCCCGGATTGGCCATGAAGCTGCTGCTGGAAAATTCAGTACCCATGCCGCCCTGGCCAAACAGCGCCACACCAGAGGTCCAGCGACCGGTGCGTGTGGCCCAGCCGACGGCGGGCATGTAAAAGGCGTCGGCAGATGAGTCGGCGCTCATGCCGCTGCCGGTTGAGGTTACATCCGGTCCCAGAAAACCGAGCGCCAGGTCCAGCTGTTGTGATGTGGCCATCAGTCCCAACGTCGCCGGGTTGTTGACCACCGCCGCCGTGCCGTTGTCATAGGCCAGGGCCGCGCCACCAAGGCCAAGCGCAATCGGGCCGTAGCCCTCCAGGTTCATGCCGTTGGTGGCAACGGCAGAGAGAGGTGCCAGAGAGACAAGGGCGATGGCGCACCGCAGCAGGGGGTAATTCATAATAGTTTCCAGGACTCCTTTTAACAACTTTGGAATGGGGAGCGCAGAGTGTAAACGTAAATGGGGTGGGGCTTCAGACTCGGATTCACTACCTAATAGTGAATTTGAATATAGTAAAAGTTGATTTTCAGCTGTTTTTTGTGGTGTGGCGGCAGGGCATAGGCATGCGCGCTTACCACTGAAATATCTGTTTGATCGAGTCGCGCACCATTTCTGATGAGCGGCCTCCTTTGACAGTCCCCAACCGCGATCCATCCTCGGCAAATAGCAGCAGTGAGGGTGGTGTCACCTGTTGTTCCTTTGCAAACGCGGCCCCCTTTTTATCTTTGATGTCGGCGACGCAAAAAACGATGCGCCCCTGATACTCATCACGAATCTCATTCATTCGGCTTAGAAACTCGACGCTGGGAAATTTTTTGCTGTCATGAATGACAACAATCACTTTTTTGCCTTGGCCGATGACGGAGAGATCGTCGCTATACCCTTGTGGTAGTTCGATAACAACAAAGATTAGCCCCGCGATGATCAACAATGCGGTGTACCAGCCGGACCAGAGTTGTCCCTTCAACTTCATTTTGGCGACAGCGGCTGCTCGATGACGGCGTTGCTGAGCTTGGCAAAATCGGCTAGTGAGAGTGTCTCGGGGCGTGCGATCGGATCAATGCCACAGGCTTGAATCTCTGCCGCGCTCAAAAAGGTTTTCAGGCAGTTACGCAGGGTTTTGCGGCGCTGGCTGAAGGCTTGATTGACGAGTTTGGCAAAGAGTTTTTCGTCGTTGATCTGTACCGGTTTGGTGGTATGTGGTATCAGTCGCACCACGGCAGAGTCGACCTTCGGTGCAGGTTTGAAGGCACCGGGACCGACGTTGAACAGCTTTACGACATCGCAGTGGTATTGCAGCATGATGCTGAGTCGGCCATAGGCATCGTCACCGGGGTGAGCGGCCATCCGTTCGACCACCTCTTTTTGCAACATGCAGTGAATATCTTCAACAACATCGAGTTGCTCCATAAGATGAAACAGCAGCGGTGTCGAAATGTTGTAGGGCAGATTGCCGATGATGCGCAGTTTTTCACCCGCCGCCACCAGTGTGTGGAAGTCGAACTTGAGCGCGTCGCCACTGTGAATCGTCATCACATCGGGCGAGTAGTGCTGTTGCAGTCGCTCCACCAGATCACGATCGATCTCCACCACATCAATCTTGCCAACGGCATCGATCAGCGGTTGTGTCAGCGCGCCGAGGCCCGGACCGATCTCGACAATACGATCACCGGGTTTGGCCTTGAGTGAGCCAACGATGCGATCAATGATGTTCTGGTCGTGCAGAAAGTTCTGGCCGAAACGTTTGCGGGCGCGGTGGCCGTCGTTGTGTTGACTCATGGAGTGCAGACCTTATGTTGCGCCATCTCGATGGCGGTGGTGATGGCGTAGGCGAGGCTGCCGCTGTTGGCGCGGCCAGTGCCGGCCAGCTCCAGTGCGGTGCCGTGATCGACAGAGGTGCGGATGATCGGCAAACCAAGGGTGATGTTAACGGCATTGCCAAAACCTTTGTGTTTGAGCACCGGCAGGCCTTGGTCGTGATACATGGCGAGCACCGCATCGGCATCGGTAAGATATTTGGGTACAAAGAGTGTGTCGGCGGGTAACGGCCCGATCAGCTGCATACCCTCGCTGCGCAGTTGCTCTAGCACGGGTGCAACGATCTCTTCATCTTCATGGCCGAGGTGGCCGCCTTCGCCGGCGTGGGGGTTGAGGCCACAGACGAGGATTTTTGGTTTTTCGATGCCAAACTTTTCAATTAATTCGCGCTGCAAAACAGTGATCACCTCTGTCAGCAACGGTTGGGTGATGGCATCGGCCACTTCGCGTAACGGCAGGTGGGTGGTCGCCAGCGCTACCCGCAGGCCGGGAGTGGCGAGCATCATTACCACCTGTGGTGTGTGGGTGAGTTCGGCCAGAAATTCGGTGTGGCCGCTGAACTTTATACCCGCATCATTAATGATGCCTTTGTGCACCGGTGCGGTGATGAGTGCATCAAAGTGGCAGGCCATGCAGCCGAGTGTTGCCTGCTTTAATGTGTCGAGCACGTAGGCGGCGTTGTTTTTGTTGAGTTGGCCAGTGGTGACAGCAGTGCGCAGCGGCACGGGTAAAATTTTGAGTATTCCCGGCTGATGCGGTTGGGCAGGACTACTGGCGTCAAACGTTTCGAGCTTGATGCTGAGGCCAAGCTGTTGCGCCCGAGCACTGAGCAGCGCGGGATCGGCAACCACGATCAGCTCATGGGCGTGTGGCTGTTGTGCCAGTATCACCACCAGGTCGGGGCCGATGCCGGCAGGTTCTCCGGGGGTGAGGGCGAGTCTGAAAATTTTTTTCATACGGAGGCTCTGCTTGTTGAATGGAGTTGTATAGATCCTCTTCCCCGTTTAAGAACCTGTTCACGATCTCGCTGAAGGGCGCATCGCGGCGTTGGAAACGGGCTCAAAATGCTCATGTACTACGTGTACACTGCGCTTTTTCGCCTGTTTCCGTCTTGCGCTGCATCCCTTGATCAAGATCGTGAACAGGTTCTAAGAGTGTGAGGGGTTTCAACTGCCGACTAAACTCTGATCTCAACATACGCCTCATCCCGGAGCTGGCGCAGCCACAGCTCCTCCTCTTCACTTACCTTGCGTTCGAAAAGTTGCTGGCGGGCAATGTTGCGCCGGTACTGATCGGTATCATCCTGGGTGCGGCGCTCCAGCACTTCAAGGATGTGCCAGCCGAATTGACTCTGGAACGGCTCGCTGACTTTATTAAGTGCGATCTCGTTCATCACCTTTTCAAAGGCGGGCACCATCTGACCGGGGCTGGCCCAGCCCAGGTCGCCACCCTTGGCGGCGCTGCCCTTGTCTTCGGAGTGGGCCTTGGCCAGCGTGGCAAAATCATCCCCTTGTTCGATACGTGACTTCAGCTCTTCAATCTTATGCAGCGCGGCGTTGTCGTCGATCAGTTCGTTGGTTTTGATGAGGATGTGACGGGCGTGGCTCTGGTTGACCATGTGACGTTCACCGCCACGTTTGTCATTGAGTTTGATGATGTGAAAGCCGCTTGGATTGCGGATCAGGGCGCTGGCATCACCTTTTTTCATTTCGGCGATGGAGCTGGCAAACAGCGACGGGATCTCGCCCAGTTTGCGCCAGCCTAGGTCGCCACCGCTGAGGGCTTGCTGACTGTCCGACTCGGCGATGGCGAGCTGGGCAAAATCCTCACCCTTGGCAAGCCGCTCGAGGATCGATTGGGCGCGCTGTTTGGCGGCCTGGATGGCGTCGGCGCCAGCGCCTTCGGGGATGCTGACGAGGATGTGGTTGAGCTGGTACTCATCTTCGCTGCCGCCACTTTTCGCCTGCTGTTTGAGGAACAGGTCGATCTCGGCGCTGGTGATGTTAACGCGGTTGTCGACATAACGCTGGCGCAGCCGGGTATGCAGGATTTCGTTGCGAATGTTTTCACGGTAGAGATTGAAATCAAAACCATCCCGTTCAATGATGTTGCGGAGTTGCGCCAGCGACATGTTGTTCTGTTTGGCGATGCTGCTGAGGGCGCGGTTGAGTGTCTCGTCATCAATAAGGATGTTGTTGCGGCTGGCGAGCTGCTGTTTGAGATGGATGATAACCAACCGTTCTAGCACCTGTTTTTGTAGCACTGCGTCGCTCGGCTGGCTGCTCTTCTGTTGTTGCAGTTGTGCGATAACGGTTTTAGTCTCGGCCACCAGTTCGCTCTGGGTGATGGCCTCATCGTTGACGATGGCGGCAATGCCGTCGACTTTATCCGCCGCAGCCATGGCGCTGGAGGCTGAGCTCAAGGCGGTGACAAGGCTGAGTGCTATGAAAAAACGTTTCATGGTGATGGCCTGTTTTATGATTTATCAAGGATGAGTTATCAAGGAATAGCGGTGTAGCCGAGAATTTTATCCTGCATCAGCCTGTCGATGCTTTCGCCAAGACTGGTAAGACCCTTAAGTTCTAGTTGTAGATACCAGCTGTAACGCAAGGTTCCATAGGGGGCGCTGATGGCGGCGGCATTCCCCACAAAGGTGGCGCGGCGGACGGCACGGAAGGCCCAGCAGCAGTCGCTGTACTCAAAACCTGCCAACTTTTCCAGTGTGCGGTTATCTTCCAGCGAGTGGTAGCGGCGGCCGATGATACTCCACTGGTTGGTGAGCGGCCAGAGTATGGCGCTGTCGAGTTCGCGTGTTTCGGTGGCGGGGTTAACGCGCGGATCGCTGCGCTGACGATAATTGATGTTAATGATGTGACGTTGGTCATTCATATACTGCAGGCGCAGGTCGCGCCGAGTCACGCTGTTGTAATCGCTGTTCCAGAAGAGGTTGCCACGTAGGCTGAGTGGCCGCGTGGGGTGGAACTCGGCATCAAAGATGGTTTCAGAGCGGTTGCTGCTGTCGAGCTGGTTGCCGGTAAGTGTCACCTGACGATCTTTTAAATACTGGATCTGACCGACGCTGCCACGTACAGCCTCCCAGCCGTCACGCTGGCGCAGCAGTCGTGAGGTGAGGGCGAGGGTGAGCTGGTGGGTATCACCAATGCGATCGATGCTGGCAAAACGGTTGCTGCGAAACAGCTGCGTAGTGCTGAAGTCATAGCTGCCGCTGTCAAATAGCGGATAGTCAGACTGATCGCGATAGGGGATATAAACATAGAAGGCGCGTGGTTCGAGTGTCTGTACATAGTCGCGGCCGAATAGTTGGGTATCGCGTTCCAGATAGAGACCGCTATCGAGGCTACTGATCGGCACGGCGCGTTGCAGGGTGCTGGTACCTAGGGTGTTATAGGCATCTTCCAATTCATAGCGGCTGAGGCTGAGGCTGAGTTTTGGAGTGATGAATCCCGCCGGGCGTTGGTAGGGCAGCGAGATTGAGGGTGTTAGATTGGCGCGGGCGCCAGTGAGCCGCTCGTGCTGTTGAAAACGCACGATTTCGCTATTCAGGCCCATGCGCAGTGGTCCGGCCTCTTGCGGCGTAGCGACGTAAGTAAGCTGTGGCAGACGGCGGTAGGGGCGTTCGCTGTAGGGTGTTGTATCGTTAATGGTCTGATACCCCTGGGCCTGAACCATGAGTTGGCCGTAGCGGTCGCCGTAGCTAAGGCGGGCGTGGCGCTCCAGGTGGGTAAGGCTACTGATGCTCAGCGAGTTACCAAAGTCGTTGAAGTAGTAACGGTCAGAGACACGGTTATAGAGCAGGTCGCTGCTCCAGCCGCCCGTCAGTCGTCCAGCATGGCTGTATTCAAACAGGCGCCGTTCCTGGCCGTAGACCTC
>JAYWDX010000231.1:0-8015 GCA_043779675.1 Tenderia sp. (SeqCode)
TGCCGGTGGCGCTGATCAAGGTGATCAACAAAACCCCCGCCTGGATCGACACCGTGGCCGGGCGTTACCTTTCCGAGCCGGAGAGCCTGCCCCGCGAGCGTAGCGAGTGTTGTGGACAGAGCGCCTACCGGACCTTTCTCGCCCATCACATCGGGCTGCTGGAACAGTGGCTGCAAAAGGGTAATCAAGGCAATGCCAGCGCCTCACTCGCCACCCTGCTGGGGGTCGACTACCTGCCCGCCGCCGGGCCACTGCCACCCATGCTGTTGAAAGATGCTGCGAGCAAAACACCCAAACTGATGTTCCAACCCGCCGACCTGCAGGTGGAGCTGGCGCCAGTGCCGGCCAGCACCATCGGCGCCGTCATCGACCGAGAGCTGCCACGTGGCAGCGTCAATCTGGTCCACGGGCTGGGCGACCGCATCCGCCTGCTGCTGGCGATTCCCGACCTCGACTACCGCCCCCAACTGCTGGACCTGCCGCAGCGCGATACCCAACTCGAAGAAGAGCTCTTCAAGCGTGAAATGGCTGCCGCCAGGGCGTGGAGAGAGTGGTGGTTGCAATGGCAGCTACTCTTTGGCGGTCTCGATGGCGATCAACTTAAACTCGCCCAGGCCCCCACCCTGGTGGTTCGCCCGCGCGACCCCGCCCTGTTCCGCAATGACCTGGTTAAACAGCGCCGCAAAGCATTGGGTGACACAACCACGCCACTGCCCGAACCCTACAGCAGCCATCTGCTCTCGCCCCATACCGTCACCGGTTACACCCCGGTGGCCGATCCCACGGTTGCTGCAGAGCAGCTGCTGTTGCAACGCGAGGGCATCTACCACGACATCACCAATCTGGAGCAGGATCTGGATGAGAGCTACCGCCTGCTCAACGAGTTGAACGACTACCTCAACCTGCAGCGCCAACAGCTCGACAGCCTCACCGTCTCGTTCAGCGCCCTGGCCGGCGGGGTGGCGGGCGACGGTTCCGGCAGCAGCATGATGCGCTGGAATGGTGCCGTGGCATTTGACACGACTGCAACCGACACCTCAAAGGGGTAATCACCATGGTTCAGAAAGTTTATGACGTCCCAGACATGGAGCTTCTCAAGCTGACGCCGGTTGAGAACAGCGCCCCGCTGCTGATGAGCGCAGCCGCTTACAACCCCGGCATCTTCCAATACCAGGCGGGACCCTACTTTCCAGCGCAGCCCGCCACACCTGCGGCGCCCGCCGAGCCGGTCAGCGAACCGACCTACGCCAAGGCCAGCGCCAAATTTGGCACCATGCGTCAGATCGAGCCGATACGCGACCATTTCATCAACGCCCGTGTCAATCTTGAAGCCCTGCGTGACATCGCCACCAAGGCGCCCGGTACCGGCAAGTCACTGATTGCACGGGTCGAGGAGTATCTGCAAAAACAGCTCGGCGAGGGTTATACCGCCCTGATTAACGAGCTTGGTGTCACTGGCGACGAAAATGGCCGTTTTCTAAAAAAGCCGTTACCCAAGCTTGGCGCCTCCTTTACCATTCCCCTCGGCGATATCGCCAACAAACCTGGCGATGTCTCCAGCCTCACCGTCGCTCACAACACCCACTCGGCACTCTTCGCCACCGGCGTGGTGATGACCGATGACATCCGCACCATGGAGGCGTTACGTTTTGCCCTGGTAAAGGTGCGGCGTCAACATCAACAAAATCTGGAAAAGAAACAGGCGCAACTGGCCGAGCTGGCGGTTCGCATCACCAGCGAAAACTCCACCCTCAAGGGGCTGGAGGCCAAACGCAGCGAAGTGCTGGACGACTACGCCGTTGCCCAGCGGCTGCTAGCGGAACACTGGCAGGAGGTCGAGCAAGCGTGGGCCGAGCGCAAACGCATCATCGAGAGCAATCTCGGTCTCTACTACGTGCGGGTCCGTGAGACGCCACTGTCGCGCACCCTGCCCGACCCGCTTGATCTGCGCCCCGGCGACGCCAACGACCTGGCGCCAGGTTGCCCCAATCGCGCCACACCACTGGCCGAAGAGCTGCTGCCCTTCATGGCGACACTGCTTGATATCCCCGCCGCTGACTGGACCCTGTTGAGCGGCCTCGCCAACCAGCTACCGGGGCGCATCGCGCTGGAACAGATGGTGCTGAAAAGACGCCAGCTCATCGAGGTCAAACTCAGGCAACCGGCCGCCCCGACCGGCCTCCAGCCAACGCTCTTTGGCATGTTGCAAAACCATCTGGTCATGCAACAGACCATCGCCGCGAAACCGTTTGCCGTCACCGCCCTACGCGAGATGCAGCAGCAGGGCCACAAGATTCTAGCCCTCGAAGACCTGCTCGCCAGCCCCATCCCGGCGTTGCGCGAACCAGCCAACCAGCTCCACCAGCGCCTCAATGCCGCCGCTGGTTGTCTGCTCAGCGGCCTGCGCGCCATCAAACCCTCAATCCGGCTGGCCTGGGCCGACCTGGCCGACGACAACCGCCTGGCGGTGGAGAGCCCGGAGCGCTGGCCCAATCTGGCCAAGGCCGAGGCGGATGACTTCAACAACATCCGCACCCTGGTGGAGCTGGTCGGCTGGTGGTTCCGCCAGCTCGACAGCGACGCCTCCGGCGACAGCCGCGCCGCCATGCGCAATTTTGTGCGCGCCTGCCTGCTACTGGCCGCCAGTGACGACCCGCAACAACTACTCCAGGGACAGTTAAAGAGCCTGCCGAGCCATTTCCGTCCTGGCGAGCTGCTGCGCCTCGACCTCAACCGCGAACCGGCGGCGGGCAATCTGCTGCAGCTGCTCGACGCTGCACAGCAGGTGATCGCCACGGTGCGGGTCGAGGACCATGACAGCAAGGGCACACTCGCTTCCATCACCAGCATCATCAACCCCAACGCCGCACTCACCCTGGCGCTGCGGGTAACAGGGCTGCGCAGTTAAACCGATGCTGCCCACCACGGAAGCGGTGCTACTAAACCGGGTCATCCTGCGTGGCGTGGCGGCGGCGATTGATGCCGCCCGCGCACCCCTCAAAACTGCACTGGAACAGAGCAGCTGGCCCAACACGGCGCCGGGGGAACTGCTCTTCCTGCGCCGTATCACCGCCAGTGGCAACCCACGCGAGATCGCCGCCCGCGCCGCCGATCAGGCGCGCCGTCTTGCCGACAACGCCGTGGATGGCTGGTCTGCCACCGCTGCTGACGCCCTGGCTGTGCGCTTCACCAGCCACGCCAGCCTGCTCGCCTGCCTGATCCGCGACCTGCTGCACGGCACCGCCCACCGTCACTGGTACTGGCGGCGCTGGCAGGGTGAACTGCAACGTCCCACGGACGAGACGCTTGTCGCCCTGCTTGAAGAGTCACCCCTGCAACTACCCACAGTAGTGGCACAGCTGCATACCACTCAGCTTTGGCAACCCTTCTGGCAGGGCCTTGGCAACAGTGGTGCTGAACGATTGCTGACGGTCGCCACCCAGGCGGCTGGTTGGTCGGCGACAGTGCAGGCAACCCGTGAGCTTATCGCCAATGGTGGCGTAACGGCCACGCCAGCGCTGATCCCCCACCAACAAACCGACCTTGGTTTCCTCAACGTTGCAGCAACTGATTCCCGCCCGCTGCTGGCGGCGCTGCTGGTACTGTGGCGACAGGCGCCCACTCTGTTGGCTCAGACGGCTGGGGGATCAGGGACGCAGCAGCTCTGCCTGCTGGCGCGAGTAATGAGTGGCGAGTTGCCAACTGCGCCGACGCAGCCTGGTAGCCTGGATGAAGTGAAACCCAATCCGGGGGTCAGCGCCCCGGATTCCACTGTCTCCCATCCAGGTCACAGCGCCGAAGCGCACAGCCTGATCAGTGTTGAAAAACAATATAAAGCAGAGATTCGGTCCTCCAAACGCACCACCCCCGTGCCAGAGCTGGAGAGACCAACAACGCCCACCAGACACTTCGAAATTAGCGCCACAGGGGATTTTGTCGCCGCTCTGCCAGAACCAGAACCTGTGTCAGAAAAAACCCCAGTAACAACAACATACAAAACCATATTCGAGCATAACTTCATCACCCATCAAGGTGGCCTGCTCTACCTCATCAACTTCCTTAACCTGGCCTCGGTGCGGTCACTGCTCCCCGCAGACCACCCCGCTGCCGGATGGCGCTGGTTCTACGAGTTAACCACCGCCCTCGGCTGCCCACCCGAGGGGGCGCTGCTCGAATTTATCGCCAGCGAGTGTGGGATGGAGAACGGCGCGACGCTGGCCCAACAACCACCGCTGGCCACCATGGACCCACTCATACGTCTGGGGGCCAGCCGTTATGGTGACGCAGTGTGGCAGGCAAAGACATGGCAGATACCGGCGCGACTGATCGCCGACAGTAGTCACGTCAACCTGCACTTTCGCCTCAACGACGCACAACTCGCCGTGCGCCGTGTCGGCCTCGACATAACCCCCGGCTGGACACCATGGCTGGGACGGGTAGTGACCTTCCACTACGGCAGCGGGCTAGAGCCACAGCAATGAAAATGGCCCGCTCTGGAGATATCCCGGCGCTCGGAATAAGGTTGCCAATAAATTTGGCAAGGTGCATGGAGACTTTTCACCAATGAACAGCACGCCACCCATCATTACCCCCGCCCTGCTCAACCGCGCCTTTGTCTACAGTGGCGTGGCGCGGTTTGCGCGGCTCTATTTGACCCAACCATCGCCACTGTTTGAACAGCTGGAGCGTTACGCCGATCTGGCCACGCTGCTAGGATTGCCCGCCGACGACTGGCCCGATAAATGGCAAGCAGCTATCGCTCGACTGGCGCAGCACGCCCCCGAGCTGCCCGGCCCCTTTGGCCAGCTGCTGCGCGACTATCAGCTCCAGCTCCACGAATGGTTTGTACTGGCGCTCTGCGGCGAGACCGAGGCGAGCCACCTGCTCAACCTGGCGCTGGCGGAGCTACAAAGCCCTGGTGCCGCGCCCCGCCCCGGCCTGCATCTGCTGGAGGTGATGGCGCAGGCACTCTTCGATGCGCCACTGCCACCACTCGCCCTGCCCAGCCACCGGCTGGTACGTGCCGGGATATTGGAGATCAATGGCGACGGCCCGCTGCCAACCCGCCAGCTGACCCTGCCACCCGAGCTGTGGGCGCTGCTCTGCGGCGACAGCACCCCGTGGTCCGGCGCCCGGCCACTGCTGCCGGGCAGCGCCGCCCTGCCCGGCGACCTGAGAAGACAACTACCACTGCTGGCCAGCCAGCTCCGGCAGGGGGCGGTGCGGGTGGTGGTATTACGTGGCAATCCGCAAGCGGGACTTGCCGCTGCTGCCGCCCTGGCCGCTGAACTTGGGCTGCTAGCCATTGAGGTGGATCAGGAGGTCTGGGAGCAGCGCCCGGTGCTGGCCACCGCCTGTCACTACGGCAGCTGGCTGCCGTTACTGCTGATCAATCTCGGTCCCGGCGAACGTTTCAGCCCCAGCCGCAACCAGCTGCACCAGACACCACTGCTGCTGGTCTGCGGCCACGACGGCACCGTCGCAGCGAGCAACACCCTGGAGATTGTCCTGCCGACACTCAATCGCGACGAACGGCTGGCTGCCTGGCGCGGGGCGCTCTCAGAACAGATTCCTGAAAGTATGGCCGAACAGGCGCTGGTGGATGGCCCTACCATCGAGGCGCTGGCCGAACGCATCCGCTTTAGCAGCGCCCGCCACAACGAGCCGCCCGGCCCGCACCACCTGCGCGCCGCACGCGCCCAGTTTGGCTCCGAGCGGCTGCGGCTGCTGGCACAGCCGGTGACACGCCATGTCGAGGCCGATGGACTAATCCTGCCGCCTGAAATCCAGACCCAGTTTGATGAGCTGGTCCAACGCTGCCAGCGCCGCGAACGGTTGTGGCAGGGGCTGGGCGCGAGTCTGGCCGACCCGAGTCCCGGCGTACGCGCCCTCTTTGCCGGCGAGAGCGGCGCAGGCAAGACGCTCGCCGCCAGCCGTCTGGCCACGGTGCTGGGGGCGCCGCTGTTCCGCGTTGATCTGGCGGCGGTGATGAACAAATATATAGGAGAGTCGGAAAAGAACCTCGGCCGGGTGCTGGATGAGGCCGCAGCGCTTGATGCCATCCTGCTGATGGACGAGGCCGACACCCTCTTTGGCCGCCGCAGCGACGGTAAGGAGGGTGGCGAACGCTACGCCAACATGCTCACCAACTTCCTGCTCACCCGCATCGAAAACCACCCCGGCATCGTTCTGCTCACCAGCAACAGCCGCAACCGCATCGACACTGCATTTAGCCGCCGCTTCGACGCCATCATCGAATTCCCGTTGCCCGGCGTCGAGGAGCGCTACCGCCTGTGGCGTTCCCACCTCGGCAACCGTGCGCCCAACGAACAGACCTGCCGCCTGCTGGCCAGCTACAGCGACCTGGCGGGCGGCCACATCCGCAACGTCGTGCTGAACGCCGCCGCCCTGAGCCTGCAACCGCCGGAGAGTCCCTTGGCAGCCACCCACCTGCTGGAAGCGTTGCGGGCCGAATACCGCAAACTCGGCCGCACCCTGCCACCACAACTCGAACATCTGCCGGGGTAAACCATGGCCACCACTACCCAGAAGAGCAAATCCACCCCCGAAAAAAAGGCTGGCGATAAGATCGCCAAAAAAGCGGCCAGCGCCCAGCGCAGCCAAAAACCAGAGGCGGCAAAACCACCCGCCTACATGCAGGCCAAGATGGCCGTCAGCCACCCGCAAGACGGTGCTGAAAAAGAGGCCGACAAGGTTGCACAACAGGTCGCCCGCGCCCCCAGGGCCGCTCCTGCCGCAACCGCGCAAACCTCGGAAAAGAAGGCCCAACGCGCCAGTCTGGAGCCAAAGATCAATGCCGAAAAGGGCGACACCCTGGCACTCAAACCGGTGCCCGCTGCCGCAACCATCCAGCGCCGCCCGGTGCCCGAAAACCGCGCCGAGCAGCAGCTCGATAAAAAAGCGGCCGCCCCCGGCAAAGATGAAACCACCAGGGTACAGCGCGAGGCCGCCGACCCGATGGCCGGGCAGACCACCAGCGCCGAAACCGAAAACCGTATCGAGGCTCGCCGTGGCGCGGGCGCGCCCCTGCCCGGCGCCATCGAGGCGGACATGGCCGCACGCTTCAACCAGGATTTCAGCAACGTTCATATCCATAACGACAAGGAGGCCGCCGACCTCTGCGCCGAGACCAACGCCCGCGCCTTCACCGTCGGCAACGACATCTTCTTCGCCCCCGGCGAGTTCTCGCCCGAGAGCGACAGCGGCCGTGAGTTATTGGCCCATGAGTTGACCCATGTGGTGCAGCAAGGAGGCGACGTGCAGCGCGTGATGCGCGAACCTGCTGCGACACCGGCAGTAACGGGCGGAGGTGGAGGTGGATCTGGAGGTAGCACAGGCAACGGCACATTTAAGGATGGGAAGCTACACATCCCCACCCTCACCCTGCCTAAAAAACCGGGTATGGAGGAGAAATTTGTCGCCAAATACGGCCTTACCAACTGGACACTGCCCAAGGCCGATGAAAGAACCGATCAGGTTGGCGACTGGAAAAAACAGATCCAACCCGCCGCTAGCGGCTGGGATCTAAAACCCTCTCTCGGCAACGACAACACCCTCCCCGATAGCAATAGCCAATATGCGCTAAAACTGAAAGCGAGCAGTGGTGGCCAAGGCTACCTGATAGGTACAGAGAGCGCCATCCGTGAGCAGGCCCTCCTGCCGTGGTGGGACAGCCAGGGGGCACCCCACGCCTTTGACGTCGACCACATCCTTGAACTTCAGCTCGGCGGCGACGCCGATAAACTCGAAAACTTCCAACTGCTGGATGCCGGTGCCAATCGCAGCTCTGGCAGCAAAATCAAAGGAGCCATCGACAAAGCGATCCGCGCCGCGATTCCGCCAAAAGTGGAGGGTAGTGGCACCACACTGCCAGAGAATCTCTCAAAACGGATTCCAGGGCGCAGTAAAAAAGATGCCACCGCGACCCCGATCCCAGCCACAGGAGGTGCCGCCCCAGCAGCCGGCGCCGCACCAGCCATCTCAGAGCTGGATGC
>JAYWDX010000232.1:0-5536 GCA_043779675.1 Tenderia sp. (SeqCode)
CATGAAAAACAGCGACATCATTACCCGCGACCTCGCCACCCTCTGGCACCCCTGCACCCAGATGAAGGACCACGAGTGGTTGCCACTGGTGCCGATCAAACGTGGCGAAGGGGTCTGGCTCGAGGACTTTGAGGGCAAACGTTATCTCGACGCCATCAGCTCCTGGTGGGTGAACATGTTTGGCCACTGCAATCCACGTATCAGTGACCGCATCAAGATGCAGCTCGATACCCTTGAACATGTGATCCTCGCCGGTTTTAGTCACGAGCCGGTGGTGCAACTCTCGGAACGGCTGATCAAGATCACCCCTGAAGGACTAAACCGCTGCTTCTATACCGATAACGGCTCCTCCGCGATTGAGGCGACGCTGAAGATGAGCTTCCACTACTGGCTCAATTTGGGGCAGCCGCGCAAGACCAAGTTCATCACCCTCAGCAACAGCTATCACGGCGAGACCCTGGGCGCGCTGGCGGTCGGTGATGTGAAGTTGTTTAAAGAGACCTACGCACCGCTGCTGATGACACCCATCACCGTTGCCAGCCCCGACTGCTACTTCCGCGCAACAGGCGAGAGCGAGGCCGACTACTCAATACGCATGTTTGCCGAGATGGAGCGGACACTGGCGCAACACCACGACGAAGTCTGCGCGGTGATTGTGGAGCCACTGGTGCAGTGTGTCGGTTCGATGCGTATGTACGACCCGGTCTACCTGCAGCTACTGCGCAAGGCGTGTGACCACTACGGCGTGCATCTGATCACCGACGAGATTGCCGTTGGTTTTGGCCGCACCGGCACCCTCTTTGCCTGCGAACAGGCGGGCATCACGCCTGACTTTATGTGTCTCTCCAAGGGGTTGACCGGCGGCTATCTACCGCTGGCGGTGGTAATGACACACGAACAGATCTACCAGGCCTTTTACGATGACTACGAGAAGATGAACGCCTTTTTGCACTCCCACAGCTACACCGGCAATCCGCTGGGATGTGCGGCGGCGCTGGCGACACTCGACATCTTTGAGCAGGATAACGTCATCGAAAACAACAAGGCGCTGTCGCAACACATGGGCAACGCCGTCGCCCATCTGCGCGACCACCCGCACGTATCAGAAGTGCGCCAGCGCGGCATGATCATCGCGATGGAGATGGTCAAGGATAAAAAAACCAAAGCGGCCTACCCCTGGCAGGAGCGGCGCGGCCTGCGCGTCTATCAACATGCCCTCAGCCGTGGCGCGTTGCTGCGACCGCTCGGCAACGTAATCTACTTTATGCCGCCGTACGTGATCACACCAGAACAGATCGATTTTCTCGCCGAGGTAGCGAGTGAGGGCATTGATGTAGCAACAAGGGCAAACTGATGCGTATTCCAAGAATCTATACACCCGCACCACTGCAAAGCGGCACCACCATCGAACTGGACGAAAACGGCTTCAGCCACGCCGTGCGGGTATTGCGCCTCACGGAAGGCTCACCACTCATCCTGTTTAATGGTGAAGGCGGCGAATACGCAGCAACACTCTGCGACGTAGAGAAAAAACGCGCCAGCGCTGCTATCGGCGCACACTCACCACGCGAGTGCGAGTCACCGCTGCCCATCATGCTCGGCCAGTGTATCTCCCGTGGCGAAAAGATGGACTTCACCATTCAGAAGGCAGTGGAGCTGGGCGTCAGCGAAATTGTGCCGCTCTTTAGTGAAAGGTGCGGCGTCAAGCTCGACAAGGAGCGCAGCGACAAACGCACCAGCCACTGGCAAAACACCATCATCAGCGCCTGTGAACAGTCCGGCCGCAACCGCCTGCCGCGGCTACATACACCCCTTTCACTCGAGCAGTGGCTCGGCACCGTCACGGCATCCTGCAAGCTGGTGCTTGATCCCTGCGCCAGCCACTCGCTGGCACAACTGCCCAAGCCGGAAAAAAACCTCGCCCTGCTGATCGGCCCTGAAGGTGGGCTGAGCGATGCCGAGATCGAACGTGCCATCAAAAGTGGTTTCACCGGCATCCGCCTTGGGCCACGCATCCTGCGCACCGAGACCGCCGGGCTTGTGGCACTTAGCTCTATTCAGCAGCTGTGGGGAGACTTGGGGCTGTAAAGAGCCCATTGCCGCCCCTCCCCACAAGCAATATATGCGGAATTTAGAATATAAAACAGAACGATACGCCACCAAATCTTGGTCCCACCATGTCAAGAAATCTGGCAACCCGCCGATCTAGTGTTTGTCAAATATTTGTGTCACTGCGCATGCAAATGGATGCCAAATGCCAATCAGGAAGAGACGAGACATGAAAAGCCCATGAGCGTTCCAATCATCATCTGTGACGACTCCGGCGTTGCCAGAAAACTGGTGGCGCGTGCCTTGCCTCCTGGGTGGGATGTTGAGATCACCTATGCCACTAATGGCCGCGAGGGAATTGAGGCCGTAGCCGCAGGTAAAGGTGATGTTCTATTTCTGGATCTCACCATGCCTGAGATGGACGGTTTTGACGTGCTTGAGTACATCCGCGCCAACGATCTACAGACTGTGCCGATTGTTATCTCCGGCGATATCCAGCCAGAGAGCTACAACCGGGTGATGGCGCTTGGCGCCGTGGCATTCATTAAAAAACCGGTACATTCCGCAGAGCTGTGCAAGATTCTCGACGACTATGGCGTGCTGGATGTTCTAACTGGCGCAGATGTCAACGCAACAACACCCTCCGCTACAACAGAAGAGAGCGTCGATTTTAGCGACTGGTGCCAAGAGATATCTAATGTTGCAATGGGCCGCGCCGCCGATCTATTGTCGAAAATGATTAACGATACAGTGCAACTCTCCATCCCCAAGGTCAGCACGCTCAAGGCCAGTGATCTCAACATGATGTTGCACGCCGTCGGCTCGGACAGCCGTGTGTTTGCCATCAACCAGGGGTTTATCGGCAAAGGGGTCTCCGGTGAGACCATGATCATATTCGAGCAAAAAGATATAGAGAAGATCGCCCTGCTCATGGGCAGTAAGGGAAACATCAACCAAGAGGCCACTCACGAGTTAGCGATAGATATGGCCAACATCCTCGTGGGGGCATTTCTAAAAGGTTTTTCTGACCAACTTGAAATCAGCCTCAACCAGGGATGCCCCGAAATCTATCTCAATCAGGAGGGTGACAATCTGCCAGTGCACAAAAAAGCCGACGGGGTACTGGCAATAGAACAGAGCTACACCCTCGGCGCAGACCTGATCCACTGCGATCAGCTGATATTTTTCACCCTGGCATCGCAGCATGAGCTGAAACTTAAAATCGACTACGCAATGGGTACGATATGAGCGAAGTTGATAATAGTATCGATGAGATGCATGAGCTGCTAAGCATCCTCCAGCATGTCGATGTTGGACTGGTGATGCTGGACCTTAACCACAATATTTTGCTCTGGAACGGCTTCATGGAAAATCACAGTGGCATGAGCCCTATCGAGGTGAATGGCAAAAGTCTATTCGAGCTGTTTCCCGATATCTCTCAGGAATGGCTAAGTAAAAAAATAGACGCCGTAGTTCATCTCAAGAGTCGCTCATTCTCAGTCTGGAAACAGCGCCCGTTTTTGATGAAATTCCGAAGTTACCGCCCCATCACCAGCCGTTCCGAATGGATGTACCAAAATGTCACCATCTTTCCAGTTATCAACCTGAGGGGAACGGTTGATAAAGTCTGCCTGATGATCTACGACGTCACCGACATGGCACTACGCGAACAGAATATTCAAGCAGCCAACAAACAGCTTGAAGAGCTGAGCAAAATAGATGGTCTGACCCAGCTACTGAACCGCCGCACCTGGGAAGAGTTACTGGGAATGGAATACAAACGCCTACAAAGAAGCCAGGCTGTCAGCAGTTTGGTGATGTTCGATATCGACCACTTCAAACGGGTCAACGACAACTATGGCCATCAGGCGGGCGATGAGATAATTCGCATGGTATCGGAACAACTGCGGCAGCAAAAACGCGACAGCGATGTGGCCGGCCGTTATGGTGGCGAAGAGTTTGGCGTCATCCTGCCCGACACAAACGGACAAGGTGGCATGATTTTCTGCGAACGCCTGCGCAGGGCAATAGAAACAACCGTCGTCGTCTACGACAGACAGCCCATCCCCATCACCATCAGCCTGGGCTTGGCTGAGTTCAACTCCGAAGGCGATACCCACCTCAAATGGCTACAAAACTCAGATGAAGCGCTTTACGCATCCAAAGAGAGCGGGCGCAACAAAAGCACCCTGTTCGCCAAACCGGACAGCCACACAATATAACCCCCCGCTGTTGGTCTTATCGTTAGCTACAACAGAAAAATGGTGCCATAGTGGCGCCATTTTTTATTGAATAAGATCACCTTGCATCCCGAAAATTCACTGTTACAGTTAACACGCCAACACTGATTTTATTCAACCGCCTTATTCTACAGCCTCAACACCTCACATCACTGGCAGCAAAAAGCAGGGCAGATCGTGTCGCTTGAGCGCAGGGTTACGCATTTTTGGGCGCGAACATGATGATTGCCATGCCCGTCAACGCAACAGAAGCCCCGACAATATCCCAGACAGTGGGCCTGATACCCTCTACAGACCAGAGCCACAGAATGGCGACGAAAATATAAACGCCACCGTATGCCGCGTACACCCGACCTGCCGCTGTTGGGTGAAGCGAGAGCAACCATGCGAAAAGTGCCAAACTCAAAGCGGCAGGAATAAGCAACCAGACACTTTTTCCTTCCTTGAGCCATAAATATGGAAGATAGCAGCCAACGATTTCTGCCACCGCAGTAATGAGAAACAGGGCTATGGTCTTCAGTTCAAGCAATTGGATGTCTCGTTAGTGTGGGTTGAAATGCATAACGTTCAAATTGAGGGGCGCGCCCGCTTCTGGGCGAGTCCCGCTCGAATGCCGGATTATGCGACATACCTTAGTCGCAGCCACAGTCGGCTGGGCTTGTGCCCGCCACGCCGCTATCCGTTTTGTGACCGTCCCGTTTCCACCAATCCAGACCACCGATGAGTTCTTTTACACGAAAACCAAGTTTCAACATGTTTAGCGCGCCTTTCGTTGATGCATTGCAGCCAATGCCGTCGCAGTAGGTAACGATCAAAACTGCTTTATCGATGTGTTTTGTTGTTTCCTCGCCCATTTTTCTATGAGGAATATTGATTGCCCCCGGAATGTGTTCTCTCTGGTATGCCTCGGGTGATCGAGCATCAATTACCACGATATTTTCACCGGACTCCAAGGCAGTCTTTACGTCCCATGAGTCGGTCTCGAAGGCCAACTTCCGTTCGTAATGTCTTAGCTGTTCGTTCATGGGCCGATACTCTCAGGTTGAGTCGCATAACGTAAAGTTGAGGGGCGCGCCGCTTTTGGCGCGTCCCTCTCGAACGTAATGTTATACATATAGCTCATGGCTACGATTGCGTGGGGTGTTCTGGAAATTGTTTAGCGTTGTCACATATCTCGTACCAAGCTGGTTTGCTGGCCACAAACCCATGAAAAAGATTGCGGACAATTGGATCATCGTCAAAACAGT
>JAYWDX010000233.1:0-3305 GCA_043779675.1 Tenderia sp. (SeqCode)
CCGTCACTCGCTAGCGCTCCTAACTACGAAAGGGCAGACGGCGTAGCCTATCCGGGACTAGCGGCCCTCGCTTCGCTATCCATGGCCGCCAGCGGTTGAATTGCTTTAAATTGTACAAGGAGGAGCATCATGTCTGGGGACAGCTATTTTCGACACAAAGTGATCATGGAGATCGGGACCAAAAAGCATACTGACAAGGCTAAACAGGTTGAGAGTTTCAAGGATGATCATGAGTTGGTGGCCTATTTACTGGAGCAGGAAAAGATTGATGAGCAGGAGTTATGTTCAGCAGGAGTTTTCCGAGCCAAAAGTTAATATAATTTGTCGTGTTTTGAAGCTGTGCTGAACTGGGGGGAGGCGTAAAATTTTCCATTACCAATGGGTTGCGTGAACTTGCGCCGGTAGTTGCAACCGGTCTACACTCACGGCATGCCTAGTATCCGAACCATCCTTGCCTTACTGCTCTGTTTTGTGATTCCTCTTCAAGGTCTTGCGGCTGTGGTCGAGGCTGCAATGCCTTGTGGTAGGACGGCAGAGATAGTTGTTGCCCCAATGACAACGGCCGTTGGCCATGACTGCAATGACGATGTCGCTGCGCGCGCAAAAAATGGCAAGGTTTGCAAAGTTGGACATGAGTGCCCGTGTGGCGGCCAATGCCTTTTCTTCCCGTTGGCGTTGTTACACTCATTTTCGCCTGTTGCAGCTGACCATATTTCTCCCCTGGACCCTATCATTTTAGCCTTTACCCCCGCCACTGTCTGGCGCCCTCCGATACCGCTCTAACTCTCTGACGTCCTGATTGCTAACCTGTTTTAGGTGCAGTAGCTGACGCCTGTTTGGCGTCATTTCTAAAAATTGGAGTTAGAACATGAGTAGAACTCATCAATCTGTCGTCTGTCCGTGGTGGTGTGCAGGCATGGCGCTACTGTTGACACACACTGTTGTTATTGCGGCTGCTGACCCCCTCAGCTTTGACGCGGCGCTGGCGCTGGCGTTGCGTGAAGCCCCCATGCTCGCTGCCAATGCGGCCCAGCTCGATGCGGCCCGTCAGGCAGCGATTCCGGCGGGTGAGCTGCCTGATCCCAAACTTGCACTTGGCGTAGAGAACCTGCCGATTGAAGGTCCAGACCGTTTTAGCCTGTCGAGTGAGGCGATGACCATGCGCCGCATTGGCGTGATGCAGGAGTTTCCCAATCGCGCTAAACGTGACGCGCGGGTAGCGGTGGCGCGTGGTCGGGTGGAGCTGGCGACGGCGCAGATTGAAGTCACGCGGCTGATAGTGATGCGCGAGACTGCCGTCGCCTGGATTGTACGTGACACTGTTGAACGGCAGCTGGCGCGGATTGATGGCTTGTTTGCTGAGAATCAGCTGTTTGCAGCGGCGGTACAGGCGCGACTTGCCGGTGGCCAGGGTATGGCCACCGAGATTGTGATGCCGCGACAGGCGGCAGCAGAGATCGAAGCGCGCCGTGATGATCTGCTGGCCCGGCGCGAACAGGCTATCGCCGCCCTGCGGCGCTGGGTTGGCACGGCGGCCGATGCGCCGCTGGTGGGAGGGACGCCTGCCTGGCCGATCGGTCATGAGTCGCTGTTGCATGGTCTGCATCGGCACCCGGAGATTGAGTTTTTTATCCCCCAAGCACAGGTGCTAGAGGCGCAGGTTGCCGAGGCGCAGGCGGCCAAAAAATCCGATTGGGCGTTGGAGTTTGCTTATCAAAATCGTGCCGCCCAATTTGGCGACATGGTTATGTTACAGGTCAGCTTTGATCTGCCGGTCTTTGCCGGTTCGCGCCAGGAGCCATTGATTGCGGCTAAACGCGCCGAGCGCACGGCACTTGATGCCGAACGCGAGGCGATGCTGCGTGCACATGCCGCCGAGCTGGAGTCTGATCTGGCCGACTACAAGCGGCTCGGCAACGCCATCAAACGTCAGCGCGAACTGCTGCTGCCGCTGGCCGATGAAAAAATCACCCTGGCCCTGGCCGCCTGGCGTGGTGGCAGAGGCACCCTGTCGGAGTTGATCTCCGCCCGCAGTGAGCGTATCGATACCGAACTTAAAGCCATTGCACTTGAGGGTGAGCAGCGCCAGCTGGCCGCCCGGTTGCATTATGTCTATGGCGCAGAGCAGGGAGAGCAGTCATGAATCAACGTCACCGTTCCAAGGATATTCTGATGGCGCTGGCCATTGCTGTTTTATTGCTGGCCGCAGGGGCAGTTGGTGGCTGGTGGTGGGCGCAGCGCAGCGCCATGCCAATGCCGGCAGCGCCAGATATAGCCACCCCAGCCGAGAAGCAGGTGCTCTACTGGTACGACCCGATGAAGCCGCAGCAGAAGTTCGACAAACCGGGCCAGTCACCCTTTATGGATATGGCGCTGGTACCGATGTACGCCGAGTCAGACAGCGGTGCGGCGGGGGTGAAGATCGATCCCACGCTGACGCAAAACCTGGGAGTGCGACTGTCCACTGTGACACGTATTCCGTTGGCAACACAGATCGAGGCGAGTGGGGTGGTCGGCTTCAATGAACGTGATGTGGCGGTGGTGCAGAGTCGCAATGGTGGCTTTGTTGAACGTGTCTGGCCGCTGGCACCCGGCGATCTGGTCAAGGCGGGGCAGCCCTTGGTGGAGCTGCTGGTGCCGGAGTGGACGGCGGCCGAATATGAGCTGTTTGCCGTCAAGGCGACAGGTGATGCAACATTGATCGCGGCTGCCCGTGAGCGGTTGCGGTTGCTGGGCATGCCCGAGGCGATGATCGCGGCGGTCGAAAAGAGCGGCGTGGTGCGCTCCAATTTCATAATCAGCGCCCCGATCGCGGGTGTCATCGAATCGCTGGAGATGCGCCGTGGCATGACGGTGATGGCTGGCCAGTCGGTGGCGCGTATCAATGGTCTGGCCACGGTCTGGCTGGAGGCGGCTGTGCCAGAGGTGCATGCAGCCATGGTGCGTGTCGGCAGTAGTGCCGAGGTGCGGTTGGCCGGGTTTGCCGGGCAGACTTTGACGGGGCGTGTCACTACTATCCTGCCCACCCTCAACGAGGCGACACGCAGTCTGCGGGTCAGGGTCGAGCTGCCCAATCGTGACGGTCGCCTGCGCCCTGGACTCTCCGGCCAGGTGGTGCTGGGTGGAGCGCCTGAATCGGTGAAAGAGCTGGTCTTGGCCGTGCCAACCGAGGCGATTATCCGCACCGGCAAACGGACGCTGGTCATGGTGGCGCTGGAGCAGGGGCGTTTTGAACCGGTGGCGGTGACGCTGGGGCGTGAAGTAGGTGATCAGACCGTCATCACGGCTGGGCTCACTGAGGGCGA
>JAYWDX010000234.1:0-1514 GCA_043779675.1 Tenderia sp. (SeqCode)
AAAAATCGACATAGGGCAGCAGCTCATGCACCGCCTCAAGATAAAAAGGGGTGCAGCTGAACTCGATATTTTTCTCGCGGCAGCGCTGATGAAGATGCGACAAAAACTCCAACGGCAGCTCCCACTCTTTGCGTTTGCGGTGGGCCTCGCTCTTGGCCAGGATCACCGGCGCGAAGAGCTGTTCGATCTTGAATAACTGGAACTTCACCGCATCACACCCAATCGCGGCGGCGGTATCAATAAATTCAAGGGCGCGATTTAGATCACGGCTGTGGTTGCTGGAGACCTCGGCAATAAATTTTGGGGCGTTTTTCATGATGAGATCGCCTCGCCCTTAACCGCAGCGATCACTTGCCTAATTTGATCATCACTCATGCCCGGATAGATGGGCAGTGACAGCAGTTCGGTGAAAACCTGCTCTGCCACCGGACACTGCCCGGCATGAGAACCAAACCGTTCACGATAGAAGCGGTGCAGATTGAGCGGCAGGTAGTGGACGTTCACACCCACCCCTTTTTTGCGCAGCGCGTTAAACAGCTCATCGCGCGACTGGCCAAAACATTGCGCCTCAACCCTGATGACGTAGAGGTGATAGCCGTGCGAGACACCGGGCCGGGTGAGCAATGGCGTGATGCCGGCAACGGCCGCAAAGGCGTTGTCATACTGAGCGGCAATCTGCTGCCGCCGTTTGATCCAGCCAGCGAGTTTTTTCAGTTGTGATATGCCAAGCGCACAGAGGATGTCGGGAATACGGTAGTTGTAACCGAGCGCAACCATCTCGTAGAACCACTGCCCTGATGCTTCACGCTGACGGCTATCGTTGTCGATGCCGTGGTTACGAAAACGGCGCATGGTGCGCCACATTGTTTCATCATCAGTAACCACCATGCCACCTTCGCCGGTGGTGATAGGTTTTACCGGATGAAAACTAAATGTCGTCAAATCAGCCAACTGTCCTACCTTGCCGAGATCAGAGGCAGCGCCAATGGAGTGGCTGGCATCGGCCACCAGGATAAGTTTGTGTCGATCAGTGATAGTGCGCAGTGCCGCGTAATCACACGGCTGTCCGGCATAATCGACGGCAAAAATCGCCTTGGTCTTTGCCGTAATTTTCGATTCAACCGAGTCTGGATCAATCAAGAGCGTATCGCGATCAACATCGGCAAATACCGGGATACCATTTTGAAACACGGCGGCATTGGCGGTTGCCACAAAGGTGATGGCCGGCACAATCACCTCATCGCCGGGGCCAATACCTGCCGCCACGGCGGCACAGTGCAACGCGGCCGTGCCATTGCAGACCGCCAGCGCATGGTCAGCGCCGACATAGCTGGCAACAGCACGTTCAAACTCATCTACCTTGGGGCCGGTGGTCAACCAGTCCGATTGCAAAGTCTCTGCAACCGCTTCGATATCATCGGCAGTGATCGACTGACGACCGTAGGGGATCACAACCCCAGCTCCCGGTTGAGCTCCACCAGTTGTGGTACTGACAAAAAGTCATGATTATTGCC
>JAYWDX010000235.1:0-12296 GCA_043779675.1 Tenderia sp. (SeqCode)
CGCAGGACGGTCCGGGCAAAAGGAATCAGCTGTCGCGTAAGCGAGTCAATTTATGGCATGGACGCCATAAATTGCTCACGAGGTAGCGACACGATCTGGGTCCCCACCCGCATGACCGATTTGGTGATCTTATTATTTAATCGGATCAACATAAGGTGAATGGTCTCTTTGGTCAACTGAAAGGGTTTATTTGCATTAAAAGCGGTAGCTTGTTGATGCAGAGTGCAGCGGTTAGCCAAGGGATACGGTTAGTGATAAATGGTGCGCTGATGCTGGGGCTGTAGATGCACGGTAGGTCTATGCCAACTCGGCCCTTTAGTGATCAACCTGTTTCTTAATCCTTCGCCATTTCTGTTCTTTAAAAATTGCAGAGTTTAAGCAGGGGGGCATTTCTGTGATTAGCTGCAGGCCTGCGCTTGGCGCAATCTTGCCGCTGCGTTTTTCAGTTCATCACTATTGTTGATGTTGATGAAGGCGGCGGCCTGATCGGCAAACTCCACCACGCAGTGGTGCTGTTGCATCATCCAAATATGAACCTTGAGATGTCCAAGTGCCAGTTCGCTGTTCAGAGAATCGAGCAGGGTGCGGCGCATGAGTACACACATCTGTTGAAGCCGTTGGCCATCGTGGGCGATGGCGATGTCGGCTTGGTTTTTCTGTAGTGCGGCGTAGAGACGTGGGCAGAGATCGTGAGGCAGAAACGGTGTGTCACACGGGACTACCAGTGCCAGTTCGGTTGTGACCGTGGCGAGTGCGGCGGCGATGCCTGCCAGTGGCCCGAGCCAGGGACCGCGTTCATCCTCAACCACGTTATGCCCTAGCGCCCGGTATTGATCGAGATTACGGTTGGCGCTAATGATCACACTGCTTACCTGTGGCGAGAGTACCTCAATCACATGCGTCACCAGCGTTTTTCCATTTAGCAGCAGCAGTCCCTTATCGGCACCGCCAAAGCGTTGCCCTTGGCCACCGGCGAGGATGATACCGCTGATCTGTTCTTGATGTTGAGTGGGTGTTGTCACGCCATTAGTGATGCCAATGAAAAGAATTTGAGTAGATCGCCGGGTTGAGTCGCGCGGCCATCGGGGATGCAGAGCAGCCCTTCGGCGCTGGTGAGCGAGAGCAGGGTTGCCGAGTCCTGATTTGGCAGTGGTGTGGCGTAGAGCTGGCCATCGTCATCCTGGTGCAAACAGGCGCGCAGATATTCGCGGCGATTGTCTGCTTGATGTTGGGTGTAATCAGCCTTTACCAGCAGCGGCTTGGGCAATAGTTTGCTCATCCCCTGAGACTTGAGAATGAAGGGGCGCGCTAGCAGGCAGAAGGTAACAAAGCTTGAAACCGGATTGCCAGGCAGACCGATCAGCGGCGTATTACCGACGTGGGCAAAGGCGAGTGGTTTGCCGGGTTTGATGTTGAGCCGCCACAAATCCAGTCGTCCCAGCGTGGTGATTGCGGTTTTGATGTGGTCCTCTTCACCGACCGATACACCACCAGAGCTGATGATGAGGTCGCACTCATCTGCGGCGCGGCGCAACGTCTCAGTGGTCAGTGCCAGATCATCGGCGATGGTGCCGAGATCGACCACCTCACACTGCAACTGCTGCAACAACGTCTTGAGCATGTAGTGGTTGCTGTTATAAATCTGCCCACCCTGCAACGGTTGGCCCGGCGCTGCCAATTCACTGCCGGTGCTTAACAACGCAACCTTAACGCGGCAAAAGAGTGGCAGTTGTGCCATGCCCACTGAGGCGGCAACACCAAGATGTTGTGGTTGCAGCCGTGTTCCTGCCTCAAGGATAAGTTGGCCGACACGCAGATGGCAGCCGCTGTAACGGATGTTGTCACCCTGCTTGCCGATGGTGTTGAAGATCACGCCATCATCAGTGACGGTGCAATTTTCCTGAATCACCACACAGTCTGCCCCGGCGGGCATGGGCGCGCCGGTGAAGATGCGTGCTGCGCTGCCTGGATGCAGTGGGGTGGCTACGACACCCGCTGCAATGCGTTGCGACAGTGGCAAGTGTGTCCCTTCACGCTGTACGTCAGCGCAGCGAATGGCATAACCATCCATGGCGCTGCAATCAAACGGGGGAACGTTAAGCGTAGAGTTGATCCCCTGCGCCAATACCCGGCCCAGCGCCTCGGTGAGTGGCAGCGTCTCGCTATCCAGTGGCGCCTTGGCGTGGTCCAGCAGTTGGGCAAGTGCTTGTTCGACTGATATCAGGCCAGGTGTATCGCAGCTTTTCATCGTCAGGGGCTATTTGGAGCAGGTGGTGATGCATGGCAGCATCTCGATGATGTTGCAGGGCTGATTGGCGCCATCAAGTTGCAACTTGATGATCTTGTTCCAGCCGGTACGGCAAGCACCCGATGAACCGGGCAGACAGAAGATGAAGGTGCCATTGGCGATACCGGCGATGGCGCGCGACTGGATGGTGGAGCTGCCAATCTCATCGTAAGAGAGTTGGCGGAACAGCTCACCAAAACCGGGGATCTCTTTATCCAGCAACGGCGTAACCGCCTCCGGTGTCACATCACGATCGGTAAAGCCGGTGCCGCCAGTGATCAATACTACCCGCACCTCGGGATCGGCAATCCACTGCGACAACGCCACCCTGATGCGGTATCTGTTATCCACTAGGATCAACTTCTCATGCAGCTGGTGGCCCGCCTCAACCACAGCACCGGCCAGATAATTGCCAGAGTGGTCGTTCGCCTCGGTGCGGGTATCGGAGACGGTAAGTACGGCAATCTTTAATGGTGAGCTATCAGTTGTGGGGTTGGCAGGCATGCTAATGGGGTCCATTGAAGTTAACGAGGTTGCATTATAGTCCAGCCACAAGGCGCAGGAGATATCGTTTTCTTTGCAATAATCCGCGCTTGATTTTAGGCTGCCTGTCAGAGTGAATCCGGGTTATTACAAAATCTCTCGCATCAGTTATAGCTTATTTTGAACAGTCAGATGTCAAGCCCTCGTTGGATACCAGCTCAGCCATCTGCCGCTTGGTGTAATATAGCCGTAGTGCTTTAACTCCGCGTTCTATTTTTTACCCGGATAACTATCCTATGGAAATTCTATTACTGGTCGCCCTGATTTTGTTGAACGGGGCTTTTGCGATGTCTGAAATTGCGCTGATTGCGGCGCGACGTTTGCGTCTGGTGCGTCTGGCGGAGGAGGGGGATCGTGCGGCTGCCATCGCTATTAAATTAGGTGAGGAGCCAACCCGCTTTCTCTCTACCGTTCAGATTGGCATCACCTCTATCGGCATTCTTAACGGCATGGTGGGTGAGTCAGCCCTGGCGGAGCCGTTTGCGCTCTGGCTGCAAGGGCTGGGTTTTGAGCAGCGACCGAGCGAGATCGGTGCGACTGTGCTGGTAGTGGTGGTGATTACCTATATATCGATTGTGGTCGGTGAGCTGGTGCCTAAACGTATTGGCCAGATGAATCCTGAAAACATTGCCCGTTTGGTAGCGCGACCGATGAATGCCCTGGCGGTTGCGTCGCGGCCGTTTGTCTGGTTGTTGATGCGATCTACCTCGCTGCTGTTGCGGCTGTTTGGTTTTCGCGATCTAGGGGCGCAGGCGGTGACGGCAGAGGAGATTCACGCCATGTTGGAGGAGGGGTCTGAGTCGGGCATCATCGAAAAGAGTGAACACGAGATGGTGCGTAATGTTTTCCGTCTTGATGACCGTCAGCTTGGTACGTTGATGGTGCCACGTGCCGATATCGTCTGGCTCGACCTTAACCGTCCGCTGGAGGAGAACCTCGAGCGTATGGCGGAGGCTGATCACTCCCGTTTTCCCGTTTGCCGCAGTAGTCTGGGTGATATTGCTGGCATCATCACCGCCAAGCAGCTTTTCAACCAGACGCTCAAGGGGGGCACGGCCGACCTTACCCATGAGCTGCAACCGGTGATCTATGTGCCGGAATCTCTAACGGGAATGGAGTTACTTGAACAATTTCGCGCCTCGAGTAGCCATATGGTTTTTGTGATTGATGAGTACGGCGAGGTGCAAGGCATTGTCACACTCCACGATGTAATGGAGGCGGTGACGGGTGAGTTCAAACCGCATCATCTTGAAGACTCCTGGGCCGTACAGCGCGAAGATGGTTCTTGGTTGCTCGATGGCATGATTCCGATTCCCGAACTCAAGGATCGCCTGGGGTTGAAAAGTGCGCCTGAAGAGGATCGTGGTCGTTATCACACCCTGGGTGGCATGGTGATGTGGTTGCTCGGCCGCATGCCGCGTACTGGCGACATTGCTATCTGGCAGCAGTGGCGGCTGGAGGTGGTGGACCTGGATGGTAAACGTATCGATAAAATACTGGCCAGCCGCGTTGAGTCCCATGAAGTCACGGCAAGCAATCCGGAGCAAGCGGAGTGATGTATTGCGAGTGATAACTTAGATAAGCAGATCAAAATCGTGTCGCTTCCTCGTGAGCAATTTATGGCATGGACGCCATAAATTGCTCACGAGGTGGCGACACGATCTTCAGTAAAAACACAGGGGGAAGCCCTTGGAAAATAAAAAATCCGCATTTGAATGCAGGATTGTAATTGTAGAGAGAAAGGCGCGGATTAAGTTTGCGGTTGTAGTGCGCGGTATTTTCATCTCATTAAAATTTGGGGTTCATCAGTTCCTGTAAAATAAAGCTTGCCTGTCCTGCGCAGAGTGTTTGCTTGCGTTCGGAGTGAGGTTGTAAGTTTTGATGCGTGGCTCTTCTTTTCATAATGATACCTTTATGGGATCTACTAAACAGATCGAGGATTGAGATGTTTGTGAGTGATAACTTTATCTCTAAGAAGTATGGGTCCGGGATGATGTATTCACGTCTCGGCCGCGGCGTGGTTTTGCTAATGACAATGTTGCTTGGTTTTGGCGGGATGGTGTTTATGGCGGGGGCGTATGCAGAGGTGCCTAACGCGGTGCCTCCAGTAGGTACCCATAAAGGGAAGCATGTGCCGCAGCCAATTGAATTTCCGCATGATATTCATGCAGATGTAAATGGCATTAACTGCATGTATTGCCACACCTATGCGCGCCGCAGCGCAGTTGCGGGGATTCCTCCAACTAGTAAATGTATGGGGTGTCACTCGGTGATTGCCACGGACAAGCCGCGCATTAAGCAGTTGACTGAGTATTGGGAAAAGAATGAGCCGCCGCAATGGAATAAAGTTCACGACATGCCGGATTTTGTTCACTTTACTCATGAAAAACATCTGCAGCGTTTTGTTTTTAATAATGAAGGCATGAAGGTTGAAAATGTTTCCGAGGTGTGCGCTTTCTGTCACGGTGATGTTAAGAAGATGACAGTGGCGCAGAAGGTAAAGCCTTTGACTATGGGGTTCTGCGTGCGTTGTCACGAGGCTAATGGCGGCCCTTCCGATTGCTGGAAGTGTCATAAGTAACTGGGTGGGTCTAGGATCCTCGGGTCTGGCCAGCACGATTAACTAAAGAACGGATGAATTGTTATGAGTGGTAACGATATCAACCGCAGGGACTTCCTGAAGTACATGGGTCTGGGTGGTGTTGGTGTGGCAACCCTGAGTGGTTGCGATATGCCGACTACCGTTACTCTTGAGGAAGGGAAGGAGAAAGTTGTCTCCTATCTTGCGCCTGAAGAGTATGTTATTCCTGGAATCGGGGTGTGGTATGCCTCGACCTGTCAACAGTGTCCGTCTGCATGTGGTGTACATGGGCGTGTACGTGAAGGGCGCCTGCTTAAAGTAGAAGGAAATCCAGCTTCACCGATCAATGGTGTAGGTCTGTGTCAAATGGGGCAGGCGAGTGTGCAAACACACTACAACCCTGATCGCATTACCCAGCCTATGATTCGTAAAGGTGGTGAGCTCGTTCCGGTGAGTTGGGATGAGATCTGGAAGGTAATGCAGGAAAAGGCGTCTGGTGTTGCGGCAGGGCGAAGTGCTTGGTTTACAGGCACTGTCAGTGGTCATCAATCGGTATTGCTTGCCGAGCTTAAAAAAGCGTGGGGTGGTGACCAGTATACCTACGAGGTTATTAATAACGCTGTGGGCGAGGCGGTGAATAGCGACGTGCTGGGCGACGCAACACCGAGCTACCATATTGCGAAAGCTAAAGTGGTGCTCTCTTTTGGGGCAGACTTCCTCGGTACTTGGTTGTCGCCAGTGCATTTTTCTCAGGAGTATGCAGCGTTTCGTAGTGGTGATCGAGGTGTCCTGATTCAGGTTGAGCCGAAGATGTCGATGACCGGTATGAATGCAGATTTGTGGGTTGCTGCTCGTCCAGGTACTGAAGGTGTACTGGCGCTTGGCATAGCGAATGTACTGTTGACCAAGCATCAGCTGGATGGCTCTTCTTTGAGTCAGGCTCAGCGCGATGCGATTGGACAGTACAATGCTGAAAAAGTGACAGAGATCGCTGGTGTGGACGGTGAAACAGTCTCCCGGATCGCAGCTTACCTGAAAGAGCGCTCACCTAGTCTAGTTCTGTCTGGCGCCTCTGCACATGGCCACATAAATGGTTATCAGAATGCAATGGCAATAATGATGCTCAACGTATTGCTGGGTAATATTGGGAAGACGATTGAATCATCTAGCTCGGTGATGTTTGACGAGTTGCGCGCTCGTACTGGCAGTAGTCGGGCGTTGCTTGATTTTACAAAGGCGGTTGGTGATGGTCAGTATGATGTGATCTTTTTCCATGGCGCAAACCCCGTGTACAGTGCGCCAAGCCATTTGGCGTTAGGCGAGAAGTTGGCTAAGGCACCGTTTAAGGTTGCGTTCTCTATGTTCATGGATGAGACAGCAATGTCGGCAGATGTGGTGTTGCCGCTTTCATCCCCCTACGAAGAGTGGGCAACTCATGTGGCGCCTTATCAACCTAAGGGTGGGGCGATTAGCATGTCCCAGCCATTGATGAAGCAGCTCTATCCGGAAACGCGTGCCTTTGGCGATCTATTGCTGGGTATGCTGAAACATCGCGGTGTTGAAGGGTATGCGGGCTTCGATGATTATTACGCCTATTTGCGTGGTGCATTGAAAGCGCTTCCTGCAGATGTAAAAGAGGGCAAAGGTGACGATGTTTTCTGGGCTGATACTTTGCAACAAGGATTTATTAAGGCATCTGTAAGTGGTTCGCCGTTGACGAGTGTTGTTGGTGATTTGACTCAGACGAGTCATAAATCAGCAGCAGATTATCCAATGCAGCTGGTCCCTTCAATTCATCAAAACATGTGGGATGGGCGTAATGCCAATTTGCCATGGTTGCAGGAAGCTCCTGATCAGGTCAGTAAAGTTTTTTGGGATTCGTGGGCTGAGCTTCACCCGAAGACAGCTGAGAGACTGGGTGTGAAAGAGGGTGACTTCATTCGTGTTGAGTCTGCTCAAGGGGCTGTTGAGGTGCAGGTCTATATTTTCAAAGGTGTTCACCCAGATGTTGTTGCTATCCCAATGGGACAGGGGCATGACGGGTATGGCCGTTATGCCAAGGGTCTGGGCGTGAACATTTTGAAGATACTGAGTCCTGCCGTTGAGAAGAAAAGTGGTGAGATTGCCACTTATGCTACGCAGGTGCGTATCACCAAAACCGGTAAACATGCCAACCTGGCGCGTCTAGGCGGCAGCGAAACTCAGGTGGGCCGCAAGCTAGTAGCTACTGTTGCCGCCGATGTTTTCAGAAGAACAGAAGGAGGCACTGATGTCGCTTAAGAATGTTCTTGAGAATTGGTCACATTATCGCAGAGGGGCCGAGGAGGGTGGTCATCACACATATGAGCATATGTGGGCAATGGCCATCGATCTTAATAAGTGTACTGGTTGTAATGCCTGTTCAGTAGCCTGTTATGCCGAAAATAATCTACCGACGGTTGGTAGGGATCGCATGATGAAGAACCAAGGTATGCATTGGTTGCGTATGGAACGTTACTGGGACGAGCCGGATCTTGGTGGGGATGAGAATGAGTTTCAGGTACGTGGAGGCAGTGTTCTTCCGATGATGTGCCAGCAGTGTAATGCCGCTACCTGTGAGCCGGTTTGTCCAGTAGCGGCAACCTACCATACTCCCGATGGTCTGAATGCACAGGTTTATAATCGCTGCATCGGTTCACGTTATTGTTCAAATAACTGTCCGTACCGTCTGCGTTACTTCAATTTTTTCTCCTATTACGAGGATTCATGGCCGGCACCGCTGCACATGCAGCTCAATCCGGACCTGAGTGTGCGTGACAAGGGGGTGATGGAAAAGTGTACCTTCTGCGTGCAACGCATACGTACCGTCAAGGATGATGCGCGTCGTGAAAACCGCAAGGTCAAAGATGGCGATATGGTTACTGCATGCGCCCAAACATGCCCTACTCAGGCGATTATTTTTGGTGACCTCCTGGATAAGGACTCCAGAGTGAGCAAGGTGTGGGCTGCTCACCAGGTGGAGCTGGGCAAGCACAAGCAGGATAAAGAGAACAAGGAGCTGCGCGGTTACCGGGTGCTGGAAGGGTTGAATACAGATCCCAAGGTAATGTACTTGGATCGAGTTCGTGAAGCCTAATCCATCTGGATCGTTATGGCCATACAAATAAAAGTGGTGTGACCTATGCAAACAAAAGATATTGATGAAAATATAGCTTGGGCAAAGATTAATGAGGACGTGCTGCGAAGCATGGAAGCGCCTCGTATGGCGTATTGGATCGCCGTGGCCGCCTGTGTAATGATGGTCGCTGTCGGTGCCGTCGCAGTCATTTATGTCTATGACGTTGGTCAAGGGGTGCTGGATCTCTATTGGCCGGAGATGTGGGGCCTGTTCCTCTCCACCTTTGTTTTCTGGATCGGCATGAGTCACTCGGGCACTTTATTGTCGGCGATTCTCCACATCATCCAAGCTGACTGGCGCAAGCCGATCTACCGCTTCGCCGAAGCCATGACCACCTTCTCATTGATGACTGCAGGTCTCTTCCCGATCATTCATCTGGGACGTATGTGGAACATGTACTGGGTGCTGCCTTATGTCAGTGATCGTGGGCTTTGGCCTAATTTTAGATCACCACTGTCGTGGGATGCGTTTGCTATTACGACCTATCTCACATCGTCAGCGCTGTTTTTGTTTATAGGTATGATTCCTGACTTGGCGATATGCCGTGACAATGCTCGCGGTTGGCGGCAAAAGCTCTACACGGTACTGTCGCTTGGTTGGCAGGGTGATGACCGTCAATGGCGCAATTTCCGCCGTATCTATATGCTGATGGCCTGTTTCCTGATCCCGCTAGCGGTGTCAGTGCACTCCATCGTTTCGGCGGACTTCGCTGTGTCGATCATGCCAGGCTGGCACGTCACCAGCTTCCCGCCCTATTTCGTGGCAGGTGCGTTGTACTCGGGTTGCGCGGCGATCATTACGCTGTTCATCATGCTGCGTTACTTCTTCCGTTTCGAAGAGTATATGACGATTCCGATCATGGAGAAGGTCTGTAAGTTGACATTCGCCATTGCCATGGTCTGGACCTACCTGAACCTGATCGAGTTCGCCGTTACCTGGTACGGCCACGACATGGTTGCCAAGGAACTGCTTCTCTGGAAAATTAACGGTCCCTATGCGCCCATTTTCTGGATGATGATGTTCTGCGGCTCGGTAATGCCTTTTGCTTTAGCCTTTGAGAAGCTGCGCCAGCACTTACCAACCATGTTCGTGGTGTCGCTCTTCCTTAATCTGGGGATGTTTCTGGAGCGTTGGATGATCGTATCGCCGACGTTGTCGCTTGCCTATGAACCCTTCGCTTGGAAGGTTATTTGGCCGGGTATGGTGCAGTGGGCTGTGGTATTCGGCAGTTTTGGCTGGTTCGGCCTGCTGTTCTTGGTGTTTGTTAAGGTGTTCCCATCTATTTCTATGTATGAGGTGAAAGAGATGGTGTATCACCGCCGTACAGCACATCGTCCAGACTTAGGTGTTTCGCTGCATCGTCGTGCAGAAGATCCACAGCCTGGCAATACGCCAAGCACAAAAGGAGTTTGATGATGAAGCGCTATCATGTCATGGGATTGTTTAGCAATTTCGAGGAGGCGTTTGCAACCATTTCCGAGATCCGCAACCATGCGATTCCTGGGGTGTCAGTGGATGACGTGACCTTGAAGTCACCCATTGAACACCCTGAGATTGAGGAGATTTTGGGGGATAGAGGCTCACCTATACCAAAGTTCACCCTGTTTGGTGCAATCTTTGGAATCTGTTTTGGGTTTCTGTTTCTGGCGTCAGCTCAGGCAAGTTTCCTGGTTCAGCCGCAGGGCGGCAAGCCGGTCATAGCTTTGCCATCAAATATTGTGCTGACCTACGAACTACTCATTCTCTTCGGGGTGTTGTCAACCGTAATCGGTTTTTTCATTAGTGCGCGGCTGTTCACTAAACGTCACCCGCTTTACTCAGAGAAGGTCAGTCTTGACCAGATTGGGGTGCTGCTGGAGCTGGATGAAAAGAATATCAATCCGATTAAGGAACTGTTCAAAAAGCATAAAGTGTTGGAAATTCGTGAAGAGGTGTCGCAATGAGGTTTAAGAGTGTAATTGCGGTTGCGCTGATGACGCCTGCCGTGGCGCTAGCCTGGCCGTGGTCGACGGATATGATGAATCAGCCGAGCATCAAACCTCAAGAGGGGACTATGGTCCCATTTCCAGAGCGTTCAATTCCGATCACGGGCATTCCTACAAAGGTAGCCAATCGTGACGAAGCGAAGGAGATGATTAACCCTATTGCGGTAACATCTGCGTCTCTTAAAACAGGGCAGGATATGTACAAGATTTACTGTGCAGCGTGTCATGGTTTGACCGGTGCGGCTGACTCTCCTTTGAGTAGCAAGATTGGCGCCATTAGTTTGGTTGATAGCTATGTGCAGGAAAATCTTACCGAGGGTTGGCTTTGGGGAACGATCACCTTTGGTAGTTACGTGATGCCAGCTTATGGCGTGCCGCAGGGAAAGCGTGGATCTAATGATCTCAATGTTGAAGAGCGTTGGCATGTTGTCAATTACGTCAAACATGGTCTTGTAAAAGACCATGCGGCGGCTGTCAGCACTGCTGCGGTCAAGTGATGGATATTAATTCGATAGATTGCGAGGGGTAGCATGGAAAATTTCGGCTTCTGGTCAGTTGTAATGACCAATTTCTTATTAGTGCTATATCTGGCGTTGGGCGGCGTGACTCTGTCGGCGGTATTGCATTTATGTAATGGACAGTGGCGTTTTCAGGTCCGTTACTTGGCGTGCTCACTGGCGGTATTGTTTCCAGTTGCTTTTGTGCTGTTAATAATCATTCTGGCGTCTGGTGAGGCATCCTTCCCGTGGTTGGCTCATGCACATGGTGGTGAGCACCACCTGAATGGTTGGCATAACTATACTTTCCTGGTTGCCAGAGAGGTAATAGGTTTTCTGGTAGTTGCTGGACTTTATCTGTTGTTCATCAAATTGCAATATCAGGCGGCAATAGATGATTCATATGCTGCTCAGCGTCGTTTCCGTAATGTTGCGTTGCTGATTCCATTCTTTTATTTTGCGTATGGTTCGATGGTCGCGTGGGATTTTGAGATGACGCAGGGTCTTAATCCGGGTTGGCATAGTGCAAGTTATGGCGCATACCATTTCCAGAGTAATTTCCATATGTTCTTGGCATTTTTCACCGTCTTTCTGTTCTTCTTGAACCGTTCAGGCAAGCTGGTGGCAGGTGGAGTTCAGAATTATATATTCAACTTCATGGCGCAGTTCTTGTTGGCGATGACTATTCTCTGGACCTATCTCTACTTCACTCAATATCTGATTATGTGGTACGGACGTCTGCCGGAGGAGATGTTCCGTTATAACGATATGATGGAAAACATGTCAGTTGCCTGGTGGTTATTCTTGGTACTTAAGTTTGTCATACCGTTCTGTACCTTGGCGTTTACACCTAATCGTCACAATCCGACTGTTGTTGTGATGGTGGCATGCAGTATTTTGATAGGTTCATGGCTTGAACGTTATACTTGGATAGCGGGCTCGGTTGATCCACAGCACTATCACACGCCGATGAGTTCTCTGTGGGACATTGGTGTGACGGTGGCTGTTGTGGCTGTTTGCTGGGTTGCCGTGAAGTGGAGTCTGACCAGATACGGGCTGATCCGTAACGGAAACTAATGGCTCTTATAGTGCTAATGGTGTAATGAAAAGCGGGGGATACCCCGCCTTTTTTTATTTAAGCGTTGAAATGTTCACCTAGATGTTCTTTTCTGTTGCGGCAATGATGCAAGTGAACAGTCTTATGATGAGATTAATCCCAATGGCGGTTCTGATTTTGGCTAGTGAT
>JAYWDX010000236.1:0-5273 GCA_043779675.1 Tenderia sp. (SeqCode)
ATGCAGCCCGTTTAGTTCTGGATAAAAGTTATAGCTACACAGAAGCTTGTGAAGCGGTAGGCGTAGGAGAGTCAGCATTACGAAGAGGGGTTAATCAGCTGAAAACTGAGCGACAGGGAGTGACTCCGATAAGGAGATGATGATCTGTAGCCATACCGGGCGTTGTCCAGGCGGCGGTGTCATGACAGCACCATCCGGCAGGTGATGAATGCTGTTAGAACTTTTGAGCATGATGATTAATCGTGTGATCAGGAGTTAACACCATACGCGGCAATCATTACAAACCTGTGTCGGGGCACACAGGCAGCTCGAACTACGAGACTCATAACTGCTCCCGGTACCACTCCCAGGTGGCACTCACCCCTTCGTTCAGTGGAATATGCGCCTGCCAGCCAAGCGCATGAATGCGGCTGACATCCAGCACCTTGCGTGGTGTGCCATCGGGCTTGGTCTCGTCCCAGATGATCTTGCCTTGATAACCTGTCACGCCCTGAATCAGCTCGGCCAGTTCGCGGATGGTGACGTCGTCGCCAACTCCGACATTGATGTGCTGCTCTTCATCGTAGTGACGCATGAGATGGAGCGAGGCATTGGCGAGGTCATCGACATGGAGAAACTCGCGCCGTGGCGTGCCTGTGCCCCACACCTCCACCACCGGCCTTGATTGCAGCGTGGCTTCATGGAACTTGCGGATCAGCGCTGGCAACACATGTGACGCGGCAAGATCGAAGTTATCCCCCGGACCATAGAGGTTGGTGGGCATGGCCGAGATGGCATTGAAGCCGTACTGACGGCGATAGGCCTGGCACATCTTGATGCCGGCGATCTTGGCGATGGAGTACCACTGGTTGCTCTCTTCCAGCGCGCCGCTCAACAGATACTCCTCCTTGATCGGCTGTGGCGCGTTGCGCGGATAGATGCACGATGAGCCGAGGAAGAGCAGCTTCTTTACACCGCTGCGCCAGGCGCTGTCGATGAGATTGTTCTGGATCTGCAAGTTGTCGAAAATGAAATCAGCAGGCCGCTGGCTGTTGGCCAGAATGCCGCCGACCTTGGCGGCTGCCATAAAGACATACTCGGGGTGCTCCTGCTCGAAGAAACTGCGCACAGCGGCCTGATCCTTGAGATCAAGCTCGCTGTGTGTGCGCAGGATGAGATTATCCAGCCCCTCCGCCTGCAGGCACCGGACGATGGCGGCACCCACCAGACCACGATGGCCGGCGACGTAGATCCGGGAGTTTGTATCCATGCTGTTCGACATTTGACTGTTGCTGCCCATTTAACTATTCATGATGACTATAGGCATTGAAGCCGTGCTGCGTCACCAGGTGGTCACGGCTGGCGCTCTTCAGGTCTTCACTCACCATCTCGGCCACCAGCTCGGCAAAACTGGTCTGCGGTGTCCAGCCCAAATTATTGCGGGCCTTTTCAGCGTCGCCCAGCAGGCTCTCGACCTCGGTAGGACGGAAGTAGCGCGGATCGACCCGCACGATCACGTCACCCGCCTTGACGGCGGGCCGCTCCAGCCCGGCTGCAAGCTGACTCATGAGCGGCACACCATCACGCGCCACCGCCTCGACAATCCCCACCTCATCAATACCTGCGCCATGCCAGGCGATGGTGATGCCCAGATGCTGCGCGGCCTGTTCAACAAAACAACGCACGCTGTACTGAACGCCAGTGGCGATCACATAGTCGTGCGCCACCTCCTGCTGCAGCATCAGCCACTGCATCTCAACATAGTCACGCGCATGGCCCCAATCGCGCTTTGAGTCCATGTTGCCGAGATAGAGCGAGGACTGCAATCCCAGGGCTATACGCGCCAGGGCGCGGGTGATCTTGCGCGTGACAAAGGTCTCGCCACGAATCGGACTCTCGTGGTTGAAAAGTATGCCGTTGCAGGCGTACATGCCGTAGGCCTCGCGATAATTGACGGTGATCCAGTAACCGTAGAGTTTTGCCACTGCATAGGGCGAGCGTGGATAGAACGGCGTGGTCTCGCGTTGCGGCGTCTCCTGCACCAAGCCATATAGTTCCGAGGTCGAGGCCTGATAGAAGCGAGTCTTCTTCTCCAGCCCGAGGATGCGAACCGCCTCCAACAACCGCAAGACGCCGATGCCATCAGCGTTGGCGGTGTATTCAGGTGATTCGAAGGAGACCGCCACATGGCTCTGCGCCGCAAGGTTATAGATCTCATCCGGCTGTACCTGCTGCACGATGCGGATCAGGTTGGTCGAGTCGGTCATGTCGCCATAATGAAGTATCAGGCGCCGCCCCTGTTCATGAGGATCCTGATAGAGGTGGTCGATACGATCGGTATTAAACGACGAGCTGCGCCGCTTGATGCCGTGTACCTCGTAACCCTTCTTGAGCAGAAGCTCTGCCAGGTAGGCCCCATCCTGTCCGGTGATGCCGGTAATCAACGCACGTTTCATCGCATCTTCTCTCAACTGCTCTTCAGTTTGTTTAAGGTGGCGCGCGCCTCATCAACACCCTGGAACGCGGCCTTGGCAGCCAGCGCCTCTTCGAGATGTTGCAGCGCATTGGCCTTGTTACCTTTGCTGTAATAGGCCATGCCGATGTGGTAATGAATCAGCGCTGACGATGGCGCCTTCTTCAAGGCGCGCTCCAGTGTGGCGAGCGCCTGTTCAACTTCGCCACGACGGTAATGGACCCAACCCACGGTATCGAGATAGGCCGGTTCATCGCTGTTTGCCAGCGTCAGCACCAGATCACGTGCCTTGTTGAGGCTCTCCTGATCGCTGCGATGAGTGACGAGCAACATAGCGAGATTGTTTTTCGCCATCACGGAGTCCGGCTTGCGCTTCATGAACTCTTCATAGCGGCCAATGGCGCGGTCAAACTGCCCCTCACGTTCATCGAGCGCCGCCATGGAGTAGATCAACATCTCATTGTCGGGCAGTTGCTTGAGTCCATCCTCATAGGCCTTGTGCGCCCCGGCAGCATCATTACGGGCCAGACGCGCAGAGCCGAGATTGCGGTAGGTGGCGGGAAACTTTGGATTGATTTCGATGGCGGTTACAAAGGCCTTCTCGGCCTCTGCGGCATTACCTTCTAACAGCAACACTTCACCGCGTAGATTCTGCGCCACAAAATTATTCGGAGTGCGCTTGAGGGCGCTCTCCAACGCCGCCAGCGCCTCCTTCGTCTGCCGTTGCGAGAGATGGGTCTTGACGATGGCCGCCAGCGGCTCAATCGCCTCGGGGGCTTTATCCAGCGCCTTGCGATAAGCCGCGATGGCTGCTGCTTTCTTGCCCTGCGCCTCCAGCACCATGCCGCCGTAGTAGTCGCCCTGCGGCAGTTGCGGATGGGCCTTGAGCAGTGTCGCGACAGTCGCCTGCGCCGCTGGCCACTCCTTGCGCGCCATCTGCAATTTGAACATCGCCTCCAGCGCCTGCGGCTGCGTTGCATCTGCGGCCAACGCCTCTGCAACCAGAGTCCGTGCATCATCCAGCTTGCCCTGCCGCATCAGCAACTCAGCCAGACCAAGTTTGACGCTGGTATCCTTCGGTAGCAGTGCCGCCGCCTTCTTGAGCGTCTCTTCCGCCAGACCCAGCTCGTTGTTGAGCATATGGGCCTGCGCCAGTAGCTTCAACGCCTGATGGTTGTCGGGCTGATCACGCAGTACGTTGCGCAGATCAACAACTGCTGCCGCTGCATCGTGTTTTGTCAGCGCCAGCCCGGCATGAATCAGCAACGCTTCACTGTCATTACTGTTTTTCTCCAGCACTTCGGCAAGCAGCTGTTCTGCCTCTTTGGTATTACCTTCGACAGCCAGCAGCCGCGCCAGACGGGAACGGGCAGTCAGCCCCGCCGGCTCCTCCGCCGCACGGCTGATCACATCTCTATAGATGTTGATGGCATCTTTGGATTGCCCGGCACGTTCGCGTTCAGCGGCAAACGCAAACTGAAGAGCGTAGGCCTTGGGATCCTTGCCGATGAACGCCTGCAACTGCGTCGCTGCCTGTTCGGGAGTGCCATGCTGATGGAGGAAATTGACCAGCGCCAGACGTGCGCGCGCCTGCTCATCATCCTTGGCAACCGCCTCACGCAGCACCAACTGGGCCTGCGGATAATCCTTGCCTGCCTCCAGATAGGCGGCCAGACGCAAACGATGGGAGAGATCATCAGGTTTAAGGGCAATCACATCACGCAGAAGCTGGGCGCCCTGGGCGATATCGCCCTGCTGCCCCAAAATCTCCGCCATCACAAATTTGATGCCGATATGTTTGGGATCGCTGGCAACACCGCGTTGCAGCAGCGCCAGCGCCTCCTCGGGATGGCCCTGAACCCGCTCCAGTCCAGCCAGCATGATGGTGGCCTCGATATGGCCGGGGCTCTTCTCCAGCACCTGGCGTGCAATCACCATTGCTTCATCCAGCTTCTGCTGTTTGGCCAGCACACCGGCCTTGAGTGTCAAGGCATCGGCATTGCCGGGCTCTTTGGCCAGCGCCTCATCCGCCAGCACCAGCGCCTTATCGGCTACGCCTGAAAGCAGATAGAGGCGCCCCATGCGCACGCGCGCCGCCACATTTGTGGCATCAAGATCAATCACACGCTGATAGTTGGCCGCCGCTGCGCGCCAGTTCTGCGCCATCTCATCCAGCTGCCCGAGCTGGTAGAGCGCTTCGATATTTTTTGGATCTATCTGCAACACGTTTTTGTATTCAAGTCGCGCCTTCTCGTAATTCTGCTGCGCGTAGAGCTGATTGCCGCGCTCCATGAATTCAACCTTACGTCCATCAGCGCCATCACAGGCCGCAAGCATGAGCGTGGTACTGATGGCAAGAAGAGAGAGGCCGCGAAGACCATAACGAGAATGGCGAGAAGAACGAGAAGAAACCGGAGAAGAAACAGGAGAAGACATAAAAATTCCTTCAGTGACACATTGCTTGAGTGGCGCCACTGTAACGCGGTCTGTTTACATTACTGTTACAGAATGCCGCGAATGAGAATAATCACGAGTGTTGTGCTTGTCAGAAAACGCACCATGCCGATGCGGCCAGTCAGCCGGGAGAGAACCATCTCGACACCGTAATAGAGCACCACCAGTTTCGGAATGTAGTCAGTCCAGAACGGGGCGATCTGCTGCGCCTGCGGCAGCGTGGGCAGAGCAATCGCCAGAAAGATAATCAGAAAATCCGAAGGGTTGGCAGCAAAGCCACTATCCTTTGAATACCTGAAACCTATCACAACGGCAACGGCCAGCGCGCCAAAAAAGAGCTGGCTCAGCGGCAGCCGCTCCTGACCAA
>JAYWDX010000237.1:0-4545 GCA_043779675.1 Tenderia sp. (SeqCode)
GTGGTCAGCTTCTCCAGCAACGGCAGCAGCGAAGCAACCAGCTTGTCGAAGAAGGTGCGGTCGTAGGCGATGGCGCTGCGCAGCCCATCGGCCACCGGGTCGGAGAGGTTATTGCCCTGCAGATACTGGATCAGGGCGATGGCCCGATGGCTGCGCCCCTTGTAGGTGAAGAGCAGGTTCTTGTCGTCGCCGACCTCGCCCTCGAGGCGGGTCACCTGCTGCTCCCAATTCGACGGCCCCTCCTTGTCGAGCCACCACTTGGTGTACTGGAGGAAAAGCGGCTCGATGTTGGTCACATAGCGCTGGATCTCCGGCAGACTGGGGCGGATGCCGAGCGCCACCATGGCGCGGGCGATGCCGTTGCTGAAACGCCAGGCGAACTGCTTGAAGGCAGCCGAGTTGCCCTCGCCGGGCAGCTGGTTCGCCAGCCGCGTCGCCACCTCGGTGATGCGGGTGAAGCTGCCGATGGGGTTGTAGCGCGCCGACCAGTCGGGGTTGCCGAGATCAAAGACCAGAAATTCGCCGGCGCGCCCGGCCCGTTTAGCCTCGGCATAGACCCGCTTGAGCAGGGCCTCGTCGCCTTTGGGATCGAAGACCACCACCACATCGCCCCGGCGGATATCCTGGGTGATAAGCAGCTCGGCGAGGCGTGTCTTGCCGACCCGGGTGGTGCCCAGCACCAGGGTGTGGCCGACCCGCTCCCCCAGGTTCATCCACATCTCCTGTTCATCGGTTTCCACCCCGTGCAGCACCGAATCACCACCGACCTCGGGGAGCGGCCGGACCGGATTCCAGGGCGAGTCGGCGCGGGTCAGCTGCGCCAGCCGGGCCAGCGGTGTGTGTTCGAGGGCGATCTCGCTGCTGCGCGCCAGGCGATAGAACCAGCTGGGCTGCAAGTACTTCTGGCGGGCAATGGGATCTCGCGCCTGGAACACCCGTTGGGTGTGGGTCTGGGTCCAGCGGAAACCACGCCCCAGGAACAGGGCGCGACGTGAGACCGGAATCTCGGCAGGGGTCAGCAGATAGCGCGGCACGCATCTGAGATTGCGCCGGTATTTGAGCACCTGGAACCCCTGCCAGCTGCGCCAGGCGGCGAACAGCAGCAGTCCCGCCGCCATGACGGGCGCCACGGCGCGGGGCGTCAGAAACAGCTCGGGCGTCCGCAACAACAGGCCCGCTGCCAACATCGCCACTGCGGCAGGCATGAACTCCACGGCGGGGCGCAGACGATTATCGATGGGATAGCTCATGGGAGGCGCCTCAGATCAACGCACCTGGAGGGAGTGGCGCGCCATCCCCTCCATCACGGCGCCCGCCTCGTTCTCAAGGAGGGAACCCATGGAAAATCCGCCACTCTTTGCGTAGGGTCCGAAGTTGTGGGTCTCGAGGCCCCAGCGGCTGGCCACCACGCTGTCGAGGGTGCCGATCTCATCCACCAGGCCGATCGCCAGGGCCTCCGTCGCGCTCCACGGCTCGCCGGTGCCGTAGTTGATATTGGGTTTAAGTTTGGCGCCACGCGTGGTCTGGAGCTCCGCGACGAAGGTCTGTCCGATCTGGTTGACCAGTGTCTGGGCCTTCTCATTCACGGCCGGCGAGATCGGCGTGAAGGGCGACAGGAACGACTTGAGCGGACCGGAGGCGTAGACGCGCTGCGCCACCTCCAGCTTGCCGATGGCGCGATCGAGCTGCCACGGCGACATGATCGCCCCGATCGAGCCGACGATGCTGTATTTGCCCGCCACGACCTGATCGGCGTGCATGGCGATCATGTAGGCCGCCGAGGCGCCGATGTTGTTGATCACCGCCGTGACTGGCTTGGGGTGCTTCTTTTTCAGATCAGCCATGGCGTTGTAGATGCGCTCGGCCTCGAGCGGCGCGCCTCCCGGACTGTCGATGGAGAGCACCACCGCCTTGACGTTGTTGCTGCTGAAGGCCCGCTCCAGCGCCGGGATCACCTGGTTGGCACCCGCGTCGGTATTCGCGCCGATCTCACCCTCGATCCGCACCACACCGACCACCTCATTGATCGGCCCGAAGTGGAACCAGTCCGGGTCCAGAAAGTAGAGGAAGTAGACCAGGCCCATGATGAAGGGGCCGCCAAAGAAGAGCCCCTGGAACAGCATCTTCCAGCGCTGTTCACGCTTGCGCTCCGCAGCCGCCGCCCGCTGCTCCTCCTGGAGCGCCTGACGCTGGGCGGACATCTCCCGCACCAGCTCCAGCAACACGGAGTCCGATGACGTGTGCATGGCAGTGGACTCTGGAGATTGAGGTATATCAGACATGGTGCCGGCTCCTGATGGTTGGTTTTAGTGCGGCTGTAAAATCACGGCACTCGCTCTGTGCAGGTCGTGGGAAAAAATCGGACGGTTATCCATGGCAACGAACCTCACCCATCCCGCCGCGCAAACCGATATCCTCTGAGTAACCCCGTCGCTGGAATCGGGCTGTTTGCACCCCTGCGCCAGGGGGAATATACTGAGAGTGGGGTTTTCTGCCTAAATGGCAGCCAATCCTACGGTTCTGAAGATTGTCCAGATAAGGTTTTTGCGCCCGGCCATCTGCCGGGAATATCTGCATGAGGAGATGCCTGTGACATCGATTGTGTTTGATAGAGAGTTGGGGGAACGGTTGGAACGTCTGGCCGAGCAGACGCACCAGCCCGTCTCGGCGCTGGTCTCCGAGATGGTCCGCGGGTGCTTGGAGATCAACGAATGGCATTGTCGGGCTATAGAAAAGGCCGTCACACGGGCGGACAGCGGCGAGGCAAAGTTCGTCGATCATGACGACGTGGAAGGTTGGCTGAAAAGTTGGGGCACAGATCATGAGCGGGAACCTCCGCAGTGCGCATAAAATGGCAGGATGACGCTATCCTTGATCTGAAGGAGTTGCGCCGCTACATAGCACAGGAAAATCCGACCGCAGCGGCGCAAGTGGCTGCACGTATCCGTCAAGCGACCGAGCTTCTCAAGGATCATCCCCACTCCGGTTGCACTGGCAGAGTGACGGACACCCGCGAACTGGTGGTACCCGGTCTGCCTTACCTGCTGGCCTACCGGTCGCGGAATGAGACAATCGATATTCTGCGTGTCCTGCATACGTCCAGGATGTGGCCGGAAGGGTTTTAGGAGACCTCGGGTCTCAGAAGAGAGAGGTGACATCATGGAATTCATCAAAGATCTAATCGTATCCATCTTCATGGTGGCGACTGTGCTGTCAATCTTTGTCGGCGTGCCGCTGCTCATCTTCGTGGCCCGTCGGCGCGCGCTGGCGCGGATGACGCCCGCCCAGAGGGTGGTGCAACGTGCTGAGGAGCAGCAGCGGAATGATGAGTGGCATGATGAAATGATGGACCCCACAAATCCATCAGGCTGGACATATGTGGTCCACCGCCACGACGACGATTGATCACGTCACCTACCACCGCCCTGCCTCCCCACGCCCCTTACCATTCCCCCAGTCAGCCGGCGCTGTATTGCTCTGCACCGGCTGACCCGACCAGCTTCCTGTAGCACCATGCTCTGAGTTTGGGCGTGGCGTGACGCCAATCCCCAGTTCCCCCAATACCTCCTGCAACTTCTGGCCGGGATTGCCCAGCGGGGTATCGAAGTTCAGTACCTGATTAACGCCGCCGGCGACGGCGTCGTTGATCAGCCAGGGCGCATCCGTTTTGAACTCTGCGGCCCCCTGTACCTGGGCGCCGCGCGATGAAACACCTGCATGGGTGGCATCGATATTGCCCTGGGCCTCCTGCTGAATCTGATTCGCTTCGGCCGTGACATGGTCAACAGGCATCGACCCCGGAGTCAGCCCTGCCGCCTTCTGTTGGGACGCCACTTCTCCAGTGGTTGCGGTGTGATGCCCCTTGACGAAGTCAGGATCCAACCTCGGGTTCTGGGATGCTTCGGCATGGAACTCACCGGCGGCGTTGCTATTGACTGGCGCGATGCCATTGCGATGGAGGATCTCGTTGGCATTGGCCCCGACATAGTCCTGTGCCCAGGCATTCACCACCCGGTCGCGCTGGGCATCGTTCATGCCATCCCATTTTGAAGCCGAGACGCCTGCCCGTTCGAGATCCTGCATCATGGTGCGATTGAAGCTGGTGCCGGTATCCATGGAGCTGTTGCGCACCTCCTGCGCCGCCTGTTCGAACGCCGCACTCTGCTGGCGCGAGAGCGTGGCATCGCGGCTGAAACGGTCCGACTCCTGCAGACTGGAGCGAGCCCCCGCCAGCGCCGTGCGGCTCCCCGTATCGGCGTTCTCATAGGCCTCGCCGGTGCTGCCCTTGCGCATCGATTCGTATTTCTGTTGCCAGTTGTGCTCCTTCATGTAGTTCTGGGTGTCATCCAGCGCCGTTTGAAGTTGGGCGTCGCTCTTGCCTTGGAACTGTCCACTGGCCTTCAACGCACCAATACTTGGCGTTGAGGCTGTAGCTGTTGCGAACAGAGTTGCTGACTGCGTCGACGACCACTTATGATCACTGCCAAACTTCTCCATGAACTTCGACATCTCCCCGGCCCCGCTCCCCACCGAGCCATCGGTGCC
>JAYWDX010000238.1:0-9951 GCA_043779675.1 Tenderia sp. (SeqCode)
CCGTCAATGCCGCTGTCAGCGTTGTCTTGCCGTGATCGACATGACCGATGGTGCCCACGTTTACGTGGGGCTTAGTACGTTCAAACTTTGCCTTGGACATTAGAGCGCCCTCTTTAATCTAAAGTAACTTACAATTGACCAAACCCAAAACAACCACTGCCCCGGTGCAATCAGAACAAATACTTGGAGCCCATGCCCGGATTTGAACCGGGGACCTCTTCCTTACCAAGGAAGTGCTCTACCCCTGAGCTACATGGGCGTTATCTTTTTTAAAACACTGCAACAACTGGGCACCCTATCAAGATGGGGCACAACCCAATTACGACTTGAAGTTTGGAGCGGGTGGCGGGAATCGAACCCGCGCTATCAGCTTGGAAGGCTGAAGTTCTACCATTGAACTACACCCGCCCAGTCACTACACTTACTCGAAGCACCGGCTGCTTAAATCGGCCATTAACCGTTGCGACATTTGATTCTGGTGGAGGGGGAAGGATTCGAACCTTCGAAGGCAGAGCCAACAGATTTACAGTCTGTCCCCTTTGGCCGCTCGGGAACCCCTCCATAAGAAGGCGGCTATTTTGGATTAGCAGCCCCAATCTGTCAACAGCAATCACTGACAAACTTTGAGTTTACGCGCCAATCCAGCTAAAAGTCGCACTTACAAGCGTTAACCCGCCAAGATCAAACTGTTATGATGCTGCCTCTGTAAATTTTCGGGATCAGAAATCATGGGCAACAAGACCATTTTGGTAAGCGGTGGCGCGGGATACATCGGCAGCCACGTCGTCAAACAACTATTGAAGCAGGGTCGCAAGGTGGTTGTGCTCGACAATCTCTCTACCGGCTTCCGCCAGAGTGTGCCGGGGGCCAAACTGGTAATTGGCGATACTGGTGACGAGGAGCTAGTTACCAAACTCCTACGCGATTACGACGTTAGCGCTGTGATGCACTTTGCCGCCCACACCATCGTGCCTGAATCGGTGAGCAATCCACTCAAATATTACAAAAACAATACTTCTAGCAGCCGCAGCCTGCTTAACTGCTGCGCCGACCATGGCATCGAGCACTTCATCTTCTCCTCTACCGCCGCCGTCTACGGCACTCCTGTGGGTGGATTGGCTCGCGAGGAGTCACCACTAAACCCAATTAACCCTTATGGCACCTCCAAATTGATGACCGAATGGATGTTGCGCGATCTGTCGGCTGCCACCCCACTCCGGCATGTGGTGCTGCGCTATTTCAATGTTGCTGGCTGTGATTCAGAAGGGGAGATTGGTCAGTCAACCCGTCACGCGACTTTGCTGACCAAGGTCGCCTGCGAGGCTGCGGTGGGCAAACGCGAGAAGGTTCTCATCTTCGGCACCGACTACGACACCCCTGATGGCACCGGTGTACGTGATTACATTCACGTTGAAGATCTGGCCGACGCTCACCTCAAGGCGCTTGCCTATCTGGAGCAGGGCGGCAGTTCCAGCACCTTCAATTGCGGCTACGGCCATGGCTATAGTGTTAGAGAAGTATTGAAGATGGTCGAAAAAGTCAACGGCGCACCACTTAACATTGAAGAGATGCCACGCCGCGCCGGCGACCCAGCACAATTGATTGCCGACGCCAGCCGCATCCGCGCCACCCTGGGTTGGATCCCGCAATACGACAACCTGGAAGCCATTGTCACCACGGCACTGAACTGGGAGAGAAAACTGCTGGAAGACGACTTCCGCGATGCAGATGGGTCAATCGACGTCTAGCAGCAGAAAAACAGTTGGCGTTAACAGCGGCAGGCATTGCGCCTGCCGCCACCTACCAAAACAGCATTACCGTTTTAACTGACTCACATCACGTATCGCGCCGCGCGAAGCACTGGTCGTCATGGCCGCGTAGGCCCACAGCGCGTCACTCACCTGGCGCTGCCGATTAACCGGCCTCCACGCCGCGTCACCCTTGGCCTCCATTGCCTGACGTCGTATCGCCAGCAACTCATCAGAGATCGCCACGTTGATGGTGCGATTTGGGATATCGATTTCGATGAGGTCGCCCTCTTCAATCAGACCGATGGCACCACCCTCAGCCGCCTCCGGTGAGGCATGACCGATCGACAAACCAGAAGTACCACCTGAGAAACGACCATCGGTAAACAGCGCACACGCCTTGCCCAACCCTTTCGACTTCAGATAACTGGTGGGATACAACATCTCCTGCATGCCTGGACCACCACGTGGCCCTTCATAACGGATGATGACCACGTCACCCTCTTTGATCTTGTCGCCCAGGATCGCCTCGACCGTTGCATCCTGACTCTCAAAGATACGCGCCGGACCCGAGAATTTGAGGATTGAATCATCAACACCGGCGGTCTTTACCACACAGCCATCCACGGCGATATTGCCATGCAGGACCGCCAGACCACCTTCACTGCTGTAGGCGTGCGCCATGTCACGAATGCAACCGTTGACACGATCCAGGTCTAGCGTCGGCCAGCGTTTGGCTTGACTGAATGCCTGCTGGGTTGGCACATTGCCCGGCCCTGCGCGGTAGAAACTATGCAGCGCCTCATCGTTGTTGCGACGAATATCCCAGCGCTCCAGCGCCTCCGCCAGCGTCTTGGCATGGGCCATCGGCACATCCATATTCAGCAGACCACCACGGGCCAACTCACCAAGAATCGCCATCACCCCACCGGCACGGTGTACATCTTCCATGTGATAGAGCTGGGTCGACGGTGCCACCTTGCAGAGCTGCGGCACCTTGCGTGAGATACGGTCGATATCGGCAACCTTGAAATCCACCTGCCCCTCCTCCGCTGCCGCCAACAGATGCAGAATGGTATTGGTTGAACCACCCATGGCGACATCAAGACAGACGGCGTTTTCAAAGGCCGCCTTGGTAGCGATAGAACGCGGCAACGCCGACTCATCATCCTGCTCGTAATAACGTTTAGCCAACTCAACCACGAGACGACCGGCACGCAGAAACAGATCCTCACGATCAGCATGGGTTGCCAACATGGAGCCATTTCCCGGCAGCGACAACCCCAGCGCCTCGGTCAAACAGTTCATCGAGTTCGCGGTAAACATGCCGGAGCAAGAGCCGCAGGTAGGGCAGGCCGAGCGCTCTATCGTCGCTACATCCTCATCAGACTGAGAAGAATCAGCGGCCGAGACCATCGCATCCACCAGATCAAGATGCACCTCCTTACCACGGATGATCGCCTTGCCCGACTCCATTGGTCCACCCGAGACAAATACCACCGGGATGTTCAACCGCAACGCCGCATTCAACATGCCGGGCGTGATCTTGTCGCAGTTAGAGATACAGACGATGGCATCAGCGCAGTGGGCGTTCACCATATACTCCACCGAATCGGTGATCAGCTCGCGCGACGGCAGCGAATACAACATGCCGCCGTGGCCCATGGCGATACCATCATCAACAGCGATGGTATTAAACTCCTTCGCCACGCCCCCCGCCTTCTCGATCTCACGCGCCACCAGCTGCCCCATATCTTTCAGATGCACATGGCCCGGCACAAACTGGGTAAAGGAGTTGGCCACAGCAATGATCGGCTTGCCAAAATCCCCATCCTTCATGCCTGTGGCACGCCACAGGGCACGGGCACCGGCCATGTTACGGCCGCTGGTAGAGGTACGGGAGCGGTATTCAGGCATGGCAATAACCTCGATATCAATATAATTTGAAAGGGGATCTAAGATAGCAAATTTGAGTGGCTAGGCGTAGAGCGGGCACGACTTATCTGCCCAGACGATCAACACAGGACAGGAGACAAAACCATGGCAACCACCACCAGAATGGCCGCCCTCTTTATCGGTCACGGCAACCCCATGTACGCCATCGAACCCAACCACTATACCCATGGCTGGTGCCAACTGGCACAGGCACTACCACGCCCCAAGGCGATCCTCGCCATCTCCGCCCACTGGTACATCAACCACACTGCCGTCACCGCCATGGCACAACCGCACACCATTCACGACTTCGGCGGCTTTCCGCAGGCTCTGTTTGAGGTGCAATATCCAGCCCCCGGATCACCTGAACTGGCGCAACACATCCAACAACTGCTGGCACCAGTAGCCGTAAAACTTGATCACGAATGGGGACTCGACCACGGCAGCTGGTCGGTGCTGATACATACACACCCAGAGGCCAATATCCCCGTCGTCCAGCTCAGCATCGACGCCACCCAACCGCCTGCCTGGCACTACGCACTGGCCAAACAACTCAGACCGCTACGTGACGAAGGGGTGCTGATCCTCGGCAGCGGCAACATCGTACATAACCTCGGCCAACTCAACTGGAGCGCCAACGCCCCCGCCCACGAATGGGCTGAACATTTTTTCAACTGGGCACAAACAGAACTACGTAACAATAATCCCAGCGCCCTTATCGACTACCTCAGCAGAGCAGAGGATGCGCAACTCAGCGCACCAACCCCAGAACACTATCTGCCACTACTTTATGTGATTGCACAGCAACAGCCGGGTGAGACCTTTGGATTGCCGATGGGAGGGGTCGATATGGGGGCGATTGATATGCAGGTGGTGACGGTGGGAATGGATTAATGATGGTTCAGGTGGGCGCGCATATCGCTGGTACTGAAGCAGCGACTTTTCCTGGTAATCCATACAAAAAATTACCACCAAACCTTGCCTTGTTGAGCAGGCAAGAGCTGGCGACATAAATGGAAGGCCGCCTAATCAGGCCAAACGCGCCGCGAAGGAATGATAGGCAGCGGGGCCTCCGGCGTTGTTGCTACCGGTTTTGCTGATTCTGCTTTTGTTTTCTCGGTCTGTTGCGCCTTGGCTTGGCGCACGCTGCCAGCCAGTTTTGATCCCGTTTGACTCATGGTTATATAACCTCCTCGATGATGGACTCAACTTCCTGGGCTGCCGCTGTGCCGCGTTTACCCAGACAAAAAACACTAGCACCTTCAATGGCGGATGTTCGGTAGATGGCCCGGCGGCGTAAGCCTGCCTTAAGTGATGGGATATCGAATTCGGCCAATGCCTGTTGCATGCCGCGTGAGAGCGCATTGCGTGGTTCAAGCTGATTGATGACCAGGTAGGCGCCCAGCGTGGGGTTGCTGAGCTTGGCCCGTTCAATCACCGCAGCCAGCCGCACACTCGCCCACAAATCGATAGGTGATGGCAGCACGGGCATCAGTATCGTATCGGAGACGGAGATGGCCAGGCGTGTCGTTTCGGTTTCAAGCGTGGGCGGACAGTCGATCACCAGATACTGGTAGTCCTGGCGAAAGCGGCTGACCTCCCGCGCCAGATTACCTGCCACTGCGATGACGGAGACGGGAAACGGACGTTTATCCGATGCCAGAGCGCTCCACTGACCTGCCGACCCCTGTGGATCGGCATCAATGAGCAGTGTGCGGCCACGCCGCGCCAGCCCGGCGGCAAAGTTCATGCTCAGGGTAGTTTTACCTGTGCCGCCCTTTTGATTGGATATTGAAAAAACCTTTGCAGACATAAGATCCACCCAGCTTAATCGATGACACGGAACATCAGTCCCCGTCTACCGCTCCGCTAATCGGCAATGTAGATGCCACTGTTTTATATCATCGCGCAAAAACAACCCAGAGAGAAATTTTATTTACCAATGGGCGGCATTGACAGGGAGCGATTAAAAAGACCTGCGTTAAATCACGCCGGGGATAAAACGATACTTCACCTTTTTCATATACTCACAATACTCCGCATGTTTGCGCAGATGGCGCTCCTCTGTATAGGCACGCAATATGTAAAGTACATTCCAGGCCAAATGACCAATGATCAGTTGCGGTGACACCCAGAATTGAGCATAAAACGCTGTTTGCAGCCACCAGAGCGACAGCTTGCAGACAGTGCCAGGATGACGAATGATGCCGTAGGGGCCGCGAGTTTGCAGCCGTTTGAGTGTGATATTAACCCCGGACGGTCCAAGGGATACATCTGAGTAGATCAGAGCCAGCAGCAATACAATCTCCACCATCTTGAAGATGTAGATGGCGGTCTGTTCCGCAAAAACAAAACTCTGCGGCGCCACATTGGCGATATAAGGCCCGAATGGGAAGAGTGTGCCGGTGACTTGGTTTAAGGGTTCGTAGCAGGCCATGCAGACCAGCCAACCTCCAACCGTCATGTCGATAGAGCGGGTACGATTTTCGGCCCAACGCGATTCGATGCTGTAACCGGCGCTGGCGACCAGCGCATCCATAAACCAGAGCAGTGACGATAACCAAACCAGAATGGTCATCAGGTTGTAGTTGTTAAAATCGTCCGCCGAGAAGCGGATGGCATTGTCCATGGTAAGAAAGACCTGCACCACCATGAAGGGAATGAAGTACGCGCGCATCACCAGATTGAGCAATACTTTGCGATTGTAGGGCTTATTAAATACAGCAAAGGGTCGGTTGCCACGCACCATAAAGCCAATGCTTATCTGCTTGAGGATGTGCAGGAAGCGCACAGCAGGATCGTAAAAATCCTCAACCCGCGACGCCTTAAATATTAGGGTTAGCAGAAAATAGGGCAGTCCTGCGATCAGATAAATATCAAGCAACGTATCCAGGAACTGAAGGCTCTTGTCGTAACGTTGGTAATAGGCGTGACTCCCAAGGAATTTAACACCAACAAACAGTACCACCATCCAAACCACATACCGCGCTACGGCCCGTCGTAACAACGGCACCACACGAATATTGCTGTCAATATGAAAGTGACTCAGCCCACGCCGCTGGCGAATAAAGTTGGCGATACCCCAAAAGGCCGCCATGGCAAAGATGGGCAGAAAGAACCACTCATCCAGTCCGCCAAACTCTTTAAAACCGAGATAAGAGAGCGCTGCTGCCAATACAGCCATCAATACATATACATGCGGGGATATGTTACTACTCATATTTACACCTGGAGATCGACAAAACACCCCGCTGGGTCCAGAGACGGCAAGCCCATGCTTTTACCATGCTGACATTAACCGGAGCTTAGCCAGACCAACGATCTGTACAGGCGATACACCCATTTGAAATAGATCAGGAGAACATCCACCTAAAATAGGCGCGCTAGGAGCAGCCTCGGATGAAATGGCGTAAAATGCGCCTCCGTTAAAGATGTTGAGAGCCACATCGGAGTCCCTCATGAACGCCCCATCAAACCGTCTGGCCAAGTTGGAAAAAAAACTGCTGCACTACACCGGCAAGGCCATTGCCGATTTCAACATGATCCAGAAGGGTGACCGGGTGATGGTCTGCCTCTCCGGCGGCAAGGACAGCTTCACCATGCTCTCGATCCTTAATCTGCTGCGACAACGCAGTAACAACAAGTTCGAGCTCTTTTCATTCACGCTCGACCAGGGGCAGCCCGGCTGGAATGATACAAAGTTGCACGAATGGATGAAAGCGCACCGCATCCCCTACGAGATCCACAAGCAGGATACCTATTCGGTGGTGATCGAGAAGGTGCCAGAAGACAAGACCTACTGCTCGCTCTGCTCTCGATTGCGACGTGGCGCCATCTACACTTACGCCGCCAAACATGGTTACACCAAGGTGGCGCTGGGGCACCATCGCGATGACATGATCACCACGCTGATGATGTCGATCCTCTACAACAGCGAGATCAAATCGATGCCGCCCAAATTGCTCACCGACAATAAGGATCAAATCGTGATTCGGCCGTTGGCCTACTGCCAAGAGGATGACATCGCCGAATATGCGGCGCTGCGCGAGTTCCCCATCATCCCCTGCAACCTCTGCGGCTCGCAGGAGACCCTGGCGCGCCAACGCACCAAAGCGCTGATCAAGAGCCTGGAGCAAGAGAACGAGAAGATCCCCAGCAACATGCTGCATGCCCTCCAGTCGCTACAACCAAGCCAGCTAATGGACAAACACCACTGGGACTTTAAGGGGCTGGAGAAGCTACGCCAGAACAGCGCGCTTGAATATGGCGAGGGGCCGCTAGAGAAGACCGAACAGCCCCCATTAGAAGAGGAAACAAAACAGACCGACCATTTGCTACAAAAGCGTGACAACGGGTAATCATCCGGCTACAAAAAACAGCCCCGTCACTGCACGAGTAATAAACAGAAAAGGGGATCAGTTAACTACTGATCCCCTTTTCTGTTTGACTGACTGACCGGCACTCGGCTGGTCACAGCCCGCTTTCAGGTATACATCTAGGCCATCACCTGTCCTGCAAACAGGACCATGGAGATCACCACACCCAAAGAAGCAACGATGAAGGGCAGTGACTGCGCCATCAACTGTTTATCCATTTTGAGTTTTCCCCGATTATTCGACTGATGCTTAGGCCATTACCTGACCGGTAAACAGCGCAACAGATACAACGATACCCAAGACCGATGCGACCAGAGCCAGAGTTTGTTCCATGATAGTTTACTCTCCAAAGTTTGATTGTTTATAGTGGGTTTCCCCCGAAACCCAGACCCCGGAAGTTGACGTCCCGGTAGCCTCGAAGAGAAACATAGCAAAATAGTCACGTATATTTCAAGTATTTTCTACTAAAACAGTCAGAATTAAAGTCATTGAAAACACTATGGTTTTTTACCCTTACTGCTTAAAAGGCGATTGCCACACGCTACGCAGAGGGTGAAAAGAAACCAGAAAAGGCTGTTATGAGGCTTGCCAGAGAAGCAAGAGCTGGTTCAAGATCAAAGACTTAAAGAGCAACGCAGGAATAACATTGTGACCACCACCAAAGAGCCCCAGGACGACACCCCCTTTGTAAGCTGGTTTCGCCAGTCAGCGCCTTACATTCACGCCTTTCGCGGCTGCACCTTTGTGGTGGCCTTCGACGGCGCAGCGGTAGCGAGTAGCGAATTTCCCAGCCTGATCCACGATATCGCCCTGCTCAACAGCCTCGACATCCGTACGGTTCTGGTCCACGGAGCCCGCCCCCAAATTGAGGCTCGACTGGCGGAACGTGGCGCCGCACTGGAGTACATCAACGGCCTACGCGTGACTGATGACGAGGCGCTTATCTGCGTTAAAGAGGCGGCGGGCAGTGTGCGGGTCGAGATCGAGGCGCTGCTCTCCATGGGCGTCGCTAACTCACCTATGGCCGGTGCCCGCATCCGCGTCGCCTCCGGCAACTTTGTCGCTGCCAAACCACTCGGGGTCCGTGGTGGCGTTGACTACTGCCACACTGGCGAGGTACGGCGCATCGACGCCGACGGCATTCGCCAACGGCTCGATGACGACGCCATAGTCTTGCTCTCACCGCTGGGCTACTCCCCCACTGGCGAGATATTCAATCTCACCACCAATGAGATTGCCACCGCCACGGCCATCGCCCTCAAGGCCGACAAGCTGCTCTTTTTGACCGAGGCCGAAGGGATTTACGATCTCGGCCAACAGCTACTGCGCGAAGTCAGCATCGAGGCAGCACAGCAACTCCTCAACCGCCACCAGAGCAGTGAACTGGAACTGCAATATTTACGTCACGCCATCCAGGCCTGCCAGCAAGGTGTCAAACGTACTCACCTGATCGACCGTCGTGTCGACGGCGGCCTGCTGCAGGAGCTCTTCACCCGCGACGGCATCGGCACCCTGATTACCGCCGGCATCTACGAAAAGATCCGCCTTGCCACCATTGATGATGTCGGTGGCATTTTGGAACTGATCGAACCACTGGAGAGTGAAGGGGTGCTGGTACGACGTTCGCGCGAACAGTTGGAGTTGGAGATCGGCAATTTCACCGTCGCCGAACGCGACGGCACAATCATCGGCTGCGCTGCACTCTATCCGTTTAAAAATGATCGGATCGGTGAACTCGCCTGCCTCGCTGTGCACCCCACCTACCGCAATACCGGACGCGGCGACGAGCTGCTTACCGCCCTTGAAAAACATGCCAAACAGAGCGGCATCGATCGTCTCTTCATCCTCACCACCCACACCTCGCAATGGTTCCAGGAGCGCGGCTATGAACC
>JAYWDX010000239.1:0-10271 GCA_043779675.1 Tenderia sp. (SeqCode)
TGGCGCCGCTGGTGGGGTTGTCAGATTGGATCGTCGATCTGGTCGATACTGGCAATACCCTACGCGCCAATGGCCTGGCGCCGCTGGAGCATATTGCCGATATCAGTTCGCGCCTGATCGTCAACAAGGCCTCCATGAAGATGAAACACGCGGCAGTGAAGCCATTGATCGACTGCATGGCAAAGGCCGTGGCAGAGCGTAATTAAGTTAGCTGTAAAGAGAGCGGAGTAATCACAATGACTGACCTTGCAATCAAACGTCTCAATGCTGGCGATGAGGGCTTTTGGACGCAGCTCGATGAGCTGTTGGCGCGGGACAGCGCCTCCGATGAGCGGGTGGTGACGGTGGTGCGCGACATCCTGACCAACGTCCGGCGTCGTGGCGATGAGGCGCTGATCGAATATACCAACCGTTTTGATCGCATGAGCGTTGACAGCATGGCCGAGCTGGAAATATCCCAGTCGCGCATGAAAGCAGCCCTCGACCGTATTCCCGCTGAGCAGCGCAAGGCGCTTGAGTTTTCGGTGCAGCGGGTCTTTGCCTACCATGAACATCAGCGTGCCGAGTCCTGGTCATATACCGAGCCTGACGGCACCATGCTGGGCCAGAAGGTGACGGCGCTGGATCGGGTCGGCCTCTATGTGCCGGGCGGCAAGGCAGCCTATCCGTCGTCGGTACTGATGAATGCCATCCCTGCCAAAGTGGCGGGTGTCTCCGAAACTATCATGGTGGTGCCAACCCCTGATGGCGAGATCAATGATCTGGTGCTGGCAGCGGCAGCGCTGGTGGGGGTCGATCGTGCCTTTGCCGTTGGCGGTGCTCAGGCGGTAGCGGCGTTGGCCTATGGCACTGCGACTGTTCCACGGGTCGATAAAATCGTCGGTCCTGGCAACATCTACGTGGCCACGGCCAAGGGCATGGTGTTTGGCGCGGTGGGTATCGACATGATTGCCGGACCTTCAGAGATCCTAGTGGTCTGTGATGGCGAGACCAATCCGGATTGGGTGGCGATGGATATGTTCTCGCAGGCCGAGCATGATGAAGATGCGCAGTCGATTTTGGTCTCGCCCAGCGCCGCCTTCCTTGATCAGGTGCAGGCCAGTATCGAACGCCTGCTGCCGGGTATGGAGCGCGCCGAAATTATTCGCAGCTCACTTAATGCCCGTGGCGGCATGATCCTGGTCTCTGATCTGGATGAGGCCGCCAAGGTGATCAACCATGTGGCGCCAGAACATTTGGAACTTTCGGTCGAAGATCCGGACGAACTACTGGAGAGTATTCGTCATGCCGGCGCCATTTTTATGGGGCGCTATACCGCTGAGGCACTGGGTGACTACTGCGCCGGTCCCAACCATGTGTTGCCGACGTCACGTACCGCCCGTTTCTCGTCGCCGCTGGGGGTCTATGACTTTCAGAAGCGCTCGAGCCTGATTATGTGTTCGGCAGAGGGCGCCTCTTCTCTCGGCAAGACCGCCTCGGTGCTGGCGCGGGGTGAGGGGTTGACCGCCCACGCCCGCTCGGCGGAGTACCGGATAAAAAATTAGCTTGTGTTAATATTGTCAGAACTTAGTATCTTGCTTAAGCAATGCTTGTAGAATCGGAGGAAATCACCATGTCAGTTATTCCTATCGTGGATAAAAAAGATCAAAAGATCATTCATCTGATCCGGCCTGAAGTACGGGCGTTGCAGCACTATCATGTGCCACCTTCCCGTGGCCTTATTAGGCTTGATGCGATGGAAAACCCCTATAGCTGGCCCGCCTATTTGCGTGGTGAATGGCTGGAGGAGATGCAGGGCATCTCCCTCAATCGATACCCTGACCCTGAGGCGACCGAGCTCAAGGCCCGCCTACGCCAGACCTTTGGTATTCCGGCTGGCATGGAGGTGCTGCTGGGTAACGGTTCGGATGAGTTGATCCAGATTATCAATCTCTCTCTCAAGGGGCGTGATAGTAAGGTGATGGTGCCCGAACCCTCCTTCTCGATGTACCGCATGATCGCCGCCTATGTTGCAATGCCCTATCTGGGTGTGTCGCTCAAATCTGATTTTTCTCTCGACGTGCCCGCCATGCTGGCAGCGATTGAGCAGCACCAGCCGACGGTGATCTATCTATCTAATCCCAATAATCCAACAGGCAACCTCTTTGCGGAGGGGGATATTGAGCAGATCCTGCGCGCCAGCCGTGGCCTGGTGGTGGTGGATGAGGCCTATACCGCGTTTTCCGGTACCAGTTTTATGAATCGGTTGGGCGAATTCAGCAACCTGCTGGTGATGCGCACCCTGTCGAAGATGGGGTTGGCGGGGCTGCGCCTTGGTTATCTGGTGGGGCCAAGCAACTGGCTGCGTGAGTTCGACAAATTGCGCCTGCCCTATAACATCAATACCCTGACCCAGTTCACTGCGGAGTTTGTATTACGCTTTGAAGATGAGTTTGAGGAGCAGGTGGGACAGATCAACCGTGATCGTGCCTGGATGGCGGAGAACCTTCGTCGTTTCAAGGGTGTGGAGGTGTTCCCCAGCGATGCCAATTTTGTCCTGTTCCGTGTCGGCAAAGGCCAAGCCGATCGTGTCCATGTCGCCCTGCAGAAAAAGGGGGTGCTGGTCAAAAATATGCACGGTACTCATGGCCTGTTGCAGGATTGTCTGCGGGTCACCGTGGGTAAACCGAGTGAAAATGTTGCCTTCCTGTCAGCGCTGACCTCCGCGCTGTAGTGCTTTATCAATTGTTGCAAACACCCTTGGTGATGGAGAAATTAAATGGCTGAACGTAAGGCCACCGTTAAGCGCGATACGCTGGAGACCCAGATTGAGGTCTCTGTAAATCTTGATGGCAGCGGGGTGGGGTGTTTTGAGACGGGCGTACCATTTCTTGATCACATGCTCGATCAGATCGCCCGTCATGGGATAGTGGATCTGGACGTGAAGGCGAAGGGTGATCTGCAGATTGATGCGCATCACACCGTTGAGGATATAGGCATCACCCTGGGGCAGGCTGTCAGCAAAGCGCTGGCAGACAAAAAAGGGATTCGTCGTTATGGTCACGCCTATGTGCCGTTGGATGAGGCGTTGTCGCGGGTAGTGATGGACTTCTCCGGCCGTCCCGGACTGGAGTATCACGTCGAATACCCGCGGGCGCGTATCGGGGATTTTGATGTTGACCTGCTGCGAGAGTTCTTTCAGGGGTTTGTCAATCACGCCCAGGTTTCGCTGCACATCGACTCCCTGCGCGGGCGCAACACCCACCACATTGCTGAAACGATTTTTAAGGCCTTTGGTCGTGCCCTGCGGGTGGCGCTGGAGCTCGATCCGCGCATGCAGGGCATTATTCCCTCGACCAAGGGGGCGCTGTAACGGCGACTGAGGTCGGTTTGGGTTGCGGGATTTGTGGATGAAAACAGTCGCAGTTATTGATTACGGTATGGGCAACCTGCACTCGGTTGCCAAGGCTCTGGAGCATGTTGCTAGCGACACCAAGGTGGTGGTGAGCTGCGATCCGCAGACCATTTTGCGTGCTGATCGGGTGGTGTTGCCGGGTGTTGGCGCCATTCGTGATTGCATGGCTGAGTTGCAGCGCCTTGGCATGCATGAGGTGGTGCGTGAAGTGGTTCAGAACAAGCCGTTGCTGGCGGTCTGTATCGGTATGCAGGCACTGCTTGAATTCAGTGCTGAGAATGGCGGGATTGAGTGTCTTGGCCTGTTGCCCGGGCGGCTCGATTTTTTTGGTGATGCGTTTAGGCGTAACCCACCGCAAGAGCATCTCAAAGTGCCGCACATGGGCTGGAATCAAGTCCATCAGGCCGATCCGGCGCATCCACTCTGGCGCGAGATCAAGCAGGACAGCGCCTTCTATTTTGTACACAGCTATTTTTTGCCCGATGATCAGGCCGTGGGCGTTTGTGCCGCTACTACGGAGTATGGTCAGCGCTTCTGTTCGGCAGTGAGTAGCGGCAATATATTTGCGACACAGTTCCACCCAGAGAAGAGCGCTGATGCTGGTCTGCGTCTCTATCGCAATTTTCTGGCGTGGGATGGAAATTAAATTCACCTCGATAAAACTCTGCAAGGAAACTGACAATGCTGTTAATACCCGCAATTGACCTCAAGGGTGGCAAGTGCGTTCGCTTGCGTCAGGGGCGCATGGAGGATGACACGGTTTTTTCGGATGACCCGGTGGCCGTTGCTGGCCGTTGGGTGGCGGCGGGGGCGCAACGCCTGCATCTGGTGGATCTGGATGGTGCCTTTGCAGGCAAGCCGGTTAATGCCAGCGTGATCCGGGAGATTGCGGCTGCTTTTCCGGATCTGCCGATCCAGGTCGGCGGCGGGATTCGTGACGAAGAGACGATTGAGGCCTACCTTGCTGCCGGTGTGCAGTTTGTGATTATTGGCACCAAGGCGGTCAATGCGCCCCATTTTGTTGGTGATGTCTGCGCGGAGTTTCCCGGTCACATCATTGTTGGTCTTGATGCCAAAGATGGCAAAGTGGCGATTGATGGCTGGTCCAAACTTTCCCATCACGACGTGATCGACATGGCGCAGCACTTCGAGCGCGACGGCGTTGAGGCGATTATCTACACCGACATCAGCCGTGACGGCATGATGCAGGGTGTCAATGTTGAGGCGACTCGTCGGTTGGCTCAGGCAATCAGTATTCCGGTGATCGCCTCTGGCGGTGTTACTAATCTCGATGACCTGCGCGCCCTCAAGGCGGTGCAGGGGGATGGCATCATGGGTGCGATACTTGGTCGTGCACTCTACGAGGGAACGATTGATCTGGCTGAGGCCAACGCCTTGGTGGGTGGCACTTAATGCCGCTCTCAAAGCGCCTCATCCCCTGTCTTGATGTCGACGCCGGGCGTGTTGTTAAAGGGGTGCAATTTGTCGGCATCCGTGATGCGGGAGATCCGGTCGAGATCGCTCGGCGTTACAACGAGGCAGGCGCCGACGAGCTGGTATTCCTCGATATCACAGCCTCACATCAGGAACGTGAGACCATGGTCCACGTGGTGGAGCAGGTTGCCTCGGAGGTGTTTATTCCGCTGACCGTGGGTGGGGGTATTCGTGAGAAGGCCGATATCCGGCGCATGTTGAATGCCGGTGCTGATAAGGTGGGTATCAATACTGCCGCCGTCTTCCGTCCTGAATTTGTCAAAGAAGCCGCCGACGCCTTTGGTTCGCAGTGTATCGTCGTGGCGATGGATGCCAAACGTGTTGCCAATGGGCGCTGGGAAATCTTCACCCATGGCGGCCGTAAGGCGACCAGCATTGACGCGCTGGAGTGGGCCTGCAAAATGGTGAGCTACGGCGCGGGTGAGCTGCTGTTAACCAGTATGGATCGTGACGGCACCAAGGATGGCTTTGATCTGGCGCTGGTGCGTGCCGTGAGTGATGCGGTGTCGGTGCCGGTGATCGCCTCCGGCGGTGTTGGCAATTTGCAGCATCTGGTGGATGGCATTGTCGACGGTAAGGCAGATGCGGTGCTGGCGGCGAGTATATTTCACTTTGGTCAGTACACCGTGGCCGAGGCCAAGCGCTACATGGCAGAGCACGGTGTCGAGGTGCGGTTGTGAGTTCATGGCTCGGTGAGATCAAATGGACCAGCGATGGCCTGGCGCCGGTGATTGCCCAGGAGACGGGCACGGGCAAGGTGTTGATGTTCGCCTGGATGAACCGTGACTCGTTGGCTGAAACAGTGGTTAGCGGTAAGGCGGTCTACTGGTCGCGTTCACGGCAGAAGCTCTGGCGCAAGGGTGAGGAGTCGGGCCACGAGCAGATTGTGAAGGGCATCTATCTCGATTGTGATGAGGATGTCATCCTGCTAGAGATCGAACAGCTCGGTGGCATAGCCTGTCATACCGGGCGGCGTAGCTGTTTTTACCGCCGTCTCGAGGGTGATCAGTGGCAAGAAGCGGAGAGTGTAATAAAAGATCCGGCCATTATTTACGCCCATCATGGTAAGGAGTAGAGTGATGGCCCTGAATGAGACGCTGGCCAAATTGGCGGAAGTGCTCGAGGCGCGTAAAGGCGCTGCTGCAGACTCATCTTACGTTGCATCACTCTATGCCAAAGGACTCGACACCATCCTCAAAAAGGTGGGTGAAGAGGCGACTGAGACGGTGATTGCAGCCAAGGGCGAAGACAAGAGTCAGTTGGTTTATGAGGTTGCAGATCTCTGGTTTCACACGTTGGTGCTGTTGGCCCATCAAGGGCTGGGGCCTGACGATGTATTGAAAGAGTTGGCGCGCCGTTTTGGTCTCTCTGGATTGGAAGAGAAGGCTGCACGGCACGGTAATAAACAGGATTAATCTGGGAGAAAGATATGGGCATGGGCGGAATCAGTGTTTGGCAGTTGTTAATTGTGCTATTGATTGTATTGCTGCTGTTCGGAGGCAAAAAGTTGCGCAGTCTGGGTGGTGATCTGGGCGGTGCAATTAAGGGGTTTCGTAGTTCCGTTCGTGATGGTGAGGCAGAAGTTACTGCTGAAAAAAACACAGCAGAACATTCCAAGGCTCAGCTCCACGAGGGGCAGGACGGCACCCGAGTCATCGATAGTGAAGCGACTAGCAGTAAGAGCGAACACAAGGTTTAATAGCATCGCGGGGTAGCTATGTTTGATATCGGCTTCGGGGAGTTGGTGCTGGTCGGTGTCGTGGCCTTGCTGGTGGTCGGCCCCAAAGATCTGCCGGGGTTGGTGCATAGTGCCGGCCGTGGCATTGGCAAGGCGCGTGGCTTTCTTAATGCCATGAAGAGCGATCTCAATTATGAAATCGACAAGGCTAATGAGCTTACGCGGTTGATGGAGAAAGAGTCCGAGATCGCCGAGCTGCACAGAATTTTAAAAAATAACGCGGCCCAGGCGCTTGAGCAGAGCGCTCCGGTTGACGCGAGCAAGGTTGAGCAGGCGGATGGACGCACCACAGAAACACACCCCGATCAAAGGCCGACGCAGTCGCTCATTGATAAGCCAAAGGTTGAATAGTCGCGCCAATAAGACCGCGCAACATGAGTCAGGGCTGGTTGGTCATCTGGTCGAATTACGTAATCGGTTGATTAAGACGCTTGTCACGATACTTCTGATTTTCCTACCGTTGGCGTTCTACTCCAATGACCTCTACAACCTGTTGGCCGAGCCGTTGATGGCCAATATGCCGGCGGGGACCAGCATGATTGCGACGTCGGTGACCTCGCCGTTTTTGGCACCACTCAAGTTTGCGATGGTGCTGGCGGCGTTCTTAGGCATGCCGGTTATTCTTTACCATTTCTGGGGCTTTATAGCACCGGGGCTCTATCGTTATGAGCGTCGTATGGTCTTCCCGCTACTGCTAGGGAGTGTGCTGCTCTTTTATAGTGGCGTGCTGTTTGCCTACTTTGTCTTTTTTCCAATGGTGTTTGGTTTCTTTATCAAAATCGCGCCGCAGGGTGTGGCGGTGATGACTGATATCAGTAGTTATCTCGACTTTGTATTGTCGATGTTTTTCGCCTTTGGGGTGGCATTTCAGGTGCCGATTGTAACCATCGTGCTGGTCTGGACCGGTATGGTCACGCCCGATGCCCTGGCGGAGAAGCGCCGTTACATCATCGTCGGCGCCTTCATTGTGGGTATGTTGTTAACTCCGCCCGATATTTTTTCTCAGACCTTCCTGGCGGTGCCGATCTGCCTGCTGTTCGAGGTTGGCCTGTTCATCTCCCGGTTGGTGGTCAAGCAGCAGCAGAAGCGTGAAGCGGAGGAAGCGTCTGCTTCTGATCAGACGGGTGAGTAGTTTAACGTGTTGCTATTCAGGTTGCTGTGGCTGTGGTCGTTCACCGATGAGTGTCTCTACGTAGCTTGAGTGGCCTTCTCGTAATACCTTCAATTTGAGCTTTGTGCCGGGGGCGTTGCTGGTGATGGTGTTCATCAGTGCGCGATTGCCATTGATGGCAATGTCATTGACCTCGGTAATAATGTCGCCGGGGCGCAGGCCGGCGCTGTCGCCAGGGCCGCCAGGCTGTACGCCCGCCACTAAGGCGCCACTCACATTAGCAAGACCAAAAGACTCGGCCAGAGCAGGGTTAAGATCCTGTACCTCGACCCCCAGCCAGCCACGCAAGGCCCGGCCATATTCGATGATCTCCTTCATTACCCCTTTGGCAAGGCTGACAGGAATCGCAAAGCCGATTCCCTGCGAGCCACCAGTGCGCGAAAAAATGGCAGTGTTGATGCCAATCAGTTGGCCATAGGCGTTGACCAGGGCGCCACCGGAGTTGCCAGGATTGATGGCCGCATCGGTCTGGATGAAATTCTCGAAAGTGCTGAGACCCAGCTGTGAACGCCCAGTGGCGCTGACGATGCCGCTGGTGACTGTTTGGCCAACCCCGAAAGGGTTGCCGATGGCCAGTACTACATCACCCACTTGAAGCTTCTCTGATTGGCCAAAAATGATGCTAGGTATTCCAGTCAGCTCAATTTTGAGCACGGCAAGATCGCTTTCCGGGTCGGTGCCGACAACAGTGGCAGCGGCGCTACGGCCATCGTGAAGCGCCACTTCGATCTCATCGGCCCCTTGAACTACGTGATTGTTGGTGAGAATGTACCCCTGAGCGCTGACAATTACGCCCGAGCCAAGGCTGTTTTCCTGCCGTTGTGGCTGTTGTGGGATTTGGTTGCCAAAGAAGCGTCGTAGCAGAGGGTCGTCAAAGTGCGGTTGCTGGATCTGCTGTTGTACGATCTTGAGGGTATATACATTGACCACCGCAGGTGCGGCTTTCTCGACGGCGGGTGCATAGCTGATTCCGGAGCTTTCGCCGCCGATTGCTGCTGGTGTGTCGGCCTCAACAAACTGTACGGCGGGGCGCCCATCAAAAAAATCGGGGCGAAACAGCAGAACCAGTACAAAGGCGAAAGCGAGGCCAGCAGTAATCGCTTCAGCGGCAAAAGAGAAGAGTTTGCGCAAACGCATTGTTTCGGTACTCTCGGAGTTGTGAATGTTTAAGGTGGTGATGTTAGCGTAACTACAGGATGTCTGCATGGTGCGATTGGATGAGTTGGTGAGCTACTGCGATGAGCTGTTGATGGCGGCAAAATTTAATGACTATGCCCCTAATGGTCTGCAGGTACAAGGGTGGCCCGAGGTTAAAAAACTGGTGACAGGTGTCACCGCTTGCCAGGCGTTAATTGACGCAGCGGTTGTGGCACAGGCGGATGCGATTCTGGTGCATCATGGCTTTTTTTGGAAAGGAGAAGCTCCGGTAGTCACCGGGTTGAAGCGTCGTCGTTTGGGGGCTTTGATAGAAAACAATATTAGCCTGATTGCATACCACTTGCCTTTGGATGCGCATCCCAGCCTGGGGAATAATGCAGAGTTGGCGCGGATCTTGGGCTTGGTTGTTGAGGGACGTTTTGGGCGTGATAATGGTGACTGCCTGGCAATGTATGGTGCGCTGCCAGCACCAATGTCAGTGCACCATTTTATGGATCATCTTCATTTTAAGCTTGGGCGCAAAGCGCTGCATCTTGGTGGCGGCAGTGAGGATATCGTGCGTGTTGGTTGGTGTAGCGGTGCGGCGCAGGGATATATTGAAGCAGCGACGCAATTAGGCGTACAAGCTTTTATAAGTGGCGAGGTGTCAGAGCATACGACACATTTTGCCCGAGAGAGCGGTATTCACTATTTTGCAGCAGGGCATCACGCCACTGAACGTTATGGTGTGCAGGCATTGGGGGCGCATCTGGCGCAACGGTTTGACATTGAGCATCAATTTGTTGATATTAACAACCCGGTTTAGATAAAAACAGGGATATGTGCCATATGCAGTGTGTGCAACCACCTAGGCATTAAAAAAAACAAAACTGTATCGGTGTATTATGCGGCAGAATTAAAATCAATTAATTATCAGTAGGGCTTTATAAGTTGAGTATTGAGCGTTGACATTATCCTTGAAATTGGTCTAGGATGCGGAAATGCTTAAGAATAACGGCAGTTAAACCCCGGCAATAAATGGGGGTAATTTATAAATAAAGGCCGACGCTGGCGGCCATGGATAGCGAAGCGAGGGCCGCTAGTCCCGGATAGGCTACGCCGTCTGCCCTTTCGGAGTTAGGAGCGCTAGCGAGTGACGGAGAAATGCAGGAGCGGCTTTAGTAGCCGTAGAGTCATTGTGGTAGCTATGTTGAGTGCAACGAGAGAACGCGAGTGCACAAGGTTGTACGAAGACGTAGCGGACGCAGGACGGTCCGGGCAAAAGGAATCAGCTGTCGCGTAAGCGAGTCAATTTATGGCATGGACGCCATAAATTG
>JAYWDX010000240.1:0-16337 GCA_043779675.1 Tenderia sp. (SeqCode)
GGGGTATTTTTGTGAACTACGTCACAGTTTTGGAGATTTGCAACATCGACGTAACAATTATTTGACTAAAGATAGGCTCTTTATAGGAACCACACCAACCAGTTCACGTCATTACTAAATCCACTCTAAAAAACCCATTTAATGGCAATAAAAAACAATATCGTTAGAATGTACCCCCATGAAAGTAGAAATTATCAAACAGCTGGATGAAATCGAACCACTGGCGTGGAACCACCTTAGCCATGGCAACAATCCATTCCTGAAACATGAGTTCCTCGTGGCGCTGGAGCGACACAACTGTGTCGGCGGTCAGAGTGGCTGGCTGCCACATCACATTGTGGTTTTTGCTGAATCCGGCACGCTGGCGGGGGCCGCGCCGCTCTACCTCAAATACAATTCTTACGGTGAGTTTGTCTTTGATTGGTCATGGGCTGAGGCTTATCAGCGCCATGGCCTCGACTACTATCCCAAGCTGGTTGGCGCCATCCCCTTCACACCAATGACTGGCGAGCGATTGCTGATTGCTGATGATGCCGATCACAACGCAGTACGCTCAGCGATCATCAATGCCATCATTGAAACAGCACAAACCTGCAACGCCTCATCAGTGCACTGGCTCTTCACGACCGCTGCCGAAAAAGAGTTTCTGCAACAAGAAGGGCTAGCAATACGCCTCGACTGCCAATACCACTGGCACAATCGCGACTATAAAAATTTTGATGACTATCTGGACCATTTCAGCTCACGCAAACGCAAAAACATTATCAAGGAGCGGCGTCAGATACAGGAAGCGGGAATCACTTTTCGTATCGTGCATGGCCCCGACGTCACGGCCGCAGAGTGGCGTCTCTTCCACCACTACTACTGCGCCATCTATGACCGCAAATGGGGTGTTCCCAGTTTAACGTTAGGTTTCTTTGAAGAGATTGGCCAGACACTCGGCAAACAGGTGGTGCTGGTTCTTGCCTATCAACAGGGCGAATGTATTGCTGCGGCGCTGAACCTGCGCAGCGACGACACACTCTATGGTCGCCACTGGGGCTGCCGTGAGCAGATCCCAGCCCTCCATTTTGAGACCTGTTATTACCAGGGGCTGGAGTACTGCATTGAACAGGGTCTGAAATGTTTTGAACCTGGCACTCAAGGCGAGCACAAGATCGCCCGCGGCTTTCTGCCCAGCGCCACCTGGTCAGCCCACTGGATCGCCCACCCAGAATTTCGTCGCGCCATTGAACAGTTCACACTTACCGAGAAGATCGAGATAGAGAAGAGAATGGCAGCGCTGCAACAGCTCTCCCCCTTCCGCAGCGATGTGGCTTAGAATAACGCTCCCTCTTATCCGGTTCAGATCATGTTTGGTTATCGCCACAACTTCCACGCCGGCAACTATGCCGATGTTGTCAAACACGTAGCCCTCATCAGTCTGTTGCAGGCGCTCCAGCAAAAACCAAAACCGTTCTATCTACAAGATAGCCACGGCGGCATTGGCATGTACGATCTAATGAGCGATGAGGCGCAGAAAAATGGCGAATATCTCAGCGGCATCAGCCGCCTCTGGCAGGCACAAAATCCACCCGTGGCCGTGCAAAAATATCTGGAGATAGTGCGATCCTTTAATAGTAATGGTGAATTGCGTCACTACCCCGGCTCGCCGCGGCTAGGGCGGGCGCTGCTGCGGACAAATGATCGCATGGTGATCACTGAATTGAATAAGGTTGATTGCGAAACGTTGAAGAGTGAGCTCAAAGGCGACCGGCAAGTGTTGGTGCAGCTACAGGATGGCTATCAGGGCATCAAGGCCTACCTACCCCCCGCTGAACGGCGCGGACTGGTATTGATCGATCCGGCCTATGAGCGTAAAGATGAGTATGAACGACTGATCCGCGGCCTGCAAAAAGGTTACCAACGCTGGCCAACCGGGATCTACGCTATCTGGTATCCGTTGATGAGCAGTGCAATTCGCGAGAGTTTTTTCACTGCATTAAAAGAGACTGGCATTCGCAAAATCCTCGCCGCTGAGCTAACCATCAAACCACTTCAAGCGGAGAAAGAGATGTGTGGCAGCGGCATGATGATCATCAACGCCCCTTGGCACTTGGACCAACAACTCAAACACGAATTTGAGTGGCTCTGGCCGCTGCTAAGTGATTTAAAGGGGGGGGGTGTAAACGTGGAGTGGCTGGTGCCCGAATAAAGCCAGAGTAAAGCCAGTATCAGCAACGGCCGTACAGCGCCATCAACGCCTTGAGCTTGGGCGCCAACCCATCATCAAGCTGTGACCACTCAAAACGCCAACGCCAATTGTCCTCTGCGGTGCTGGGGGTGTTCATACGATGTTCACTGCCCAGCCCCAGCAGATCCTGCATCGGCAAGATGGTCAGACGGGCAACAGAGGCCAAGGCCGAACGGACCATGGGCCATGGCATCGCCTCCTGCGGCAACCCGAGATAGCTTTGCACATGTTGCTGCACCGCCTCTGGCAGCGCCTGATACCAACCAAGACTAGTGTCGTTATCATGGGTGCCGGTGTAGACCACGCTATCAATCGTCTGGTTATGCGGTAGATAGGGATTGTTGGCATCACCGCCAAAGGCAAACTGCAATATCTTCATGCCCGGCAGATTATATTTTTGGCGCAGGGCATCGACCTCAGCAGTGATGATGCCAAGATCCTCTGCCACCAATGGCAATGGATCAAAGACCTTATGCAGCGCATCAAACAGCTCATCACCCGGCGCCTTAACCCAATGGCCGTTCATGGCCGTCTCTTCATGGGCAGGAATCTCCCAGTAGGCTTCAAAGCCACGGAAGTGATCGATGCGGACCCAGTCAAACATCTCCAACTGACCGGCAATGCGTTGTTTCCACCAACTGAAACCATCAGACCTCATCTGGTCCCAATCGTAGTGCGGGTTGCCCCAACGCTGGCCGGTCGCAGAGAAATAATCAGGCGGCACACCCGCCACCACTTGGGCCTTGCCATGTTCATCAAGCATAAAGAGTTCACGATTAGCCCAAACCTCAGCACTATCATGGGCAACAAAGATCGGCATATCGCCAAACAATAATACGTTGTGCTGGCGTGCGTAATCACGCAGCTGGTGCCACTGACGGAAGAAGATAAATTGTTCGAAACGGACATAATTGATTTCAGCTTTTAGAGCTTCGCCAATCTTCGCCAACGCGGCACCATCATAATCACGCAGCTCTTCGGGCCACGCCAACCAGTGGCTATTACCATGAGCTTGGCGAATCGCCTGAAACAGGGCGTAGTCCTCTAACCAGGCACCATGTTCCGCAATAAAATGGCTGAACTCCGCCCTGGCAGCCTCATCCGCATACTGCACAAACCCCTGATAGGCCAATTGCAGCTTACAGCGGCGATACTGAACAAAATCCTCTGGCTCGGCCTCACCAGACGCCTTGAGCCAACCCCACTCGTGTAAACGACTGAGGCTAATCAGCAGCGGGTTGCCAGCATGAACTGAGAGTCCCTGATAGGGTGAGCAATCACCATGAGTAGGTACCAGCGGCAATACCTGCCAGACACTGATGCCACTGGCGGCCAGAAAATCGACAAAACGGTAGGCATCAGCACCAAGATCACCACACCCCACCCCACCGGGCAATGAGGTGGGATGGAGCAGTACGCCACTACGACGGCGGGCCAGCGGGGTATCGATGGCCGCCACTAAGCTTCCCGTCCCTGGCGCATGACACCGCCCGCTTCGGGATTGCCACCACCATGGGTGAAGGAGTGCGCGAGATACTCTGGCGGCTCGACACCCAACATTTGATAGAGCATATTCAACTGCAGACGATAGAGCCGCTCAAAATCTCTCACCGCATCTGAAGGGTTATAGTCACCAAACCACCAGAACCAGTCAGACCCTTCGCAGATCGCCAACTGTCGCTCCAACGCTTGCAGCTGATCACCACTCCATTTGTCGGGTTTGACCACCTGATCGTAAACGCGTTTGGCCTCCACCAACATATCCCAGCCGCGATTTTTATCTTCGCCACCAATCCAGGTGGAGAAGCTGCCGTAGACCCAGCTGCCCGCCACAATATGCGGCAAAGAGGGGGAGGGAATTTTCTGCTGTTGCAATGCTTTGCTAAAGGTGGTTAGTTCCAACCCTGGGTGCTCAGCAAGCCGCTGATAGAGGGCGCTGAGAAAATAATAGCCATTTTCCGGGTAGTACTCCCAGGCGTTCTCGCCATCAAGAATGATAGATACCACCGCATCAGGTTTGTCGGCATTGGCAACGGCTATGTTCTCCAGATGATGAACAAAGTCAGCCACCGCATCATCAGCATGCCACTTGGAGTAGACAAACCCAATCAGATCAGAGAGTCCGTCATCACGAAAAAAACAGGCAATCTGTTGATCATTCGGACGATAGGATTGATGAATGACCTGCGCCTCACGTAACTCAACAGGGGTCTGCGGCAGATTGAGGCTGTTGCGCAGTACGCTCTCGCCACTGGCCGCCCAACGGAAACCATATTTATCCATCAGTGTCAGAGTTGCCATACTCATCGCCCCCTCTGACGGCCAGCACCCCTGTGGCTTCATGCCAAAGTAATGTTCATAGGTCTCAATGCCTTTTTTGATATGCCATTCGGAGCGCTCCAAGCCACCCGGGTAATGGTCGGCCAAGGGCAACTTAACGTCCGGCATCGCCTCACGTGCGCTGCCAATATCAAGCAACAGCGGCACTATCGGATGGGCATAGGGTGTCACCGACAGTTCCACTCGCCCCTCTTCAGCAAGGCGGCGATAACGACCGATTACACCACTCAAGAGTTCGGAGATGAGCTCCAGCAGTAGGCGCCGATCAGATGTAGAGAAGCAACTACCTTTGGCAATCAGCGCCTGGGCCCGAGCGTCGCTACGACGCACCGTCTCACCCAACCAGGCCAGGTGGTACCAAGTCACAAGGTCGGCTAGATATTGGCTATTTATGTAGATCCACTCATCAGGGCGCAGCTCCAGACGCAACGCCATATCCGCCAGCCGCTGGTAGTTGGGGAAGCGGTGAATAATAGTTTTTTCATTGGCGCGCAAACATGCCTTAATGAGCGGCTTTGCCGCAGTATCCTGCGGCAAAGCCGGACTCACCAGGGCCGCCAACAGAGGATCCGTAATAACACTCCCATCTTTAAGAAAGTGCTCTACCTGTCGGCCATAGTCATCAAGTTGCTCCAGCAGGATAGGCGCAAAATTGACGACCGCTTTGGCCGCTGGCACCGCTTCCAGATGAGCGGCCATATCGACATAGTCCTTGATGCCATGGAGATAAGTCCAAGGCAGGTGATACTCACCCGCAGCTGGATCAAAATAGTTGGGCTGGTGCATATGCCAACAGAGCACCACCTTCAAACGGGCACTATCTGATCCGTTATCTGACATAGTGCAACTCTTGTCCTAGCATCTCTGGCGATACCAATACCACACCGCCTTCCGAGACATGAAAACGCTCGGCATCGGCCTTAGGATCCTCACCGATAACCATGCCAGAGGGAATCTTGCAGCCTTTATCAATCACCGCTTTGGTGATACGACAATTACGTCCAATCTCAACACCAGGAAGCACAATAGTCTCTTCTAGTTTGGTGAACGAATGGACCCGCACATTGGAGAAGAGCAATGAACGACGTACCGTAGCCCCTGAAATCAGACAGCCACCCGACACCATTGAGTCAATCGCCTGACCGCGACGTCCCTCATCATCGAAGATAAATTTCGCTGGTGGCAACTGTTCTTGGTGAGTCCAAATTGGCCATTGAGAATCATACAAATTCAGCTCTGGCGTCACCGAAACAAGTTCCATGTTGGCCTCCCAGAAAGCATCCACTGTCCCAACATCACGCCAGTAACTCTGCTGCCCTGTCTGCACATCACGGAAAGGATAAGAGAAGACACGATAGTTTTTGATCACAGCGGGGATGATGTTCTTGCCAAAATCATGGTCAGATGAAGGGGTATCAGCATCGCAAATTAGCCGTTCGTAGAGAAAATCTGTATTAAAAATGTAGATTCCCATGGAAGCCAGTGCGCTATCTGGCGTTCCGGGGGCTGGTTGAGGCTGCATGGGTTTTTCGTTGAAATCATTGACGCGACCGTCCTCATCAACGCTCATAACCCCGAAGGCCTTGGCCTCCTCCAGCGACACTTCCAGGCAAGCAATGGTCATATCAGCATTGTTTTCAACATGGTGAGCCAGCATGGGGCCATAGTCCATTTTGTAGATATGATCACCCGCCAGAATCAGCACATACTTGGGTTTGTGAGCACGGATAATATCAATATTTTGGTAAACGGCATCGGCAGTACCGGCGTACCAACTCGCCTCAATGCGTTGCTGCGCTGGCAGCAGTTCAATGAACTCACCGAACTCACCGCGGAAATAACCCCAACCCTGCTGGATATGACGAATCAATGAATGCGATTTGTACTGAGTGAGCACGCCGATGCGGCGTATGCCTGAGTTGATGCAATTAGAAAGTGGAAAATCGATAATTCTAAACTTGCCACCAAACGGCACAGCCGGCTTAACACGCCAAGTGGTCAGCTGTTTAAGACGCGTGCCGCGCCCACCCGCCAGAATCAGTGCCAATGTATCCCGCGTCAATCGACTAACAAAACGTGTGTCTTCCATGGTCATGCTATCACCCCATTCAATTTACAAAAGTCCCTCAACCATAGCGGCGATAACTTGGCATCGGCCAGCATCCAAAAAACTTTTGTTGAGAGAACCTTATGTTATGATCTTATTCAATATCACAACTTGATCATACCCCAAATTTATGCCTACCGCGCAGAATAAAGTCAAAATCACACCCGACCTACAACGCATTCTAGATGCTTGTCATCATGATCCGTTTTCGGTTTTGGGACGCCACAACGCAAATAAAACTGAGGACGTTATCCGCGTCTTTTTGCCGCGCGCAGAGCAGGTCCGCGTCGTCGATGGCAACATATCTTTACAGCGCATAGGCACTACAGACCTTTTTCAATGGCAGGGGGATGCGTCTCAGCTGGCCAATCGATATCGCCTCAGCTGGTTAGACGATCAGGGACAAACACACACCCGCTATGACCCGTATTGTTTTGAACCGATACTTTCCGAATATGACCTGCACTTATTTGGGGAAGGAAAACACTGGCATGCTTACAGCTTCCTTGGCGCCAGAATCATTGAGATTGATGGTGTCAGTGGTGCGTTATTTGCGACCTGGGCGCCAAATGCTGAGCGCATTAGCGTTGTGGGTGATTTCAATCACTGGGACGGACGTTGCCATCCCATGCGTGTGCGAGGCGGCTCCGGCATATGGGAGCTTTTTATCCCTGAATTGCGCGCTGACGCCATATACAAATTTGAGATTCGCAGCAATCGTGGCGGCCAAATATTGCTAAAATCTGATCCATATGGACGCTTCTTTGAAGTTCGCCCCGGCACTGCTTCGATTGTCACAAATAATATCCCCTATGAATGGCAAGACAATAACTGGATGAGGGAGCGTGCCGAGCGCGACTGGCTACACACCCCACTCTCCATTTATGAGGTCCATCTGGGTTCTTGGCAGCTTGATGAACACGGCAATTTTTTGAGTTATCACGAACTAGCAATCAGATTAGTCGAGTATGTCAAAAGGCTTGGTTTCACTCATATCGAACTACTGCCTATCACCGAGCATCCATTTGATGGCTCCTGGGGTTATCAGACCATCGGTTACTACGCCCCGACAAGCCGATTTGGAACTCCCGATGACTTTCGCTTTTTTGTCGACTATTGCCACAAAAATGGCATTGGTGTTCTGCTCGACTGGGCGCCCGGCCACTTTCCCAAAGATGCCACCGGACTCGCCAGTTTTGATGGGAGCGCACTCTACGAACATGAAGATCCCCGGCTGGGTGAGCATAAAGACTGGGGCACACTAATATTCAATTATGGCCGCAATGAAGTACGAAATTTTCTTTTTTCCAGTGCCGTATATTGGTTAGAAGAGTTCCACCTCGATGGTTTGCGTGTTGATGCCGTTGCCTCCATGCTCTACCTCGACTACTCGCGCAATGCGGGTGAGTGGGTACCCAATATGTACGGTGGCCGTGAGAATCTTGACGCCATCCATTTTGTACGTCAGCTCAACGAGGTAACCCACGATCTCCATCCTGGCACCATGATCATGGCAGAGGAGTCAACCTCCTGGCCAATGGTGTCGCGACCTATCTATCTCGGCGGCCTTGGCTTTAGCATGAAATGGAACATGGGGTGGATGAACGATACACTGCAATACATCAGCAAAGACCCCGTTCATCGGCATTACCATCACGACAAGTTGACCTTTAGTCTGCTCTACGCCTTTACCGAAAACTTTATTTTGCCTTTTTCTCATGATGAGGTGGTGCACGGCAAGGGCTCCATGCTCAGCAAAATGCCAGGCGACGAGTGGCAACGTTTTGCTAACCTGCGGCTACTCTACTGCTATATGTTTACTCATCCAGGAAAAAAACTACTGTTCATGGGATGTGAGTTTGGCCAAGGAAGCGAGTGGAATCATTCTGCCGCACTAGACTGGTATGTGCTCGATTATCCTCTACATCAAGGTCTTCAACGGCTAATAGGCGATCTAAACAGCACCTACTGCAACACTCCAGCCTTATACCGGTCAGATTTTGAGCACCACGGCTTTGAGTGGATTGACTGTAATGACGCAGCTCAATCGGTTCTAGTCTATTTACGCCGCGATGGTGGCAACCTCATCATCACCGCCCTTAACTTCACACCGATGCCACGACTGGGTTACCGCATAGGTGTGCCTGCCGCTGGTACTTATCAAGAAGTCATCAACACTGATTCTGAATACTATGGCGGGAGTAACATGGGTAATAGTGGTGGCATTCACAGTGACCCCATCCCATGGATGGGACGACCCCACTCCATCGAGATAACATTACCACCATTGGCAGGAGTGGTAATACGGCTGGTGTAAATACTCAGACGTGTGCAAACACACCTGACTTTTAATCAGGCCACTAATAACATCGCGCCAATCAAAGCCAGCGGCCACAACCACTGCAAAAGCGGTGGGGCCGCCTCGACGTCAACCTCAATTACCTGACAATGCTCTTGCTCCCCTCGCAGCAGCACATCAGTCACGAGCGCAGCAGCGACTGTTGCGTAACCGCGCAAATCACCACGCTTCAATTCAGTTTTTTTTAACTGTTCGCCAATATGCCCCTGCACTCCCTCAAGCGTCGCCAATACCAACGCTATCCTCACAACAAAACGTTCACGGGAAAAACCAATCATCATCAACGGTGTTGATAACCAATAGAGCGCCGACACCAATTGAGTTCTAGTTGTCACCCATAACAACCACTGCACCGCCAACACCATCATCATCAGTGCTAGCAACCTGTGCCCCCCCAACAAAACACCTTCAATGCTCGGCATCCACCAATGCATCAATGCATTTTCCCCAAAAAGTGCTCGCCCCGGCGTCAACCAAGCATATACAACTACAATCGAGAGAAAAAACCAGCGCATGCGCCGCAGCATAGGCAAGGCATTGGCGAGGCAGGCAAGCCCTGCTATGACGTAAAAAATGAACAATAGAAAGGCGGCAATGGCAAGCTGTGTCAGATTGCCCAGTGCTAAAAACAGACTAAAGATGAGGAGGGAAATGATTCGAACAACCGGGTGCACGGAGGAAGACCAACTGTTTGTCACACTCATCAAAAAATCAGGATATCTGACGCATCAACTGCTCAGCTTCCTGGCGGTGGCTGCTCCCCCCCTCTTTGACAACTTCATCCAAGATCGAACGCGCACCACTTTGGTCGCCCATGTCAATATAAGCACGCGCCAAATCAAGCTTAGTACCCACAATATCATCAGCATCTTCAAAAATACTGCTTTCAAGCCCCCCATCCTGCTGGTCAGACACACTTTCGTCTAGGCTCAAATGATCTATATTTTTGGCACCAGCGATATCATTTGCCACACCAACGACGGGCAAATAGCCATCATCCATCTCCGTCTTTACGTCGCGAGACTGAAACGAAGAGATTGCCGGAGAAATGGTCCAGCCATCACTTGTAACGCCATCTTTAATAGGATCAACTACTGCTTGCACTTCACCTAGCTGATCAATATCAGCTCCTGAAATCAGATCATCAAAACCGTTTCCATCAATATCAAACTCATCCAGCGAGGTGAACGGCAGCGACTCGTCACTGTCCTGCGCGGTAACATCGTCAATCTCCAGCTGTTCATCTATTGCCGCAATATCAGCGTCGAGAGAAAACTCATCCTCCGCAGCAAAATCCACCTCATCAAGTGAAATCAGATTCTGCTCAGTCACCTCCAGCTCAACCAGATCTTCAGTAGCCTCGTTTCCATCGAGTGAAGACATACTCAAGCTACTGGCCAAATCATCATCACTCAGATCAAACGAAAACTCATCAGCGAAATCGGAAGGACTCTTTTCAAAAGCAAGCCCTTCATTAAAAGATGTGGCAACAACTCCTAAGCCAGATAATGCCACACTGCCCACAGCAGCTACACCAGGCATGCCGGGAGTAGCTGACCCTTCGGCAAAGAGCGGGTGCTCTACAGCAATCTCCCGTCCCATTTCAACTGCTTGCGCCCAGAGGTCATCCTCCTGCCCCCCAAGAGAAGCATACAAGGCCTCGGCCTGGGCCTCAAAAGCATCCTTATCTTTAGTTGTAAAGTAGATTTCCAGAAGCTTTAATTTCAGTTCACTTCGGCCGCTGTCCTGGCGAATCGCCTCTTTTAGAAGGGCTTCTGCCTGCTCATAACGTCGATAAGCAAGGTACACGTCAGCTTCTGCGATGGGGTCAATCTCACTTTCTTCAGCCTGAATCGTGCTCATACTGGAGACCACGTTGAAATCCGGAGTGGCTGTCGCGTCTATCACTTCGCCAAAACCCTGCTCATCCAACACAGGTTTTGCCACCACCACAGCACCACCTCCCGCCATCGCTGCCTTGGGTATATTGTCGTGACCAATGGGTGTTTCAACACTGGCAACATCTTCAGCATCATGCAGTTGCGCCTGACGACGTCGGCGAATCAGCATCACCATCAACAGAAGCAACAATGGCCCACCTGCTGCGGCTGCCAAAAGAATCGGATTAGCCATGATCTGATCAATCAGGCTTGTTTCAGGAGCAACTGCCTCGGGTTCAACTTTCGCTTCTGTTGACGCAGGGGCAACAGGTATTCCTGCTTGAGAATCTGCTGCGGCAACCGCTGGCTCATTCAACCCTCCCTGTAACGCGCTCAAGGTATCACCCTTAAGCGTCAATAAACGTTGCACAGACTCCAGCTGACGTTCAAGATCTGCAAGGCGCGCCTTAAGATCGACATTTTCCTGCTTAGTAGCCTCAACAGTTTCTAGCGCCATGGCCAATTGCTCGGTGACAGTCCCTTTGCCCTGAACTGACGAGCCAGCGCCACCCGGCTGTTTTGCATCTTCAGGTGAAAGTAATTTCAAACGAGCATTAGTGCTAACAGCCGCAGCAGGAGCTACCTTTGCCGAAGGCGCAGCAGCGGTCGCTGCCTGCCGTGGGCGCTGATTGACCGGAGATGAGTCGACGTCTACAGCCTGCCACGTCTGATAGTGACGATTGGTTTCAGCCACAGCTTCGGAACCAGAAATTGAGTTAATAATATCCGCAGAGGGGGCGCGCAAAATGTGCCCTGCCTTCAAATTATTAACATTGCCATCAATAAATGCGTCGGGATTTTCCTTCAATAGGGCCATCATCATCTGCGGAACGGATACGGAGTTGCTCGGGCGCATCTCCCGTGCCACATGCCACAACGTGTCGGTACGGGTCGTAGGACCATAGCTGCCCGCAGTTCGCGGAGCTGACTTAACCGCTACGGCGGCTGTGCTGGTCACATTTTTCTGGCCACGATCAATAGCTGCAGACTGCGTCTTAGCAGCTCTCACAGGCGCAACAGCCTGGCTGTCATCAAAAACAGGGGGATCAAGCAACAGGGTATATTCGCGCATCAGTTGGCCGTTAGACCAGCTAGCCATCAGTATCAAGTCGAGAAAAGGCTCTCGCATCGGAGCGTCGGACAGTATGGTTATGTAAGGGGCACCCACTCCTTGCGTCACCACACCAAAGCGCAGATCACGCAAAGCAGCCGTGCGCTCTATACCCATTCGGCTAAACGCCTCATTCGAGGCAAGCGTAACCTGCAAGGCGCTCAGCTCGGCAGCCGTAGTAGAGAGCAACCTGATTTGCGCCTTCAGGGGTTCATTCAAAGCCGAATGGACTTCAACCTCCCCCATCCCCAGGGCATACACTGCGGCCGAAGGCATCATCATGCATGCACCCAGCGCCACAGCTAGCCGACGTTTTTTAAATCCCTTAAGCAATGTCTAGCCTCGAATTTGATCCCAACAATTAATCTGCCTTGAATATTGGCGACACCAACTTAACGTTCCTGTAACTCTTTCGGCCAAATCCGGTCGAATCTTAATTACTCAGCCAAACTTCCTGCAGAAAAAATTGAAAATGCCAGCCAATTATTGTTGCAAGTACTCTTTTATCAAAATTTCAGCAATCTGAACACTATTCAATGCGGCACCCTTGCGAATGTTATCGGCAACCACCCACAAATTTAAACCCAGGGGATTACTCGTATCTTTGCGGATTCTTCCGACAAATATCATGTCCTGCCCAACAGCATCCACTGCAGGGGTTGGATACCCACCCTCTTCCAACTCATCAACAACCTCAATACCCGGTGCCGCCTGTAATAGAAGAAGAGCGGCTTCCGCATCCAACTCACCAGCCAGCTCAATATGCACCGCCATGGCATGGCCATGAAAAACAGGCACACGCACCGCTGTTACGTTGATTCTGAGCGAGTCGTCATCCAGTAGTTTTTGCGTCTCCCAACGCAGCTTCATCTCTTCACGGGTTGAGCCGTCGTCGAAAAAACTGCCAATTTGCGGGATTAGATTGAAGGCAATCTGCACCGGAAAAACCTTATGTTCAACCGGTTTCATATTAAACATCGCCGTCGCCTGCCCAGCCAGCTCCTCCACCCCCGGCCGGTCCTTACCGGAGGCTGCCTGCAGGGTGACAACATTAACACGGTCAATACCAACGGCTCTTTGCAACGGCTTTAGCACCGTTGCCAACATCAAAGCACAACTACTGGGGTTGGCAATAATGGATTGCTGGTGATAATCATTTAGCCTCTCCGGGTTCACCTCGGGCACTACCAACGGCACATTGCTTTCGAGGCGGAATGCAGGGCTATCATCAATAACTACACAGCCCGTCGCCGTTGCCCGTGGCACATACTCCTCGGCGATCTCTTCGTCATCACAGAAGAAGGCAATCTCCGCCTTGGCAAAATCGAAGCTGTCCAGCGACTCGACTCGAACACCCTTATTCCGGAAAGTGACTCGGCCACCCCCCTCCTCAGAAGCCGCGTAGATCTGTGCTACCGGAAAATCACGTTCTTCCAGCAGATTCAACAACGCCTCGCCCACCAGGGTCGAGGGGCCAACAACCACTACATTATAAGAACTCAACCGAATCATGCCTCCAGCAAAATACGCAACATGCGGCGCAACGGTTCAGCCGCGCCCCATAACAATTGATCGCCGACTGTAAAAGCGGAGAGATACTGTGGCCCCATGTTGAGCTTGCGCATACGCCCAACTGGAACAGTTAATGTGCCTGTGACCGCCGTCGGGGTTAGCTCTTTCATAGTGAGCTCGCGATCATTTGGGATCACCTTCACCCAGTCGTTATGGGCGGCGATAATGCCATGAATCTCATCCAGAGATACATCTTGGGTCATTTTGATGGTCAGGGCCTGACTGTGGCAGCGCATGGCGCCGACACGGACACAAAGTCCATCAATCGGAATCTGCCTGTCGCTGCGGCCAAGAATTTTGTTGCACTCCACCTGCGCCTTCCACTCCTCCTTGCTCTGCCCGGATTCAAGCTGCACATCGATCCACGGGATCAATGAGCCAGCCAGTGGCACTGGCCAGGCATCGAGCGGATAGTCACTGGAGCGAATGAAATCGGCTGTCTTTTTGTCGATCTCCAGGATCGCTGAGGCCGGATCGTCAATCAACGACTTCACATTGGCGTTGACGGCCCCCATCTGCTGGATCAGTTCACGCATGTTGCGGGCGCCAGCACCCGAGGCGGCCTGATAGGTCATGGGGCTGATCCACTCGACCAAGCCCTCTTCGAAGAGTCCGCCGATGGCCATCAGCATCAGACTGACGGTGCAGTTACCACCAACATAGGTCTTAACACCCTTGGCAATTCCATCCTTGATCACGCTCTTGTTAACTGGATCAAGCACGATGATGGCATCGTCCTTCATGCGTAGTGTTGAAGCAGCGTCTATCCAATAACCGTTCCAGCCAGTTGCACGTAACGGGCCGTAGACCGCCTTGGTGTAATCGCCGCCTTGGCAGGAGATAATCACATCCATTGACTTTAGCTCATCGATGCTATTGGCATCTTTGAGTGCAGCAACCGCCTTGCCGATGTTGGGGCCAGGCTGGCCGGGCTGCGAGGTGGTGAAAAACACCGGCTCGATATGGGCAAAGTCGTTCTCTTCACGCATACGCTGCATCAGCACCGAACCAACCATGCCGCGCCAACCGATCAAACCTACTCTTTTCATCACATTCATTCCTTTAAGAAAATGGCTCACTGCAGCGCAGCAACCACCGCGTCACCCATCTCGGCACAACCCACACGGTGCATCCCCTGACTGAAGATGTCACTGGTACGGCAACCCTGTTGCAGTACCTTGCGCACAGCAGCATCGACACGCTGCGCCGCTGCTTCATCATTGAAAGTGTAGCGCAACATCATGGCGACCGAGAGGATGGTTGCCAGCGGATTGGCAATATTTTTACCGGCAATGTCAGGCGCAGAGCCGTGAATCGGCTCGTACATGCCCTTATTGTTCTGATCCAGCGAGGCGGATGGCAACATGCCAATAGAGCCGGTCAACATTGCAGCGGCATCCGAAAGAATGTCACCGAAGATGTTGCCGGTAACAATCACATCAAACTGTTTGGGCGCCCGTACCAGCTGCATGGCGGCATTATCCACATACATGTGGCTCAGCGCCACATCGGGGTACTCTTTAGCCACCTCTATAACCACCTCTTTCCACAGCTCGCTACACTCCAGCACGTTGGCCTTCTCGACGGAGCAGAGTTTTTTGTCGCGTTTCATGGCGATCTGGAAGGCAACGTGGGCAACACGCCGCACCTCCGACTCGGAATAGAGCATGGTATTAAAACCAACGCGCTCACCGTTACGCACCTCGATGCCACGTGGCTGACCAAAGTATATGTCGCCGGTCAATTCACGCACGATCATGATATCCAGTCCCGCCACCACCTCAGGCTTCAGTGTTGAGGCCTCAGCCAGTTCGGGATAGAGCAGCGCCGGGCGCAGGTTGGCAAACAGGTTCAGCTCTTTGCGGATACGCAACAGGCCACGCTCAGGACGTAACGGACGATCCAACTTATCGTACTGCGGACCACCCACGGCCCCCAGCAGCACCGCGTCGGCGGCTTTAGCCAGATTGAGTGTCGATTCCGGCAGCGGATCACCCTCAGCATCGTAACCAGCACCACCGATATTGGCGTACTCAAGTTCGAACGTCTGGCCGTTTATGGTTTGCAACGCCTGCAACACCTTGACCGCCTCGTGCACGATCTCAGGGCCAATACCATCACCGGGCAATACTGCAATTTTTTTTGTCATGAAACTAACTCTCAAATTCGGTTTTTTAATGAGTCGCCGCTGGCGACGGCTTGGTGGGTTGCGCTTAACCCACCCTACATTTATTTCGTTGGGGTCAATTGAACAGCCAAGGGGCGCTCACTCGACGTTTGGTCTCGTAGGCCTTGATGTCATCCACATGTTGCATGGTCAGGCCGATGTCGTCCAGACCATTCAACAGGCAGTGTTTGCGGAAGGCGTCCACCTCAAAATCAAATGCCTCACCACTCGGCGTTACCACCTGCTGGTTAGACAGATCTATCTTGAGGCGGTAGTCCGTCGTCGTGGCGTTCTCCTTGAAGAGCCTATCCACAATCGCAGCATCGAGCATGATCGGCAACAGGCCATTTTTGAAGCAGTTGTTGTAGAAGATATCGCCAAAACCAGGCGCAATGATGGCGCGAAACCCGTAGTCCTCCAGTGCCCACGGCGCATGTTCGCGCGATGATCCACAGCCAAAGTTGTCGCGACCCAGCAACACCTGCGCCCCATGATAACGCGGCTGGTT
>JAYWDX010000241.1:0-2522 GCA_043779675.1 Tenderia sp. (SeqCode)
CGCGCTGCTGGAGCTGAAAGGGTTGCAGGTCTACTTTTCGATTAAGAAGGGCGTCATGCGCCGCACTGTTGATCATGTCAAGGCGGTGGATGGCATCGATCTCAAGATTCCCCAAGGACAGATCCTGGCGTTGGTGGGGGAGTCCGGTTGTGGCAAGAGCACACTCGGCCGGGCGATTTTGCGCTTGATAGAGCCGACTGCGGGGCAGGTCCATTTTAATGGCCAGGAGATCACCACACTGCGTCGTCGCGAAATGCAGCCGCTACGGCGCGAGATGCAGATTATCTTTCAGGACCCGATGTCGTCACTCAATCCCCGTCTCACCATTGCGGCCACACTCACCGAGCCGATGAAGGTGCATGGCATCGGCGAATCAAAAGAGGAGCGCCTGGTATTGGCGCAACAGATTCTTGAACGGGTGCAGCTCAAGGGCGAACATCTGTGGCGTTATCCGCATGAATTTTCCGGCGGTCAGCGCCAGCGCATCGGCATCGCCCGCGCCCTGGCGCTCAATCCAAAGTTTATTGTCTGTGACGAGGTGACCAGTGCGCTGGATGTCTCGGTGCAGGCAGAGATTTTGCAGATGTTGCTGGAGCTGCGCCGCGAACGTAATCTGACGCTGCTCTTCATCACCCACAACATTGGCGTGGTGGAGTATGTGAGTGATGAGATGGCGGTGATGCATAATGGTCGCATCGTTGAGCAGGGGCCGACTGACCGTGTCAGTCGTGCGCCGCAACACAGCTACACCCAGAAATTGCTTGCGGCGGTGCCGCGCGTTGAATTTGGATTACAGCAGTGATGGATAACATGTTGCTCCGGGTCACAGATTTACAGACACGTTTTGGCAGTGGCGAGCGTGAAGTGCGTGCGGTTGACGGTGTCAGTTTTGAGATCAGGCGCGGTGAGACCTTTGCCCTGCTGGGTGAGTCGGGCTGTGGCAAGTCGATGACCTCGCTCTCCATCATGCGGCTGTTGCCACAACCGGCGGGGCGTATCGCCGGTGGTAGTGTTGTGTTTAATGGCCAGGAGTTGCTGACGCTGCCAGAGGCCGCCATGCGCAAGGTCCGCGGCGCCAAAATTGCCATGATCTTTCAGGAGCCGATGACCTCGCTCAATCCGGTGCTGACGGTGGGGCGGCAGATCACTGAGAGTCTCTATTGCCATAAACAACTGCGTGGCAGTGCTGCCCGTCAGCGTGCCATCGAGCTGCTCGATGCTGTCGGGATTCCAGCACCACAGCAGCGCATCAATGACTATCCACACCAGCTCTCCGGCGGCATGAAACAGCGGGTGATGATCGCCATTGCCTTGGCCGGCGAGCCTGATCTGCTGATCGCCGATGAGCCGACCACCGCGCTCGATGTAACAATACAGGCGCAGGTGCTGCAACTGTTGAAGGAGTTGCAGCGCGATACCGGCATGGCGATCCTCTTGATCACCCATGACTTAGGGGTGGTGGCGGAGGTGGCCGACCGTGTCGCGGTGATGTATGCGGGGCAGATTGTTGAACAGGCCACCCGTGAGCAGTTTTTTGCCGCGCCACAGCATCCCTATAGTCGCAAACTGTTTGATTCACTACCGGGGATCACTAAGCGTGATCAACCATTGGCGGTGATTCGCGGTTCGGTGCCATCCCTGGCACAGCAGTTCAAGGCATGCCGGTTTGAATCGCGTTGTGATTACGGCTGGAGTCTCTGCCGTGAACAGGCACCAGCGTGGCTGCCCTGCGGTGATGAACACAACGTGCGCTGCCATCGTGCCGATCCTGAACTGTTGGCGCAGTGGCCGCAGCAGGAGATGGTGTTGCCGAGCGTGATCAAACATCATCAACAGCCAACGGTTGCAGAACCACTGTTGGCAGTCACCGGACTTAAGGTCCACTTCCCACAGCATAAGGGGTTGCTGGATGGCGGGGGTGGTTTGCTCTATGCAGTGGATGGTATCGACATCCATGTCCCGCGTGGCCGTACCGTGGCGCTGGTCGGAGAGTCGGGGTGTGGCAAGACCACGGCGGGCAAGGCCATCTTGCAGCTTAATCGTCCCACCGCTGGTGAGGTGTTGTTTGAGGGTGAAGATCTGACCGCCCTGAGCAGTGCTGATCTACGCCTGCGGCGGCGTGATTTTCAGATCATCTTTCAGGATGCCTACTCCTCCATGAATCCACGCATGCGGGTGGGTGAAATCGTTGCAGAAGGCATGGTGGCGCAAGGGTTAGGCGGTGATAAAACGCAACGTAGCGCCCGTGTTGATACATTACTGGAACAGGTCGGTCTCTCGCCCAGCATGCGCAACCGTTATGCCCATGAATTTTCTGGTGGCCAGCGCCAGCGCATCTGCATCGCCCGCGCCCTGGCGCTCAATCCCAAGCTGATTGTTTGTGATGAGCCGACTAGTGCCCTTGATGTCTCGGTGCAGGCGCAGATACTCAATCTTTTGAAAGAGCTGCAGGATGAACTGGGCATCTCTTATCTTTTTATTACGCACAATATTTCAGTAGTGGCCTATCTTGCTCATCAGGT
>JAYWDX010000242.1:0-8808 GCA_043779675.1 Tenderia sp. (SeqCode)
TCCGTCACTCGCTAGCGCTCCTAACTACGAAAGGGCAGACGGCGTAGCCTATCCGGGACTAGCGGCCCTCGCTTCGCTATCCATGGCCGCCAGCGAACGGTTTCTAATAACCAAGGACGCTATCTCGGTGGTATATCGAGGGTTATGACTGTTAAGAACAGCATTATAGCAAATAATGTTGCAACCCTTCCCGGAGTAGCTGCGCAGGATTGTCATGTGCAACCTGTGGAATATTATGGTACTCCTGCAGACGAGATCAATGGGGTATATCAGCCAGTTTCTGGCGGAAGTAATATATTCGGCACAATGTCAAGTTGTACGATCACTTTGGCAGCAACGGACTTTGTGGGCAGTCCCGGTCTTGCAGCAATGGTTACTCAGGCCTCAACGGGCCAAGCCTATTTCCCACTGCTTGCAAGCAGTCAGGCGATAGACAGGGCGGCGAGTGCATCATGTTCGACATACGACCAGATGGGTCAGCCGCGTCCAAGGGATGGCAATAATGATGGTGTTGCCCAGTGCGATATTGGTGCTTTTGAACGGCAACCTGCACAGGTGGCTAATGTGTGCCCGTCCGGGTGTGCGTATACCAGTTCCAGGCGGCGTTGAATGCAGCGGTGGCTGGGGGTACGGTGACTGTTGGGCCGGGGACTTACAATGAAGCCATACAGATAAGTGGCAACAAAACTCTCCGCAGTACAAGTGGCCCACAAAACACAATTCTTGACGGTACAGGTCTGTCGGGGGCAACCGTTATTATCGCTGTGGCGAGTGCGGCTGGGACTGAACTTGGGGGTACTGTTAATGGTTTTACAATTAAAAGCCATACAAATATGGCTATCTTTTCTCGGCGGGGCGCTATACTAAACAATGTCATTCGTGATAATGGCCATCTTTCAACAGGATATGGGGGTGTTCATACCGATATGTTGGGTACCATTATTAAAAACAACTCGTTTATTAATAATAAGGCTCAGAGTGGTGGCGCGATTAATCTGGGCATAGGAGTGGCGATTACGATTGATAACAACACCTTTTTAAATAATCAGGCTAGTGTTGGTGGTGGCGCCATCTCACTTGGTGCCTATAACAAAGCCTCGTTGGTCCGCAATAATGTGTTTAAGGGCAATGTGGCTCCTGCGGGTGCTGCCGTTTCTGTCGGTAGTTACAGTCAAGATTATGCATTGCTTGCCAATAACCTGGTGGTTGGAAACACGAACACTGGCAGCACCGACTACGGCGTAATCAGCATTCCGTCATACGGAAAAGCGAGGGTTATTAATAACACTGTATCTGGAAATACGGGCTCTGGCATTATTGTTGGGGTGTCTGGCCGCTTGGAAGTCACCAACAGCATAGTGCGCGGAAACTCCGGTTATGAGGTTGCGGGCAGTTGGTATGCTGTAGTCGTAAACTCTATTCTTGGCGCAAATTCACTCATTTCGGCCGGCAGTGTTAATAACAGCTACGTCGATCCAATGTTTGTAGGTGTCGAGGATTATCGTGTTCGTGCTGGCTCACCTGCCATTGATCGCGGTAAAAACATGGCAAGCTCGGGTGTGGTGACTGACCTGTTGGGTGTTGTACGTCCGCAGGATGGTGATAAGTTGGGTGCTGGCAGTACCGGCGACGGTTCTGATTACGACATTGGCGCCTATGAGTTTAAATAGGTTGTAAGGTAATCGTTGTGCCCCCGTTTTTGACGGGGGCACATTTTATTGTGTTGTGTGTTGATACGCTGTGAACGAATCTGTTATCCCCGTTTTAAAACAGTGTGTTGATTCGAAGTGTGTGATGAATACATAAGCCACTTGTTTAGCAGACCGACAGGTTTGCATATGCCGTCACCAGCCACTTGGTGCCCGCCTCATCAAAATTGACCTGCACTCTGGCGTTGCTGCCACTGCCCTCGTAATTCAGAATAACGCCCTCTCCAAACTTTGGATGTAAGACCCGTTGGCCGAGGCGCAGACCATCTTCGCTCTGATCGTATTCGTTACGTTCGTAACGTGTAGTGGTTGCGGCAGGGCGGCTGATGTTAGCTTTGAGGCGAATGGTTTTGATCAGTTCATCGGGGATTTCGCGGATGAAGCGTGACGGCAGAGAGTGGCGTTCCTGGCCGTGCAGTCGACGGGTTTCAGCGTGGCTGATGTAGAGCAGGGTGCGGGCGCGGGTGATGCCGACGTAACAGAGGCGGCGCTCCTCTTCGAGGCGGCCGGGTTCGTCGATGGACATCTGGTGCGGGAAGAGTCCCTCTTCCATGCCGCTGAGGAAGACGAGTGGGAACTCGAGCCCTTTGGCGGAGTGCAGGGTCATCATCTGCACACAATCTTCCCATGGATCGGCTTGTCCTTCGCCGGCTTCGAGCGCGGCGTGGGAGAGGAAGGCGGTGAGCACGTCGATATTTTCATGCTCGTCATCTTTGTATTCAAAACCGCGCGCAGCACTGACCAGCTCTTCCAGATTTTCTACCCGCGCCTGCCCCTTTTCGCCCTTCTCTTTTTTGTAGTGTTCGAGCAGCTCGGCGGCCTTGAGTACGTGATCGACCTGTTCGCCGAGTTCACGCTCCTTGCAGTAGTTGTGCATGGCGTTGATGAGATCGATGAATTTTTGAATGGCGAGTGCGGCACGGTTGGGCAGGCGCTGTTCACTGATGACCAGTTGTGAGGCGTGCCAGAGTGAGGCGCCCTGTTCGCGCGCCAGTCCACGGATGGTGGTGAGGCTCTTGTCGCCGATGCCACGGGTGGGGGTGTTGATGACGCGTTCAAAGGCGGCGTCGTTGTTGCGGTTGGCCATCAGGTGTAGGTAGCCGAGTGCGTCCCTGATCTCTTGTCGTTCAAAAAAGCGCAGGCCGCCGTAGATGCGATAGGGGATTCTGGCCTGTAGCAGCGCCTCTTCCAGCACTCGCGACTGGGCGTTGGAACGATAAAGGATGGCGGCGTCGCGGTAGGCGTTGCCCTCTTTGCCCCACTGGGCGATGCGGTTACCGATGAAACGCGCCTCATCCAGATCGTTGAAGGCGGTGTAGAGCTGGATCTTTTCGCCCTCTGCGCCGTCGGTCCACAACTCTTTGCCCAGGCGGTCGTCGTTGTGGGTGATGACGGCGTTGGCGGCGTTAAGAATGGTGGCGGTGGAGCGGTAGTTTTGCTCCAGGCGCACGGTGAGTGTCTTGGGGTAGTCGCGACTGAACTGGTGGATGTTTTCAATCTTGGCGCCGCGCCAGCCGTAGATGGACTGGTCGTCATCACCAACAATGAAGAGATTGCCCTCCGGCCCGGCCAGCAGTCGCAGCCAGGCATATTGCAGGGTGTTGGTGTCCTGAAACTCATCAACGAGGATGTAGCGGAAGCGCTCGCGGTAGTGGTGCAGGATATCGGGCCTGTCGCGCAGCAGTTCGTGGGCGCGCAGCAGCAGCTCGGCAAAGTCCACCAGTCCGGACTGGTTGCAGTGGTCCTGATAGGCCTGATAGAGGCGCACCATCTGTTTACTGTAGGGATCGCCGTGGTGGTCGATATGTTGGGGACGCAGCCCTTCATCCTTGCTGCCGTTGATGTACCACTGCACCTGGCGCGGCGGCCACTTGGCTTCGTCCAACTCCAGAGTGCGCAGGATGCGGCGCACCAACCGGTACTGGTCGTCTGAATCGAGGATCTGAAAGCTCTGCGGCAGTTTGGCATCCTGCCAGTGAGCGCGCAGAAAGCGGTGCGCCAGGCCGTGAAAGGTGCCGACCCACATGCCGCCGATGGGGGTGCCGAGCAGCTCTTCGATGCGGTGGCGCATCTCGGCGGCGGCCTTGTTGGTGAAGGTGACGGCCATCATGTTGTAGGGCGAAACGTGGTCCACCGCCATGTTCCAGGCGATGCGGTGCACCAGTACACGGGTCTTGCCGCTGCCAGCGCCAGCCAGCACCAGCTGTTGTCCCGCAGGGGCGGTGACCGCCGCCCTTTGGGCATCGTTCAAGGGGTCGATAATATGTGTAACATCCATGGGCGGCGATTCTAGCAAATTAAGCCACGTATCCAAGGGGTCAATTGGCAGCTTGGCTGGACAAAGAGTTGCTAACACGGTATTAAACAAAATTGTGAATTCAATGAAGCCTCCTATGTCCTCATCATTCAAGCACTTTTCTATGGTCTCATTAGCGGCGGTTTTGCTGGTGGTTGGCGGCTGTGGTGGCGATGGCAAAAACGCCAGTGATAACGCCATCAGCGCAGCGAGGCTGGTCCCTTCCGGTGGGCCGGGAGGTGGTGCGTCACTTCCATCCCTGCCTGAGGTAGGGGCGCCGTTGGCGCTCAGCAGTGACATTAGCGGTGATGTGGATAGTGCCAAGGCGGTGATTGATGGCGATGGTAATGTCACAACCGTCTGGACCCAGTCTGATGGCGCACACATCAACCTTTGGTCAAGCCGCTATAACGTGCGCATCGGTTGGAGCAATGCCCTGAAGCTTGAAGTGGGCGCACTCGACGTCAACTCCTTCCAGCTAGTGGTTGATGCAACAGGCAATGTCACGGTGGTCTGGACTCAGGCGACAGCTGTTTCTTTGCCTGGCCCGACGCGTATTGATGTGGAACGCACCGATCTTTGGGCCGTGCGCTACATTGCCAACAGCGGCTGGGGGGTGGAACAGCGGATCGAAAGTGCCGATCTATCGGCCAGCGCCACCCAGAAGATTGAAGATATTGGTGAGTTACAGGTAGGGGTGGATAGCCGCGGCGCCGTCACCGTGCTTTGGACTCAATACACCGGCAGCGGTTATGACCTTTACGCCAACCGCAATGTGGCGGAGAGTTGGGACGTTACGCCAACGTTGCTGGATAGTGAAAATCTGGGCGATGTTGCCACACCGCAGCTACTGCTGAATGCGGCGGGTAATGCCTTTGCGCTCTGGACACAATCCGATGGTACCCATTTAAATCTTTGGGGTGCGCGTTATGCAGCGGGCTGGTCGGCCGCGACCAAGATCGACAGTGAGGATGGCGATGTTGATCCCCCCACGGCGGTGGTCGATAGTAGTGGTGCCGCGACCCTGGCCTGGCGCCAGTTTGATGGCAACCGCTGGAATCTCTGGCGGGCCCGTTATGCTGGCGGTTGGGGGGCGGCAGCTATTGCCGAGGAACTGAACGGCGATGTGAATGCGCCACAGCTTCTGCTGTATGGCACAAATAACGTCATGCTGTTCTGGAGCCAGTCAAACGGCTTGGTGAACAAGATCTGGACCTCCTACTATGCGGGCGGCTGGTCGGCCAATTTTGACATATCCAATAGTAGTGGTGATGCAGGTTCAGTGGTGATGGTGATTGACAGTGCCGGCAACATCACCACCGCTTGGCAACAACAAGAGAGCACTGCCTCAACATCGGTATATAGCCTTTGGGCCAGACGCTTTGCCACGGGCAGTTGGGAGAGCGCGACGCTGCTGGAAACAAGTGCCAGCGGTGATGTGCGGTCTCCCGTTCTGTTCATGGATAGCGCTCGGCGGCCATCGGTTATCTGGTTGCAGGAGCAGGACGGTCGTTTTGATTTGTGGTCAAACCACTACGCTCTTGGCAGTTGGGGCGGTGCCCAGTTGGTGGAGCAGATGGATGATGGCAGCGCCGTTGATCCTCAGGCGGTGATGAGCAGCAGTGACAATATTGCCCTGTTCTGGCGCACGCCTTATGACTCCAGTAACCAGCTTGTGAGCAGTCAATATACAGCTGGCAGTAATGCTGGCTGGGGAGCCGTGGCCAAGGTGGAATCGCCATTGAACAACAACGGTTACAACCCCATACCACTAGTGGATGGCAATGGCATGGTGACGGTGGTCTGGTTGCAGCCAGTGACGGATACCAATGGTAACCGCGTTGAACTGTGGGGCAGCTATTTTTGATTTATCTCAATTTAATAGAGGGCACTTCTAAAAATTCGATCAAGGCGCGAGGGCAAGGCGGAAATGCGCGAAAAAGTGGAGTGTACACGTAGTACATGAGCATTTTGAGCGCATTTCCAACGCAGCCATCGCGGCTTCAGCGGATTTTTAGAGGTGCCCTAGACTGACTACTTGGGACGGGCAGGGCATCCCTGCCCCGGTGTGGAAAATGTTGCAGGCTGATTAGCCGGATATGGCATGTACTCTGTTTGGCAACCAGGCGACATGGGGATGGAGCGCATCGACCGAAATCACAATCGCCATAGAGAGGCGACGGCCAATCTCATCAAAATCAGCAGGATCGTCAAACTCACTTTGCCAATGCCGCAGCTGCTCGGTATTGAGATAGATCATGTTGGGCCAAAAGCCATGGCTACGTTCAAAACTGAAGGCCAAGCGTAAAATGTAGCTTAACATTGGACTACCTCCCTGCCCGTGGTGGCGAGCTTTTTATCCCATATGTAGTGGCTGCATAACCACTCTCACACTATATATCGGTTAGCGGAGGGGCTGGCTTTAACCTTCTGCGATGAATTTATATCTTTTCCTACAAACAAAAGGCCCTCATCAGATGAGGGCCTTTTGTTGTTTGACAGGAGTGAAACGGAACTTAAATGCCAGCGTACGAAGTGGCAAAATTGGCGCAGAAGATAGCAAAGCTCATAACAATCGGAATACCGATCACAACTTGCAGTGTGTCTTTAACGGAGTAGATTTTTTTATCCTCAGGGGTCTGCATTGTATAGCTCCTCTTTAAGGTAAGGTCGCAATGCCTGATGGATGGGGTGGATTGGCATTGGTAAGTTGAAAAGTAGACCAAAACGGTTAACTATCAAGGGCGTTAATTTTGAGGTAATTACTGTTGATGTGGTTGAGATCTCTATCCCGCTGAAGCGTGCGGTTTCAGTGCCAGTCTGCGTGTTAGTATTTAAAATTCACGTCTACGCCCTGGATGAAAAAATGTTGAAACTGTTGTGGTTGGGATCTCTTTTGTTACCGTTGATTGCTCTGGGGGCCGACGGTGGCGACGTGGCCAAGGTCTATCGCTGGGTAGGGAAGGATGGCGTAGTCCATTTTTCATCGACCCCTCCACCTGGGGTTAAGGCCACAGAGCTGGAGTTGCAAGAGCCAAATATGGTGATTCATCAAGAGAACCGGAGCCAGTTACTGGAGCAGGGTGCCCGCATCGGTGAGCGTGTTGATGCAGTCCAGGCGAAGCGGCAGCAATTGCAGCAACAAATTGACGACGCCAAGGTGGCGCTGGAGCAGGCCAGGCAGGTGCTGGTCAACGGTGAAGCCCCTCTGTCGGAGGAGGTGCAGCCCATGGTGGGGCGCGGTATTCGCCTTACTGAGGCCTACCACCAGCGCCGCGCGGCTGAAGTCAAACAGGTTGAGCAGATTGAACAGCAGATTGAAGATCTTTATCAACAGCTCAACGCGTTACGTTAACTGAATAAAGCCCGGCTCAGGCGCGGGTTGCTATGCAGCTGTCGGTGAACCTGATAATTTAGCGCCATGCCTCAGAAATATCTCGAAAAAATCCTCAAAGCCCGGGTCTACGATGTCGCCAAAGAGACGCCGCTCGACCTCATGCCCCGGCTCTCGCGCCGCCTCGACAACCGCATTTTGCTCAAGCGCGAAGACCTGCAACCGGTCTTCTCCTTCAAGCTGCGCGGCGCCTACAACAAAATTTTCAAGCTCTCGCCAGAGCAGCGCGACAAGGGTGTCATCACCGCCTCGGCAGGCAACCATGCCCAGGGGGTGGCGCTGGCGGCGCAGCGGCTCAACATCCGTGCCGTGATCGTCATGCCCAAGACTACGCCGGGCATCAAGGTGGCGGCGGTACGGGCATACGGCGCCAAGATCGTATTGCATGGCGATGCCTATGACGAGGCCTACCAGCACGCCGCCGAATTGGCGGAGAAAGAGGGGCTCACCTTCGTCCACCCCTACGACGATCCTGATGTGATCGCCGGTCAGGGCACGGTGGCGATGGAGATCCTGCGCCAGCACCCCGACCCGATCCACGCCATCTTCGTCCCCGTCGGCGGCGGCGGCCTGATCGCCGGAGTCTCGGCCTACGTCAAGGTGCTCTACCCCGAGATCAAGATCATCGGCGTTGAACCCGAAGATGCCGCCTGCATGCACGATGCACTGGCAAAGAAGCGCCGCATCGTGCTCGATCAGGTCGGCATCTTTGCCGACGGCGTCGCCGTGCGTCAGGTCGGCAAAGAGCCGTTCCGTATCGCCAGCAAGTGTGTCGATGAGATAATCCTGGTGACCACCGACGAGATCTGCGCCGCCATCAAGGACATCTTCGACGACACCAGATCCATCGCCGAACCGGCCGGGGCGCTGGCGGTGGCGGGCATGAAAAAATATATCGAGCGCGAGGCGTTGCGCGGCGCCAACCTGGTCGCCATCGACAGCGGCGCCAACATGAACTTTGACCGCTTGCGCCACGTCGCCGAACAGGCCGAGCTGGGCGAACGCAACGAAGCGATCCTCGCCGTCACCATCCCCGAAAAGCCAGGCAGCTTCCGCAAGTTCTGCCAGACCATTGGTAAGCGCAGCATCAGCGAATTCAACTACCGCTACACTGACGACAAGGAGGCCCACGTCTTCGTCGGCCTCAACCTCGGCGGCGGCAGCGATGAGGCGCGTAAGGAGCTGGTGACCAAGCTCACCGAGAAAGGCTACCCGCTCATCGACATGACCGACAACGACATCGCCAAGCTCCATATTCGCCACATGGTTGGCGGCCACGCCGGCGTCGAAAACGAAGTGCTCTACCGTTTCGAGTTTCCCGAACGCCCCGGTGCCCTGCTCAACTTCCTCGACAAACTGGGCCAGCGCTGGAACATCAGCATGTTCCACTACCGTAACCACGGCGCCGC
>JAYWDX010000243.1:0-15068 GCA_043779675.1 Tenderia sp. (SeqCode)
GTGGTGCAGTTTAGCGCCGTTGGTTTTGTGATGGATGCCTCTGCCGAGACGTTGGACAAAACTACCATGGCCGATTTTAGTGTCGGTCGTGCCGTGAACCTGGAGAAGGCGTTGACTCCCACCACACGTCTCGGTGGTCATCTGGTCAGCGGTCATGTTGATGGCGTGGGAGTGATCGAGTCGCGCCAACAGGTGGGCGAGTCGTTGCGTTTTCGCGTGCGTGTCCCTGACAGTCTGGCCAAGTACGTGGCGGTGAAGGGCTCGGTCTGTATCGATGGTGTCAGTCTTACCGTGAATAACGTTGACGGTGCGCTGTTTGAGATCAACATCATTCCACACACCACGGTTGTTACCACTATCAATGAATATAAAGTTGGGCGACGCGTTAATATTGAAGTTGATCTGCTGGCCCGTTACCTGGAGCGGTTGCTGCTCGGTGACAAGGCGGCGCAGGGCAACGGCACGGGGGTAACACTTGAACTTCTGGCCGAACACGGCTTTTTGAAAGGTTGATGGAGCGCATGGTACTCAACAGCATTGAAGAGATTATTGACGATATCCGCCAGGGCAAGATGGTGGTGCTAATGGATGACGAAGATCGCGAGAACGAAGGTGATCTGATCATGGCGGCTCAGTGTGTGCAGGCCAAAGATATCAATTTCATGGCCCGTTATGCCCGTGGTTTGATCTGTCTGACGCTGACCCGTGAGCGTTGTGAGCAGCTCCAGTTGCCGCTGATGGTGGCAAATACTCATGCCAAACACGCGACCAATTTTACGGTGTCGATCGAGGCCGCGGAGGGGGTGACTACGGGGATCTCTGCTGCTGATCGCGCCGTGACGGTACAAGCGGCGGTCAAGGCCGGGGCGGGGCCAGAAGATATCAATCAACCCGGACATATCTTCCCGCTCATGGCCCAGCCCGGTGGGGTGTTGAGTCGTGCCGGTCACACCGAGGCGGGTTGTGATCTGGCGCGTCTGGCCGGACTTGAACCTGCCAGCGTCATTGTTGAAATTCTGAATGACGATGGCACCATGGCGCGTCGCCCTGAGCTGGAGGTGTTTGCCAAAGAGCACAGCCTTAAGATTGGTACCGTTGCCGACCTCATCAGTTATCGTCGGCAACATGAAAAGAGTGTTGAACGGGTGGCCGAGTGCCTGCTGCCGACGGAGTATGGCCAGTTCCGGCTGATGGCCTATCAGGACTATGTCGATAAAGGACTGCACCTGGTGCTGGTGAAAGGTGAGATCCTGCCCGATGTGCCGATCCTGGTGCGGGTCCATCTGGCCGATACCTTTACCGATCTGCTGGCGGTACAACGAGGTAACGGCGGTATGCCACTGCGGGCTGCGATGCAGCGGATTGCCGATGAGGAGTCAGCCGTGATCTTGCTGTTACAGCACGAGGAGAAGCCTGTCGATCTGGTTAAACGCATCCGTGATTATCAACTCCAGGACCGGGGCATCAACTTGCCACGACCGGAACCAAGCTCAGATCTGCGCGGTTATGGTGCTGGGGCGCAGATCCTCGCCGACATTGGGGTACGCAAAATGCGGATCATGGGCGCGCCCAAAAAGCTCCATGGTCTGGCCGGTTTTGGCCTTGAAGTGGTGGAATATGTTTAGCTGGCGGCCGGTTGCAAGGCTGGCCTGCTGAGTTGTTGCCAGCGTGCTTGCTGTCATCGTCTATATCCGACAGGTTCTTGGGACGGTTACAATAGGCCGCTAACGCATGCACAGGCCCTGGTGCCTACTGTTTAAGGAAAGCAGATGAAAGACGTGAATCTAATCGAGGGTGATTTCAGCGCTGCTGGTCACCGGTTTGCCATTGTGGCGGGCCGTTTTAATAGTTTTGTGGTGGATCATCTGGTCGCTGGTGCTATTGATTGCATCAAGCGTCATGGCGGCAAGGTCGAAAATATCGACCTGATCTATGCCCCCGGCGCCTATGAGTTGCCATTGCTGGCGCAGCGGGTGGCGTCTAAGAAAAAACATGATGCCATCATCGCTGTGGGCGCTGTCATTCGTGGTGGTACACCGCACTTTGAGTATGTGGCGGGTGAGTGTTCCAAAGGGCTGGCGATGGTCGCCATGGAGCACGATCTACCGGTGGCCTTTGGTGTATTGACGGTAGATAGCATCGAACAGGCGATTGAACGTTCCGGTACCAAGGCCGGTAATAAAGGCGTTGAAGCCGCTATGTCTGCCATCGAGATGATCAACCTGCTTAAGGGCGTTGACCAGCTGTAACAATTTGTTGAAATTCCCCGTTACTTTCTACGAAGTGCATCCAGTCCCCTCGCCTTTATGCCCGCTCTTTGGGTGCCCTCGGGGGAGAGGGTTAGGGTGAGGGGGGATAAATTAAGGAGCAATACAATTTGAGCAATGCCCGTTCCAAGGCGCGCCGCAGTGCAGTGCAGGCACTCTACCAATGGCAGGTGGCTGGTGAGAACATCGCCGAGATTCATGACCAGTTTTTGGTGGAGCGCGAGATGGTCAAGGTCGACCTCGACTATTTCAAGGTGCTGCTGCATGGTGTTGCGGGCCACCTGGAGGCGCTGGATCAGCAGATCAAGCCCTTCCTTGACCGTGACATCAACAGTGTCGATCCTGTTGAACGCGCCATCCTGCGCATGGGCACCTTTGAACTGATGTTCCGTCCCGACGTGCCCTATCGTGTTGTCATCAATGAGGCGCTGGAGGCGGCCAAGATGTTTGGCGCCGATCAGGGTCACAAGTACGTCAACGGTGTGCTGGACAAGGTTGCGCAGCAGACCCGTCAGCTGGAAATCAAGCGCGTTTCCAAATAGCCTTGACCTGACGCCAACCGAAAACGTCATGGGTATATCTGAGTTTGCTCTTATCAAACGCTACTTTAGTGATGGCATGGCGGCCCGCAGTGATGTATTGCTGGGGGTCGGTGACGACGCTGCCCTGCTGATACCGGCTGCTGGACAGAGTTTGGCGCTGAGCCTCGATACTCTGGTGGCGGGGGTGCACTTTCCTGTCACGACCTCTCCTGAAAATATTGGTTACAAAACTCTGGCGGTAAACCTCAGTGACATGGCTGCCATGGGCGCGGAACCGGCCTGGATGTTATTGGGGCTGACGCTACCAAGGGTTGATGAGGTCTGGTTGCAGGGTTTCTGCCATGGCCTGAGCCAGCTGGCTGCCGAGCATCGCGTGGCGCTGGTGGGCGGTGATACCACTTGTGGCCCGTTGACGATCAGCCTCCAGATCTGTGGCTTTGTACCTGCGTTCCAGGCGTTGCGCCGGGATGGCGCCCAGGCGGGGGATCTGATCTACGTCACCGGCCAGCTTGGCGATGCGGGGTTGGGATTGCAGTTGGCGTTGGCGCGGTGTGAACTGACGCTTGAGCCAAGCCGTCGCGACTACTTTATCTCACGCCTGGAACGCCCCACACCACGCGTCGCTGTCGGCTTGGCGCTGCGCGGCGTGGCAACAGCGGCCATCGACATCTCCGATGGCCTGGCCGGGGACCTCGGCCACATACTCACGGCCAGTGGTGTCGGGGCGACACTGAATGTCGATGCCTTGCCGGTGGCGGCTGAGGTGAGGGCGCTGAGCCATGAGTGGTGGAGGTTACCGCTCACGGCCGGGGATGATTATGAACTCTGCTTTACTCTGCCTGTTGGCCGTGAGGAAGAGGTCGAACGAGCGCTACGCCAGAGTGGTTGTGCCGTCACCTGTATTGGCCAGATAGACACAGAGCCGGGTCTGCGCTTCCGGCATGACGGTGGTGAGGCCATCGTGAACCGGGCTGAGGGATACCAACACTTTGTCTAAGCAGCCAAACGTCCTGCCCAAGTTAAATTGGCGCAATCCGATTCATCTATTGGCCTTTGGTTTTGGTAGTGGCGCCATGCCCAAGGCGCCGGGTACTTGGGGCACCCTGGCTGCGGTGCCGCTCTACCTACTGATGCAGTCTTTATCTCTGCCGCTCTATCTGCTGATGTTGTTGCTGCTGACCTTGATAGGAATCTGGCTCTGCCATCGCACTGCCAGTGATATGGGGGTACATGACCACCCCGGCATTGTCTGGGATGAATTTGTTGGTTTTTTCATCACTATGATCGCCGCCCCCGCAGGGTGGCTGTGGATTGTGGTGGGTTTTATTCTGTTTCGTTTTTTCGACATCCTCAAACCCTGGCCGATTCGCTGGGTCGATACCCATGTACATGGCGGTTTTGGCATTATATTTGATGATGTCTTGGCGGGCATCATGGCGCTGGCATGTATGCAGCTACTGGGTTACTGGTTTTAGTCGCCCCCACGATATGGTTCTATACCTTCGCTTTTAAACCATCTCCGGTGTGGGCAGTGCACTGCGTGGCCTAGTGTTGGTGTGCCACTCGGTATTGTTTCTCAGCCATTGATAGAGTTCTTTGCCGCTGAGCGGTTTGCTGATAAAAAAGCCCTGGGCGCGATCGCAGCCCATCTCGGCGAGCAGGGCGAGGGTCTCTTGGCTGTTGACCCCTTCGGCGATGACACGGTGGCCCATGTTGAAGGCGAGGTCGACGGTGGAGCGTACGATGACACGATCTTCATTGTTGCTGACCATCCCTTCGACAAAGGAGCGGTCGATCTTGATCTCGTGCACCGGCAGCTGTTTGAGGTAGGCAAGGGATGAGTAACCGGTGCCAAAGTCGTCGATAGAGAGCTTGATGCCCATGGCATAGAGTCGCGACAGAGTGCTCATGGCGCGGGGTGGATCTTCCATGATGGCGCTTTCGGTGATGTCCAGTTGGAGCTGCTCAGGCAGTACCTGCCAGCGGTTGAGTAGCTCGTCGATCTGTTTGACCAGATCAGGATCGTTGAGATTGCGGGACGAAAGATTGATGGCCATGCGCAACTGCAACCCGCTTGTCTGCCACTGATGTAGTTGTTGTAGCGCTTCATTTAGAACAAAGATAGTGAGCCCTTTGATGAGGCCGGTCTGTTCCGCCAGGGGGATGAATTCACTTGGTTGCAGCACGCCGCGTGTTGGGTGCTGCCAGCGCAACAGCGCCTCAACACCGATAACCTGCTTCTGTTTGATATCGACGGTGGGCTGGTAATGCACTATCAGCTGTTTCTGTTCCAGCGCGCGGCGTAGCTCGCCGACGAGTGCCAGACGGCTGGCGCTGTGCTGATCTTGTTCGGGATTATAAAAGGCGTAACTGCTCTGCGCCCGCTTGGCCACATACATGGCGACATCGGCGCGTCGCATCAAGTGGGCGGAGTTATCGCCATCTTTGGGATAGATGGCGATGCCGATGCTGATGCCAACGTGGAAGTTTTGGTTTTCAAGGATGAAGGGAGCCTCCATCGCCTTGGCTATTTTTATAGCCGCCTGTGCCGCCTGTTCTTCGTTCTGGATGGTCGGTAGCAAGACCGCAAACTCGTCGCCACCCAGTCGGGCAACAGTATCGGAGTCGCGCAGGGAACTACGCACCCGTCCTGCCACCTGCTGCAGGAGCAGGTCGCCATAGTGGTGGCCAAGGGTATCGTTGATCTCTTTAAAACGATCGAGATCGGTAATCATCAGCGCCAAGGCATGATTTTCACGCTTGGCAGCGCGGGTGGCCTGCTCCAGGCGGTCCTGCATTAGCACCCGGTTGGGCAGGCTGGTGAGGGCGTCATGCAGCGCCTGATGTTGCAGCTCCTTATTGACCGAGGCCAGCTCCAGGGTGCGTTTAACGACCCGTTGCTCCAGATCATCCTTGAGCGATTTGATCTCCAGCTCAGCCTGTTTTTGAGCGCCTATGTCGCGGCAGGTGACGATGGAGATACAACCGGCGAGTTCACAAATCTCGCTGATAGCGGCCTCCATGTGGAAGGTGCTGCCATCCTTGCGCCGCCCCAGTGTTTCATAAGGGGCGTGTTGTTCTATGGTGGCGCGGGGTTCGCCGTTATCACCGTTGCGTGAGACCATTGGAGCAGCAAACAGGGCATTGACAGACGTGCCTATCATTTCGCTGGCGTTGTGGCCGAAGATACGCTCTGCCGCCAGATTGAAAGATTGGATCTGCCCCCGCTCGTTAATGGTGACAAGGCCGTCGGCAATGTTGTCCATAACGGCGCTGACACGGGCCTCACGCATCGCCAGATCCTCGCGCTGGGCTACCAGTTTGCTGCGCATACGTTCCAGGCTCGTGGCGAGATCCTTGATTTCGGTGATGTCGGTATCTGTGTTGATCTGCTCCATGGGTTGGCCGGTGGCGATGTTCAGGGCTGTTTGGCGCAGATGTTGGAGGGGGCGTGTCAGCCGTGGTCCAATCAAAGCAGTGCTGAACACCGCCAGCAGTACGTAGCCGATCGCCAGATAGACGCCAAAACGGAAGGCGTTGCTAATGCGCTGTTCGGTGGCGCTCTCGTCGTAACCTAACTCCAATTGGTAGCGCTCTCCCGCCAGCAGCAGCGGCGTGACCATTTGGTAACGATGATTATGGCCACTGCCGAAACTCTGCTCCTGCACAAAACCTGGACTGGCGCTTGTCGCATCAACGAGACGGGCATGCACGATATCGCCGTGGCCAGCGATGGAGTCAAGGCGATAGGGCGGCGCGCTATTTTGCAATAACGTCGCAATATGGCTTGAGCTTTGTTGGGCCTGTTCGATGAACTGGTTTTGGTATTCCTGCTTGAGCAGTGGTAATGCCAGGAAGAGGAGCGATGAGACCAGCAAGACGTGTACAACCAGCTCACTCAAAAGCATGCGGCTGGTAAAATTATTAAAAAAATCTTTCATCTGGTGGCCCTTTTTTTATCCAGATGCCCCAAAAAATTCGTTTGAGCGGTGATGAAAAGCCACTACTGCAACGGACTCTAAAGCATTCGATTGCTATTTTTACATGCGGGCGGAGAGTGTTATGGTATCGACGTCACCCGATGCTGCTGCATGAGTGAGTACGTTTTAAAGAGATTTGCCCTTGCCCCCGGCATTTTCTGGCTCAGAACTCTACTCTGATACCGGGGGCGAAACAAGGCGACTGCGTGGTGGTGGAGGCTGGATCTGCTATTTTAGTTTTTTGTTGTGTTCCACCAAGGCGTAGGCGGAGTGGTTGTGGATTGATTCGAAGTTTTCAGATTCCACTGTATACGCGTCGATGCGGGCATCAGCATTGAGACGTGCCGCCACATCGCGCACCATATCCTCGACAAATTTTGGGTTGTCGTAGGCACGTTCGGTGACATATTTTTCGTCCGGGCGCTTCAGCAGGCCAAAGAGTTCGCACGAGGCCTCACCCTCAACCAGGTCGATGATGTCCTCGATCCAGACAAAATCATTGGTATGTACAGTCACGGTGACGTGTGAGCGCTGGTTGTGAGCGCCGTAGGCTGATATCTCTTTGGAACAGGGGCAGAGACTGGTGACAGGTACCACTACCTTGATGGCGACGGAAGGATTGCCATTCTTGATCTCGCCCAGCAGGGTGACATCGTAATCCATCAGGCTTTTTACTTTGGAGACAGGCGCGGGTTTCTCGACAAAGTAGGGAAAAGACATCTCGACGTGTCCTTCTTCTGACTCCAGACGATCCGCCATTTCCACCATCATCTTGTCGAAATTTTCCACCGAGAACTCACGCTCGTAACTGTTGAGGATCTCAACAAAACGCGACATGTGAGTACCCTTAAAGTTGTGCGGCAGATGTACATACATATTGAAATTGGCGATGGTGTGCTGTTCGCCCTGGCTGCGATCTTTAACACGCACCGGGTGGCGAATGTCTTTAATGCCAACCTTATTAATGGGGATGCGGCGAATGTCGACGCTGCTCTGAACGTCGGTCATTGGGGTATTGTCGGTCATTAGTCTTGATTCTCCGTGTAGCGGATGCAGGCCCGCTCTGTTTCCCAGATAGTGATGGCGCTGATTTTTGCCTCAGGGGTGTTGAGCCGCTGGCCAAGTTCGCGGTAGATATAGGCAGCGATGTTTTCAGCGGTTGGGTTGATGGTATCGAAGGGCGGAAGTTCGTTGAGATATTCGTGGTCGAGGTGGTCGCATACTGCCTTGGCCTCCTTGCGGATCTGTTTGAAATCCATCCCGATACCCACTTCATTGAGGGCGGTGGCGGTGACTTCAACTTCAACCTTCCAGTTGTGACCGTGCAGCTTGGCGCAATCACCAGGGTAGTTGCGCAGGGAGTGGGCTGCCGCAAAGTCGGTGAGCACTTTTAGTGTGTAACGTGGGGACATAATGGTTCAAGTATTTCCTGACTAAAATGTTCGGGTATTTTACCTAGGCGGCGCTGCCATGGCGAGTGCTGTTTTCGAGGTAGTGATTTACGCGCTTGATAATGCCCTGACTATCGAGTCCGCAGTCGGCCAGCAGGGCATTACGTTCACCATGTTCGATGAAGTGGTCGGGCAGTCCCAGTTGAATCAGGTGCGGTGGGGTGTCCAAGGTGTTGAGCAGCGTCGCAACCAGACTACCGGCGCCGCCGATGATGGCATTCTCTTCGATAGTCACCAGCAGCTCATGCTCCTGGGCCAGCTCCAGCACCTTGGCTTCGTCCAGCGGTTTGACAAAGCGCATGTTGACCACGGTGGCATCCAGCAGCTCGGCGGCGGTACTGGCTGCTCCCAACATGCTGCCATAGGCAAGCAGGGCGACCCGTTTACCCTTGCGACGCAGTTCGGCCTTGCCCAGTGGCAGGGCGGTCATCTCTTTTTCAACAGCCACGCCCGGGCCGACGCCGCGTGGATAGCGTACGGCGCAGGGACCGTTATGTTGAAAGCCGGTGTAGAGCATCTGGCGACACTCATTTTCGTTGGCCGGGGCCATCACCACCATGTTGGGGATGCAGTTGAGAAAGCTCAGGTCAAAGCTACCCGCGTGGGTGGGGCCATCAGGCCCGACCAGCCCGGCGCGGTCGATGGCAAACAGTACCGGCAGGTTCTGGATCGCAACATCATGGATCAGTTGGTCATAGGCACGTTGCAGGAAGGTGGAGTAGATCGCCACCACCGGCTTCATGCCGTCACAGGCCATTCCCGCCGCCAGCGTTACAGCGTGCTGTTCGGCGATGCCAACATCAAAATATTGGTCCGGGTGCTTCTGTGAAAATTCCACCATGCCTGAGCCTTCGCGCATCGCCGGGGTGATGCCCACCAGCCGTTTATCGGCCACGGCCATGTCGCAGAGCCAGTCGCCAAAGACCTGGGTATAGGTGGTGGCCCCGGCGCTGGCCAGCAGCTCGCCGTTGTCCGGGTCGAACTTGCCGACACCGTGATAGGTGCAGGGGTTCTCTTCGGCAGGGGTGAAACCCTTGCCCTTTTTGGTGACAACATGCAAAAACTGTGGCCCCTCGAAATCGCGCATGTTGCGCAGGGTGCTGATCAGGGTGGGCAGGTCGTGGCCGTCGATCGGACCGATGTAATTGAATCCCAACTCTTCAAACAGGGTGCCGGGCACTACCATGCCCTTCATGTGCTCTTCGGCACGACGCGCCAGCTCCCAGACGGTAGGCATCTTGCCCAGCACTTTTTTACTGCTTTCGCGAACACTGGAGTAGAACTTGCCAGAGAGCACCCGCGCCAGGTAGTTGGCCATGCCACCGACATTGGGGGAAATCGACATCTCGTTATCGTTGAGGATTACCAGCAGGTTGGCATCCAGGTCACCGGCGTGGTTGAGCGCCTCAAAGGCCATGCCCGCTGTCATCGCACCATCACCAATCACCGCCGCCACTTTGCGTGTTAGCCCTTGGGCCTTGGCCGCCAGCGCCATGCCGAGCGCGGCGCTGATGGAGGTGCTGGAGTGGCCCACACCAAAAGTATCGTAGGGACTCTCTTCGCGCTTGGGGAAGCCCGCCATTCCGCCGCGCTGGCGGAGCGAGGGCATCTGTTCGCGACGACCGGTCAGGATCTTGTGTGGATAGCTCTGATGGCCAACATCCCAAACCAAGCGATCGTCCGGGGTGTTAAAGACATAGTGCAGGGCGATGGTCAGCTCAATCGTGCCCAGCCCCGCCGAGAGATGGCCGCCGGTATGGCTGACCGACTGGATCAGGAAGCGGCGCAACTCATCCGCTAGCACCACCAGTCGCTCCTGCGGCAGTTGCCGCAGCTCGTCTGGGGTGGGGATGCTTTCTAACAGTGGGTAGTGGTGGCTGGTCATGCTCTCGGCGGGTGGCGTGAAGACCGCCAATTATGAGGGGGCAGCCTGTTTGGTGCAAGGCACAGTACTTGATTCAGGGACTATTTTTTGCTGTTTCCGACGCGGTTTAACTACTACGCGAGACGATATACTCGGCCATCCAGCGCAGCGGATCGGCGTGGTGATCAAAGTCGGTCAGGCTGTTGATTGCTTCGTCGTAGAGTTCCTGGGCGCGCTGTTTGGCGCTGTCCAGCCCTAGCAGGGCGGGGTAGGTGGGTTTGTCACGGGCGATGTCGGAGCCTTGGGGTTTGCCGAGGGTGGTGGTATTGCCTTCGATATCGAGGATGTCGTCCTGGATCTGAAAGGCTAGCCCGATACATTTGGCGTAGTGGTCGAGCTGTTTGCACTGCGCCTCGCTACTCTCTGCTTGGCAGAGGGCACCGAGAGTGACGCTGGCGCGGATCAGGGCGCCGGTCTTGTGGATGTGCATGTTCTCCAGGGCGGGCAGGTCGAGTTGCTGGCCGACGGCCTCGAGGTCGATGGCCTGACCGCCACACATGCCACGTGAGCCGCTGGCGTGGGCGAGGGTATTGACCATCTTCAGGCGGCGCTCGGCGCTGACGTCGATGGTGGTGTCATGGGCGAGGATGTGGAAGGCGAGTGATTGAATCGCATCGCCAGCCAGGATCGCCATCGCCTCGCCAAAGGCCTTGTGGCTGGTTGGTTTGCCACGGCGCAGGTCGTCGTTGTCCATGGCGGGCAGGTCGTCGTGGATCAGGGAGTAGACGTGGATCAGCTCGACCGCGCTGGCCGGGCCGTCGAGCTGCTCCAGCGTGGCGCCCAGTGCCCGGCCGGTGGCGTAGACCAGAAAGGGGCGGACCCGTTTGCCGCCGTCGAGTGCGGAATAACGCATCGCCTCGTGCAGTCGTTGCGGCGCGACATGGGCGCTGGGCAGCCAGTGGTCGAGGCATTTTTCGGTGCGGGCCTGATAGCCGGCCAGCAGGGTTTTGAGTTGGCCTGAATTATGTTTTGGGCTATTCATCTTTATCATCCTCAAACGGTTCGGGGTCGCCATTTTTGCTGAGCAGAATCTGCACCTTCTGCTCGGCCTCTTTCAGTGACTCTTGGCAGCCACGGGTGAGGGTGATGCCACGCTCGAATTGCTTGAGCGACTCCTCCAGGCTGAGGTCACCCTGCTCCATGGTCGATACCAGTGTCTCCAGCTCCACCAGGGCGGTCTCGAAATCGGGTTGCTTACTGATTTTTCTGGCCAAGTTCGGGGCTTCCTGTTGCTCGATTTAGTGGGCGGCTAACTTTACTCACAGTTGCGCTACCGGTCAAACTGTTGGTAGGACTTGTTCATTACATCCAAAATGGTTCATATTATTTGCGTGCCGGATTAATAATATTAAGACGGAATGCTCTTCTCCCAAATGGATCCCGAGTAACCGCTAATCTCAAAAGCCGGTAAATCCCACCCATTTCTGAGGTGGTATAATTCCGATTAAATAAAAAAGCCAACCACAAATTAAGTGGCTGGCTTTATTTTCAGAACATCGTGTAGAGGCGGTTAGTTATCTCACGACGGTCCGCTTAGCCTTTACCTCCACTTCCACGCGGCGATCAGGCGCGAGGCACGCCACCAGCTTCTTGGTTGCCTTCTTGCCTTTGCATTCACCGTGCGAGGTTATGGGATGTGTTTCACCTACTCCTTCAGCCTCGATCTTGCTCGCTGGGATCCCGGTGGAATCCACCAGATAGGCCTTGACCGCGTCCGCCCGGCGTACCGAAAGTTTTAAATTATTTGCCGGGGATCCGATGCGATCGGTGTGACCGGTTACTGTGATAACGTCAAAGTCAGCACCTTTTAGATCCGCGGAAAACTTGTCGAGGGCCTGTTTTCCCCCAGGTTTTATGGTCAATTTGCCAAAGTCAAAAAGAGAATCTGCCGAAGAATCTGCGGCGAAAGTCACCTTGGTCGGCACAGGCGCACTGGGTGGTGGGGCGGCGACTACTACAGGCGGTGGTGGTGGCGGGCTCACAACCTCTGGTTCCGGCGGCGGCGGCGGGGTTACGACCGCCGGGGGCGGCGCCAGTGCGATAACGGGTTCGGGTTCCGCGCGTGCGGGAGGCACCGCAGTTTTCCCGAATCGGTACACCAAACCTAGCGAGACAAGATCAATGTCGCCTCTGTTGCCGACAGCGTCATCGATGCGATACCGTTCCGCCTCGGCGCGCATTGCAAGAGATGCGGTGAGGTCATACTGTAGCCCCAAGCCAACCTTGTAATTCGCATCGCGCTTGCTGGAATCAGGGTTTGGCACACTAACCGATCCCGTTCCTCTCAAAGAGTTATTGGCTTCAGCGTAATTCACTCCGACCCGACCAAAAGCCGAAAACCGTGTCGTGATGGGCAAAATGCCCACAGCATCAAGATTCAGACCTTTAAGCTTGATATTGTCGTTTAATGTTCCCCTTGGAACCGTAGTCGCCGTATAACCAAATTCTCCCAGATCGAAATAGCCCCCTTCAAGGGCAAAATTCTTGTTGAACGGGTACCCGCCAAAAAGCTTATAGCCAATGTCGCGATCATCATGAGTGATCGCGGACGTGGTGAAACCATTGCCCAGCAGGCCATTGGTGATACCGGCATCGTCTATTTTGGCTCTTGACTGGCCAACATTGCCTCCGATATACCAACCTGGATCGTCCGCAACTACGAGTGGACTGGCAATAACAGCGAGTGCCGCTAGTCCAAATATTCCTGAATCTCTTGCTAATTTCATGGTGTTCTCCAAAGGATTTCGGGCTTAATCAAAGTCACTAAGCTAGATGAAATGATTACTGCTAATTAAATTTTGCCGTGGATTCAGTAATTCAACTCCGGCTGGCAGAAATGATTCTGCCAGCCTTTATCGAATGCTGTGAGCCTTAGGGCGCTGGCACGTTGACCACAGTGTTCGTCATGGTAACCGCAGCATTCAGGCCTACCGCTCTCCCATTCAGCGTTACTAGCGAGACGTTGTCGACGGTAGAGAGCGAGACTGCTTGATCAGCGATAATGGTTCCAACCATGGTGCCGCCACCCGCCTGATTAATCGTCGCGGAACTGCCAACATGCCAAAAAACGTTTTTGGCTTGGGCGCCGTTGACTAGGATAATACTGCGAGGTGCGGCTGGAGCGCCTACAGTAAGTGTGCTAGCCGTCTGAAACACCCAGACAGCAGTCGCGTCGCCCTGAGCATCAAGAGTAAGATCCGATCCGGTTATCAGAAACGAACCGCCTGCGGCATTATAGATACCCGGGGCGAGCGTGAGTCCACCCAGCTGGCCAGCATTGGGATCTGTGCCGCCTGGAAGTGAAGCGGGAGACAGGTTGTTAAACGCCGTTTGCGCGTCGGCTCGGGCATTGGTAGCAATGATGCAGGAAGTTGGATTTACCGCAGCCGACGTCGGGCCTGTGGTAGACACGGTACAGGTGTAGATTTTCCCGTTTACGGCTCATATATTAGACCCTGTTTCTGTATAAATATCTAAGGCTGAATCGTGAAACCCAGTCACGGACGAAGTAGTAGTAGCCGTGCTTGAGAGATCTCCCCCTATCACTGTAAGTATTCCAGTGTTGGTGGTGCCCGCGGTACCGCCCAAATTACCGAACGGGGCGGCTGCTCCCAAAGCGATTGGTGCTACCGGGGAACACGACTGTGTACCTGTGGTGAAGCTCCATACCTTGTTGCTTGCCAGCGTATTACCTGTCAGGTCCTTAACTCCCGTCGTGATCGTGGCGGTATAATTGGTGCTGGCCAGGAGAGCGCTTGTTGGCGTAAAAGTCGCCACCTTGCTGGGTGCATCATAGGTGATGGTTCCACCTATCAAGGCACCCGCTGGTGGACCAGTCAATTGCAGCGTCATGGTGGCGGTAGTGATTGTTGACGGATCCATTGCCTCGCTGAAGGTTGCATTGACTCTTTTTTGGAGACACACACCGGTAGCAAGATTGGCCGGATTCAGGAGAGTCACAGTGGGCGGCGTAGTGTCTGTGCCCCCGCCCGTCGTAAAGGTCCAGACAAAGTTACTGGCCAATGCATTACTCGCCACATCCATGGCACCGGTTTTAATCGTGGCAGTAAACAGGGTGTTCGCTGGCAGCGTTGCCGGGGTGGTGGGCGTAAAGGTGGCGGTTCTGGCGGCGACAGCGTAGGTCACGGTACCTGGTACATCAGTTATGCCGGGCCCGGTCAACGTAAACGTTGTTCCAGTGATCGTGGCCGGATCCATGTCTTCACTGAATGTTGCGGTGATCCGCGTGTTGGTCGCAACGTCCACTGCACCCGCAGCAGGAACGGTGAGCGTAACTGTGGGCTGGGTGGTGTCTGCCGTTGCGCCTGTTGTAAACGTCCAAATAAAGGCATTGGCCAAGGCGACACCTGCCGTGTCCTGAGCACCGGAGGTAATGGTGCCAGTACAAGTGGTGTTCATGGGGAGATTGGCTGTAGGTGAAAAGGTTGCAACACGACTTGCTGCAACATAAGTAACCGTTCCTGCTACGGCGGTTCCGGCAGGGCATGCCAGCGTAAAGGTTGATGTGTTGATCGTTGCAGGAGCCATATCTTTGCTGAAAGCAGCGGTGATTTTACTGTTGATTGCCACTCCAGTAACAATCGGCGTAGTCGCCAGAGGGACGGTGGCAGTCACCGTGGGCGCAAGCCGGGCCGTGGCGCTAGCGCCCAGGATGGAATCCTGCCCGCCGCCGCAGCCTGCTGTCAATGCGACTAACAGCCCTGACATCAACCACATAAGTGGTTTAATAACACATTTAAATCTATTCATTCTTAGGTTTTCCCTTTATACAAGACTACAAGCAAGACAACCGCTGGCGGCCATGGATAGCGAAGCGAGGGCCGCTAGTCCCGGATAGGCTACGCCGTCTGCCCTTTCGTAGTTAGGAGCGCTAGCGAGTGACG
>JAYWDX010000244.1:0-1558 GCA_043779675.1 Tenderia sp. (SeqCode)
CCGTGGTGTGGCCCGTGCAAGGCGATGGCCCCCGCCTTTGCCCAGGCAACGGCACAGCTGGAGCCGCAGATGCGCGTCGCCAAGGTCGACACTGAGGCAGAGCAGGAGATCGCTGACCGCTTTGCTATTCGCAGCATTCCAACACTGGCGCTCTTCAAGGGGGGGCGTGAGATTGCCCGCCAAGCGGGGGCGATGGCGGCAAACGATATTGTGCGCTGGGCACGGGCGAAGGCGTGATTTGAGCCGCCATTAACTCAGGCACCAAAACCAGACACGTCCTTATCACTGCGTCGCGGTGACAAGGGCGTGCGCTCTATAAAGTAGGTTTGTTCAACTCTTAAACTTGGCGGCCGCATCCTGAACAGCAGCAGTTGTACCCCAGGCGCTCTCCACACCCTCCTTAAGTTGCTGCCACGCCTCCTCGCCCGCCTCACCCAGCTCTTTCAATCTGGCCTTTGTTGTATCAATCCCCTGCTCAAGCGCATCAATCTGTTTGGCATAGGCGATACGAACGTCGGCGGTAGAGATCTTGGCCTGGGCCTTCAGCTCGGCCAATTTGGCTTGCGCCAGTTCCAGCTCGGCCTCAATCTTCTGTTTGTAGGCTTCTTTGGTGCTCATTACACAACTCCTTTGTTAATGGATTGTAACTATCACTATTGAGTGGGCTAAACGATTCACCGCTTGTTTCCAACCAGCAGGAGTAGACCGCCGATCGCTATCGCCGCCACGCCACCCCAGACAGGGACGTTGACGGTCTGCCTCTCCTTTACCGACAGCTCAATCGGCCCCAGCTTGGCCTCGTGAGTCTCCTTGGTGAAGGTAAAACTGCCATATACCAGCCCCAGGACACCGGCCACGATCAGCAGGATTGCCGCAACCTTGACTCCGTTCATCTCATCTCCTTCTATTAAAAAGCTCGGCCCCCCGCAAATTAAAGACCTCGACCACGAATGACCCGAACCAGAATTACCACAATCGCGATGACCAACAGAATGTGGATAAATCCACCCATGGTGTACGAGGAGACCAACCCCAGTAACCAGAGGATAAGCAGGACAACAGCAATTGTTTCAAGCATTTTTTCTTCTCCTTTTGCCATGACCTGGCAAAGCGCCAATCCAGCGGCCCACTACCGCCCAACAACCTAACAACTACTTTTATCTTTGTAGACCCAATGGACGCATATGAGAAGCGGTTTCGCAAAATCAGCTAAGAACCTGTTTACGATCTTGATCAAGGGATGCAGCGCAAGGCGGAAACGGGTTCTTACAAGCCTAAGCAAAGCTCTAGTAGGCGGCATCAGCTTCCGTGTGTAACCTACCAACTGTTCATGGATGACCGCTGGATTTCAGCTTTGGCAGGCTGGCGGCTCTTCTGGTCGTCGTAATACAGTGCCAGCAGTAAATCATCTGATCGCAGACGCGCTGGAGGGCCGCATGGTTGGAGCGATGACAAATTTCATAATTTTTTCTGCCAAGAGTGGGCTGCGATGTGCCCTGCGGCGTACCTTGGTGCTACCTCTTGAAGTTATTGGCGAGGTCTCTGGCAAGGAGTCGTG
>JAYWDX010000245.1:0-11640 GCA_043779675.1 Tenderia sp. (SeqCode)
GTGCGTGCGTTCCATGACCGTGCCCGCAGTAAGACTGGTGTCGCGGCGACAATGACGGCAGCGAAGCACCTTGGTAGAAACGTACCGTGGTTCATCAGCCACCGCGCAGTGCGGACAGATGAAGCCATCTCTCCATCGGGCACGCTGAAAATAATCTGCGCACGCGGCTTCATCTGGAAACAGGCGCTGAAACTCCGGAAGCTAATGAGGGAACGGAAGTTCTTCTCGCTCAAGTACGTCGATAACCATGTCCGTTCCAGATTGACGATTATGCCCAACATACTACCCTTAGTGGCTGGGTGTGACAACCCGATAAGCACGCTTTGTTCTAGTATGGACTGTCAATTAGTTCGAGTGTACTGTTTACTCTCCCTGCCGGGCCTCCCTCTCCCAAGCAGGGCCTCCTCCCACATTGGGTCGAGGTAGACTTGAATGCCCCTGGGTCTCTCCTGATTCCCTAGGGGCTTTTTTTGCCTGCTGTTGTGATCAGCTAGCGCTGACAGCAGCCTTGGTAGTCTCAAATCCAAACCACTCATCTAACAGCGCCTGCGCGTCTTCGACACCTGTCCCCTTAAGGGCTGAAAAGAGCTGCACCGTAACCCAAGGATGCTCACGTTCAACACCAAAATCTTTACTCAAGGTTTGGCGCACTTGCATTAATGCGTTACCAGCAGCGCCCCGTCCCAGCTTGTCGGCCTTGGTGAGCAGGATATGGACGGGCATCCCGGTCACTTGACACCACTCCAGCATCTGCGAGTCGAAATCGGTGAAGGGATGACGAATATCCATCATCATGACCAACCCCCTGAGACACTCGCGTTTACGCAGGTAGAGTTCCAGGGTGTGGCGCCAGTGGCGCTTGACCTGATCTGGTACCTTGGCGTACCCATAACCTGGCAGGTCGACGATATAGCGCTGCTCATCGAGCTGAAAATAGTTGATCTGCTGAGTCCGTCCTGGCGTCTTACTGGTGCGTGCCAACGATTTTTGGCCGGTAATGCGGTTGATGGCGCTGGACTTACCAGAGTTGGAGCGTCCGGCAAAGGCCACCTCTACCAGGTTGTCTGAGGCGGGCAGTTGTGTCAGATTGTGCGCGCCCATGGTGAAGACGGCGCGTTGATAGGTTGGATTTGTCATTAATAATCGCTTAGCGTTTGCCGGGGCCGTAGATATAACGGGAGAGATTGATCTCTTCGGTACTGAGACGACGCACCAGGTGATCAAGGCTGATGATGGCGTGTTCCAGCAGATTTACCGCGATGTAAGGGTGCTCGACACGCAGGCGCTTGTACTTGGCCCGGCTCAACTTAAGCAGCTGGGTGTCAGCCGCAGTGGCGCGCATCTGCAACATGCGTGGCTGACGGTCGAAGAAGGACATCTCTCCCATCAGCTCACCCTCCTTCATCACGCCCACCTCCATCACATGGTCATGGTCATCAAACAGCAGGGCTGCCTCGCCCTTGACGACAAAATAGAGCGTCTCACCCACCTCGCCCGCTTCAGCGATGACATCACCCTTGGTGTAGCTCGCCAGCTCGGTATACTCGAGCAGCGTTTCGACCTCTTTAAGAGTCAACGATTCGCATAGATATTGCTGATTCATGAACGCTTTTAAGTCGATGCCTTTGGCTGACATGGATGGAGCTCCTTGACGAAAACCGGGGGAAAGTCGTGAACGATAATAACAGTAAAAGGGTCTTACTCTCCAGTGACCAGCAGCGCCATTTCAAACAGCGGGGTGATTTCATCTTGCTGTCAGTGCTAAAGTGACCGGATAGTTTCCCTAACCATTAATACGCATGAGGATCCAAACAATGCGCCTGATCAAAATCGCAACGCTGTTTCTGCTTTCCGCGTTCGCCCTGAACACTGCCTTTGCCCAGCTTGCTCCGGCAGCCCCCTACAAAAATATCGTGCCGCCTCAGCCTACCGCCACCGGTGAGAAAATTGAGGTGATTGAGATTTTCTCCTATGGCTGTTCCCACTGCCACCGTTTTGAGGCGACGCTGGAGCGCTGGCTCAAGGACAAGCCCGGTAACGTCGAATTTGTGCGCCTGCCCGCCATATTCAGTCCGCAGCTCGCGCTCTTTGCGCGCGCCTACTACGCCGCTGAGGCATTGGCTGTGCTCGACAAGGTTCACAAACCACTGTTTGACGCCGTTCATATGCAGAAGCGCCGTCTCGGCAGCGAAGATGAGATCGCTGAAGTATTTGTAGAAAATGGCGTAAGCAAGGATGATTTCCACAAAGCCTTCCGCTCGTTCTCGGTTGAGGCCAAGGTGCGTCGCGCCACCGAGCTGGGCAAACGCTATGGCGTAGAAGCTACCCCCTCCATGATCGTTAACGGCAAATACATAACTAATCCAGGCATGGATAACATTGGTTTCGATGGCATGATTAAGCAGGTCAATCAGCTGGTCGCCAAAGAGAGCAAGGGCGGGTAAAATTCACCGCCACACCGACCGTTAACCCCTTACAACCATTATTAAAGGCACTACCAACGGCCCATGAAAGCAGTTGAACTGTTTGTCCGCTGCCTCGAAAACGAAGGCGTCGAGTACATCTTTGGCATCCCCGGGGAGGAGAACCTGGCGATGATGGATGCGCTGCTCGACTCCAGCATCAAATTCGTCACCGTGCGCCACGAGCAGGGCGCCGCCTTCATGGCCGATGTCTATGGCCGCCTTACCGGCCGGGCCGGGGTCTGCCTCTCGACTCTCGGCCCCGGTGCCACCAACCTCATCACCGGTGTTGCCGATGCCAACATGGACCACGCCCCGCTGGTGGCCATCGCCGGACAGGCTGGCACCCACCGCCTTCACAAAGAGTCGCATCAGGTGCTCGATCTGGAGGAGATGTTTCGTCCCATCACCAAATATTCGGCGCGGCTGTTGATGCCCGAGATCATTCCCGAGGTGGTGCGTAAGGCCTTCAAACAGGCGCAGATGGAGAAGAGCGGCGCCAGCTTCATTGAATTCCCGGAGAATATCGCCGAGATGGAGCTGGATGATGATAGCCAGCCGCTCTGGTCAAAGAATCCGGTACTGCCGGCCCCGGCCCAGGACCGCATTGATGCCGCTGTTAAGGCGATCTCCGCCGCCAACAATCCCATCATCCTCGCCGGTCACGGAGTGGTGCGGGCCCAGGCGGCGCAGCAGCTGGCCGACTTTGCCGCCAAACTCAACATTCCGGTAACCAACACCTTCATGGCCAAGGGGGTCGTCCCCTTCAAACACCCAACCGCGCTCGGCAGCGCTGGGCTGCAGGCCAAGGATTATGTCGGTATCGGTTTTGATAAGGCTGACGTGATCATCTGTGTCGGCTACGATCTGGTGGAGTACCACCCCTATCTCTGGCATCCGACCAAAGACCGCTTCATCATTCACATCGATTTTCAGCCCGCTGAGGTTGATGCTTACTACGGCGTCAGGATTGGCGTGGTGGGTGACATCAAGGAATCGCTGCAACGGATCGCTGCCCTGGCCACACCACAGCAGGGGAGTCAAAAGTTACGGCCACTGCGCGACGCCCTGATCAAGGATATGAACGAACATGCCCAGAGCACTGCCTGGCCAGTGCAACCACAAAAACTGATCTGGGATCTGCGCACCGCCATGGGGCTGGAGGACATCGCCATCTGCGACGTTGGCGCCCACAAGATGTGGATGGCACGTATGTTCCGTTGCGAACACCCCAATACCTGCATCATCTCCAACGGTTTTGCCAGCATGGGCATCGCTGTGCCCGGCGCCATCGCCGCCAAGCTCGCCTATCCGAATAAAAAGGTGGTGGCCGTCACCGGCGACGGTGGCTTCATGATGAACAGCCAAGAGATCGAGACCGCCATGCGGCTCAAGACACCTATCGTCATCCTCATCTGGAACGATGGCGGCTACGGCCTGATCAAGTGGAAGCAGATGAACCACTACGGTCGCCCCAGCCACGTTGACTTCAACAACCCCGACTTCGTCAAATATGCCGAGGCGTTTGGCGCCAAGGGCTACCGCATCAACAAAACCGAAGAGCTGCTGCCGACTCTGCAACGGGCACTGGCCGACGATACCGTCTCCATCATCGACTGCCCAGTGGACTACGCCGAAAACCTTAAACTCACGGCCAAGCTCGGTGAGACCGTTATTCAGTTATGAATGAGCTCCCCGGCAGCCTCCCCGAGCACAGTCGCAAAATCAAACTACTGAGCTTCAACATCCAGGTCGCCATCGCCTCGACCCGCACGCGCCACTACCTGACCCAGAGTTGGAAACATGTGCTGCCGCACGCCAGCCACTTCGACAACCTCGACCGCATCGCCCATCTGGTCAGCGGCTATGACATCGTTGGTTTGCAAGAGGTGGATGGCGGCAGCCTGCGTAGTTACTTCGTCAATCAGGTTGAGTATCTGGCGGAACGCAGCCATCACCCCTTCTGGCACCAGCAGACCAACCGCAATCTTGGCAAGTTCGCCAAACATAGCAACGGCCTGCTGAGTCGCTTTAAACCCAGTGAGATCATCGAGTACAAACTGCCCGGCGTCATGCCCGGCCGTGGCACCTTGATGGTGCGCTATGGCCACAGTGACAACCCGCTGGTGCTGATGCTGGTCCATCTTGCCCTCGGCAAACGGGCGCGGCTCTACCAGCTCGACTTTGTCGCTGAACTGGTGAGTGACTACCAGCACGTCTGTGTCATGGGGGACTTCAACTGCTCACCTGATAGCGACGAGATGCGCAGCCTCTTCAGTAAGACCGACCTCTGTCTGCCAGAGGAGCAACATCTCACCTTCCCGGCGTGGCGGCCGGCCCGCAACATCGATCACATCCTCACCAGCGCCTCCATCAAGGTGGAGGAGATGAAGGTACTTAACGAAGCGCTTTCAGATCATCTCCCCATCGCCATAGAGATCAGCCTGCCAGCCGGCCTGCACCTCGGCAACTAATCAGCATTCTGCTCCGGTTTTGTCGTCGCTTGCAATGCCTTGAGCCGATCCTCTTCGGCACGGATACGTTGGTTTTTACGGTCATCGATTGCCAGAAAAATCACAAATGCCACAACCAGCGAGGTTGCGCCCAACCAGAGAATAACCACTGTCATTGAAATGCCCTTAAATCATCAAAAAGAGTGGGCACCTTAGCATTTTGTGGCGGGAATACAACCTCGGTCGCAGTACACCCATGCAATCGGAAGGAGTATTATTGGCGACTTTAATTGAACTAACAAAGAGTTGTTATGAGCAGAGACACCATAGCCATCACTAATCGCGCCCGTTACATCGCCAACCCCGACAGTGACCACTCGACCGCCCAAGCCTGCGCCACTGAGCAGGGGCTAGGCGAGGCAATTTTGCTACGCCGGCGCGGCACAACGTTGGGGTGGATTGCCGCCGCGCCACCAGTGCAGATCAATGATCACGATAGCGCGCTAAGCAGCTGCTGGAACAGTGCGCGCCCCTACGTATTGCCGGGCCATTACAGTGCCGTCATCGCCAACTACCTAAATGAGATAGAGCAGGCTCAACAGTTAATGGCTCGGATTGCCGAGGGTGAGAATCCCGCTGATCTGTTAGAGCAGCCACATTACAGCGAACGGCTGCAACCGCGTTTTGAGATGCTGGCAGCCACGTCTGATGAGGGCGACCAGCAGGAGATCGAAACCATTGAGTTTGACGTAATGAATGGGGATGAGATCATTGCCGAGAACCTCTGGTGCAAATGCTCCTGGCTCTCTTATGAAAATGATGACAGTTCGCTCCGTTTTCGCTTCTCATTTGGCATGGTCGGCTATGAAGATGTCGCCGCCGATCTTGAACGACAGATCTATGCTGGTGAACTGACTGAAGCAATCTTTCCAGAATCGGCCATCATCAGCAACGACAAAAAACTAGAGCAACAGCTCTGCTCTGTTCTCGGCATCAACAAATTAGCCTATGTCGAACGCATCATCTACTTCAACGCCCCCAATGGCGGCGCGCATTTTCATCAAGATGTAGAACGTGGACATCTTGGTGTTGTTTTTGCCCAGCTCCGTGGCCGCACTAGCTGGGCCGCCTGTTCAAAAAATGATCTATTGGACGAGATCCAAACGTTTGTGAGCAACCAGCAGAACCACGCCACCCTGCAACAACTACTGCCCGATGCGGCAGCGTTTGTGGAGTTGCTAGCCGTTGCAAAAGATCGGGAGCAACTTGGTTTTTGGCTTGATGATAGCGACAACGTACCGCTCGATCTTTTGCTCAACCGCTGCCCACAGTTTTATCAGCAGCTTAGTGATCAGGGGCATACTTACATTCTCACGCCTGGCGATATTATCCTAATGCCGCAAAAAAACAGCGACGAATGTTGTTGGCACACCGTCTGTTGCCTTGATGATTTTGCCGGCGAGGCACTGTCATTTGCAATGCGCGAGGTAGCATAGTGCTAAACAATAAATTCTAACTGCCGCCCTCTTAAGTCTGCAAAATTGATCAAGGATTTTTTTGAATAACCAGCTATCCATCTATCTTGATGCCATGCGAGTAACGGCAGCACTGCTTGTCTTTGTTGCCCATCTCTCAAGCTCTATGGGTGGCTGGTTGTGGCAGCTGGGTGGGCTGGCGCATGAGGCGGTTGTGTTTTTCTTTGTACTATCCGGTTATGTCATCTCTTATGTCACCAGCGACAAAGAGAACGATCCGATTCAATACGCGCTTAACCGTGCTGCACGAATATACTCAGTTGCCCTTCCTGCGCTTCTCCTAACCATCACTCTTTATTATCTTGGCAGCCATATTAATCCGGAAGCATTCGCTGATCTTAATCAGCGATTGATCAATCCTGTTGTCACTACGCTGTCAGCCCTGTTTTTTGTCAACCAGAGCTGGGCAGGAATCACTATTTTCTCAAACATGCCTTATTGGTCCTTGGGATATGAAGTTTTATATTACGTTCTATTTGGCGTCATTCTGTTTGCAAAGGGGCGCAATAAAATACCGTTGATCTTAATTGTGTTGATGGTGATGGGGCCTAGCATTGCCCTCTACTTTCCAATATGGCTGCTCGGTGTTGTTTGTCATAAAGCATCTTGTCACATAAAAACACAAACGAACCTAGCGGGTCTTTTGTTTTGGTTGTCTGCCGCTGCAATTGGAGTTTTGTGCATAGGTTCCACTCAGATTCTAATTAACGGTTATGCACATACTTTTTTTGGTGAAAGATTCATCTCAATCTTAAATGAACCGGCAGAAAATTTTGGCGCCGACTATTGGCTTGCAGTAGCCATTGCCATAAATATCTTCTGCTTTTCAAAGCTCGGCGATAATTTTGTTGTCTTCAGCGAAAGCGTTAGCAGGATTATAAAAATGGCAGCCTCTTATACGTTCTCCATTTATTTATACCATATGCCCATCTTGTTCTTTGTTACTGCCGTAGCCCCCTACGAGGAAAGCCCGATTGCAAATATTTTGTTATGTGTAATAGCAACGCCATTGATAATAATTTTGTTAGGGAGTGTTACGGAGAAGAAAAAATATAGCTTTAAAAAATTTATTTACACAAGCAGTCGATTTATTTTTTCCAAAAGAGCGCCTCGCTAGAGTGTCATGCGGTGATATGCTGTAAAACTCACATTAATTTTGATATGTTGTGAACCAACAATAGGATAGCATTCAAATGCAAGCAGCCAGATGACCATCTATTTCAATAGTGCCGAGCGAGATCTGGGTGTCCATGATCAATCTTGGATCAATCCTAGCAATTTCTCATCTTTAAGCCAGCGGCTGAAAAGAACAATGGCAACGAATAACCGGTCACTTGTTATTTGCGAGGGCGGCTTCCGCAGTAATCTGCTGATCGAACTCACGCAACAGCTGTAGCAAACATGTGACATCGGATGAGGTGGCGCGCTGACACGTCTCTTCGGCATAGGAGTGAATATCGCACTGCTGCGGCAGGGGCAGCGATTGCGCCAGAATCTCCATCATACGTGGCACCAGCAGCCATTGCAGCCACTGGTGGAAGTGGAGTGTGTCGGCGCAGAAAGGGGTGGAACTCAGCAACGCACTGGCGGCAGGCGCCGTCTCGTCCCACAACTCCAGGCCGCGCAACTCGGCCTCGATCTGCCGCAGTAGATCGGCCAGTTGGTGGTTTATTTCAGACATCTTGCATATCGTCCTTATCGTGAATTGGTTATAATTTTACCCTACTCACACATACAATTGGCACAGATAACAGGGCGCGATAAACCACCTGTGATCCCCCTACAAAGGCACAACTGCTCATGGAATTTATCACCCACATCATCGACCTCTTTCTTCATCTCGATGTGCATCTGGCAAAGCTAGTGGCCGAATACGGCCCCTGGGTCTACGCGCTGCTGTTTCTGATCATCTTCTGTGAGACAGGTCTGGTCATCATGCCATTCCTGCCGGGTGATTCACTGCTGTTCGTCGCGGGTGCGCTGGCGGGCGCGGCGCTGCTCGACCCCCACGTACTGGTAGTGAGCTTGATCATCGCCGCCATTCTCGGTGACGCCTTGAACTATTCGATCGGCCGCCACCTCGGCCCCGCCGTCTTCAAATCGGAACGGTCCCGTTTTTTAAACCGCGACCACCTGCTGCGCGCCCACAATTTTTATGAAAAGCATGGCGGCAAGACCATCATACTGGCGCGTTTCATCCCCATCATCCGCACCTTCGCGCCATTTGTCGCCGGTATCGGGCAGATGAAATACAGCCTTTTTCTGCGTTACAACGTTGTTGGCGCGGTGTTGTGGGTCACGCTGTTTGTCTATGGCGGCTACCTCTTCGGCAATATCCCAGCCATCAAACAGAACCTCTCGCTAGTGATCCTCGGCATCATTGTGCTCTCCATCATGCCCGGCGTGATCGAGTACCTGCGCCATCGCATGTCACAAAAAACATCGTGAGCCATTACCGCCCACCACAACCGAAGTCATCGCCCTACATCACCCATGAGGGATTCGCCACCCTCGAAGCCGAACTGGAAGCCTTGTGGATACGGCGCCGCGACGTGGTGAAACACCTCTCCGCCGCCGCCGCCGAAGGGGACCGCTCCGAAAACGCCGAATACATCTACCGCAAAAAAGAGCTGCGCGAGATCGATCGCCGCGTTCGTTATCTGCAAAAGCGGCTGCCTGATCTAAAGGTGGTACGCGACAAACCCAGCGACACCAGCAAGGTTTTCTTCGCCGCCTGGGTGCGACTCGAAGATGATGATGGCAATGAAAAAATCTACCGCATTGTCGGCCCTGATGAGTTTGACCTGAGCCGTGGTTTTATCAGCATGGATGCACCGATGGCGCAGGCACTGATGAAGAAGGGGTTGGATGATGAGGTGGTGGTGCAGACGCCAGAGGGCGCGCGGCATTACTACATCAGTGAGGTGAGTTACAGTTTGATTGAGTGACTTGCCGGATTTCGCGTGGGCACGAAAAACGTGCCCACCCTACCGGGCTGATTCATTTTGTAGGGTGCCCAAAGCGCTTGCCCAAAGCACTACGTACCCAAAGCGCTTCGCGGGGTAGGCTCTGGGGCAGGCTCTGCGCTACGCGCACGCGGGCTGTTGAAAAGGGCACATGCACAGAGCACACTACGAACCAGACAGATGCGCAATTAATAACAAATGGTGCATGGAATGCACCCTACATGACTAAAACTTATATGAGGTGGCCTATGAGAATTAATGAAAAACCAGATTTTTATAGAATGGCTTGGGATGAAATAGAAAATAACGCTTATGAAAAATCAATTTTATCAAGAGCTTTTGCTCATTCAGATGGAGACGAAAATAAAACAAAAGCAGCTTATCTGAGGCTGCGAGTAGCATTTCTAGAAGAAGAATATGCTATGAGGCTTGAAGCCGAAAAAGCCTTTAGAGCACAAATGCTAAAAAAAGAAATTCGCGCAAATGAGGCCACTCGTAAAGCTAACGAACAAAGAGAGAAAGCTAAGGAGAAGAAGCAGACCACTGAAGCACGAATGACTGCTGATAATGCAAAAAGAGAAGAGCGTGGCGGTTTTCTCGTGTGCGGTTGCCCAACAGATCAAACTGACATAAAGGTTGGCGACGTGATAATTAAGGTTAATGATATAGACATAAGGGGAAGCAAAAATAAAATGGAAGTGGAAACAAAAGGTCAGGATATCAGTTCATATATCAAGACAACCATAGTGAGAGGCTTGGAAATTATTACAAGTTCTCCAACAATAGGAGCCTTGTGTTCCTCAAAGTTATCTCAGTTAACTTGACACCCTCCTGAACAACTCTGAGACTCCAGCTATTTCACATAAAATTCAAGTCATGTAGGTCGGGTTAGCGTAGCGTAACCCGACATTTCTCAACCGATTGTCGGGTTACGGCGCAAGAAAATGCGCCTAACCCGACCTACGTAATTCAAGCAAATACGCCACTATCTGCCGCAATGCTTTGAGCGCACCGCCCTTACCGCTGTAGCCAGTCCAACAAACGGTTCAGATCGTGGCGCGCTTCGCGATCACGATCTAACCTTACTCGTTAGGCCAGAACCATGCAGAACCCATGGCTTGTTCACTGCTGTACTCTCTCAACGGGTAAAGTAGTGCATCGGAACGAACCGGGTAGTTTTGTCACCTCCGAATAATCAACCAGAATAGGCTCGACACCTTTGGACTCTAGCAATGAAGCCAAGCGTTCGCTCCGTTCACGCATAACCACTTTTCGGGGTGAAATGGCAAATGTGTTGATTTCAATGTTCGCCGTTTCCTCGTCTGTGGCCTCTATCAAGTCGAAACGATTTTCGAGCCATTTCAGACTTTCTGGTTTGAAACTCTTGGGGTGTATAAACCCGATACCTTTAGCTGGAATATTAAACTTCGTGTCTAAGTGAATTATTCCTCTATGCGTAAACTCTATCGTAACTACTTCGCGGTCTATTCCTGATTTCTTCAGTTTTTTTCTCAAGCAATCAACACCTTCTTTATTGGTCTCCTCACCTAGTCCGACGATGACATACTGTTCATCTACGATTACGTCGCCGCCCTCAATTGCCCCCTCGTCAAGACGAGCAACTTTGGAAAAGAGAGGGAGTATACTTTCCAGTCCTTCAAGTTCCCGTTTCCGGTAATAGCGCCTTGGATTCGCGCAGAAAAAAGTATCATCAATTGCGAACCCTATATCCCTTGTGTAATGTTGTGTAGCACAACCAGATACTTGGTCCGCTAATAACACCTCAACTCCGTTAGCCTTCATGATTTCCATGAACGTTTGTTGCTGCCTACGCACTTTTTCACAGTTAAAAAACGGGCTGAATTTGTTATACCAAATCTGATAAAGAAGGGCTGCGTCAATTCCTCCGTACCGTAGAACCGAACTGACAGAGACGGGATTGGCGAAACACATCACCACTGTTTTCAGCGTTGCTGTTTCAGACGGAAGACTGATTGAGATGAAGTCGGTTTTATCTTGATTCATAACTTGCGGATAGCCTTTCGATTGCAGTCATTCAAATTGCTTTTTCCTGTTGCGCCCATGGAGAAGGTTTCGTCAACAAGCGGCCTAACGTTTGAATTCGCCAGCGCTGCGCGGATTTATCGCGCAGCGTCCGGCGACAGAAGGGGGCGAGGTTGACCGCCATGCTGAGCTCACCAAAACTTCCACCATGGCTTGGCTT
>JAYWDX010000246.1:0-3441 GCA_043779675.1 Tenderia sp. (SeqCode)
GATCTGTCGGACGCTCTGTCGGGCGGTCAGCAGGACGTTCGCTACGAGCTGGTTTTTTCGAGAGCAGCAGCGGGGTATTGCCCTGCAACATCACGGCAAGGGCGGCGGCAACTTCGATGGCAGGGATGTTGTGCACCTGCTGATAGTTTTCGAGGATCTGGTGGAATAGCTCCAGATCCTTGTTGTTGGTAGCGAGTGTGTCGCTGATGCGCTGTTGGAAGCGAGCGATACGGATGTCGTTGATATCCTCGGTGGATGGCAGCTCCATAAGATCGATTTTCTGTTTGGTGGCGCGTTCGATGGTCTGCAACATACGTCGTTCACGCGGGGCGATGAAGAGGATAGCGTCACCTTTGCGACCGGCGCGGCCAGTACGACCGATACGGTGAATGTAGGCTTCAGTATCGTACGGGATGTCGTAATTGATGACGTGGCTGATGCGTTCAACGTCCAGACCACGGGCGGCCACATCGGTGGCAACAACGATGTCGAGGGCGCCGGATTTGAGCTGTTCAACGGTGCGTTCGCGCTGCTTCTGCTGCACGTCACCACTGAGGGCGGCGGCGGCATAACCGCGGGCGAGCAGCTTTTCGGTGATCTCTTCGGTGGCGATCTTGGTGCGCACAAAGATGATCATGCCGGTGAAGGGTTCGGCCTCAAGGATGCGGGTCAGGGCGTCGAGTTTTTGTAGCCCACTTACTTCCCAGTAGCGCTGGCGGATGGTGTCGGCCGTCGCGGTCTTGACCTTGATCTTCACCTCTTTTGGATCGTTCAGATGCTGCTGGGCGATGCGGCGGATCACATCGGGCATAGTGGCGGAAAAGAGTGCCACCTGGCGGCCAGGTGGGGTCTGTTGCAACACCCACTCGACATCATCAATAAAGCCCATGCGCAGCATTTCGTCGGCCTCATCCAGCACCAGCGCCTGGAGGGCGTCGAGCTTGAGGGTGCCGCGACGCATGTGGTCCATGACACGGCCCGGGGTACCGACGATTACGTGCACGCCGCGCTTAAGCTGGGTAAGCTGGGTTTTGTAGTCCTGGCCGCCGTAGATCGGTAGCACATGGAATCCCTTCATGTGCGAGGCGTAACGTTGGAACGCCTCGGCCACCTGAATCGCCAGCTCGCGAGTTGGCGCCAGTACCAGTACCTGAGGGTGAGGCACGTTCAGGTCGATGCGGGATAGCAGCGGCAGGGCAAAAGCGGCAGTCTTGCCGGTACCGGTCTGGGCTTGGCCCAGCACGTCGCGTCCGGCCATGATGTAGGGGATGATCTCGGCCTGGATCGGCGAGGGGGCCTCGTAACCCACCTGATCGAGGGCGGCCAAGACTGGTTCAATAAGGGATAGATCACGGAAACTGAGCGTAACAGTGGTGGCGGTGGACATTTTTACAGGGTACCTATAGGCAATCGGGCGACGGAGGGGCCCGGCGCGGGGGAAGACGGATAACGCTTATAACAGAGCGGCGTATTGTATCCGTTTACATGCTATTTTGCATGTATAGTTTTATATGATTGATTTAATTGGAGTAATGGATGCATATCTGGGTTGATGCCGATGCTTGTCCTAAAGTGATCAAGGATATTCTGTTCCGAGCGGCGGAACGTGCGCAGCTGCCGTTGACACTGGTGGCTAACCAGCCGCTGACCGCGCCGCCTTCACGGTTGATCACCACGGTGCAGGTGGCGCAGGGGTTTGATGTGGCTGACAACCACATCGTGCTGCACTTGCAGGCGGGGGATCTGGTGGTGACGGCCGATATTCCGCTGGCGGCTGAGGTTATCGAGAAGGGGGCCTTGGCGCTCAATCCGCGTGGCGAACTCTATACCCGCAACAACGTGCGCCAACGTCTGGCTATGCGCAACATGATGGAGGAGCTGCGCAGCAACGGTCAGATTACGGGTGGCCCGCCACCTTTGAATCAACGCGACCGACAAACATTCGCCAATGCGCTTGACCGGCTGCTGACCAAACGTACGGTTTAACCGTTATGGTTGTTTGTGGCGGTTGGGTAAAGTATTTGCAACGGCGTGTTTTGCGCCGCCGTGGTGAGTTGACTGGTTCTCTCCACCGCCTGCTGTAGTGCCTGATACCACGGGTCTTCTTGTAGCGAATCAGGGTGGATTTCGGGTTGCAGCAGATTCTGAGCGTGGTAGAGGTCGGCCAGGGTTAGCGTCGACATGTTTTTGGAGAGCGACCATTCGTTGTCTGCTGTGCGATGGATCAAGAAGGCCGCCTCAAGCCTCAGCAGTGCATCATCCAAATTTGCATCATTGAGCAGCTTTTCATTCTGCAACAGCTGTTTAAGCGTCGGCGGGTTACCGTTGCGCTGGGCCTGCCAGATGAGGCCGAGGGTGCGGAAATCATGCAGCAGAGACTCACCTGGGGTAGGTGTTTTACGATTGGCCTTGGCATAACTGAAGTGTGTTAGGCAGTAGCTAAGCTCGGCCCCCACCAGCACCACCATCCAGGAGATATAGAGCCAGATCAAAAATATTGGGATAGCGGCCAGGGCGCCATAGATCAACTGGTAAGTTGGAAAGGCGGCGATATAGAGGGCAAAAAGTTTCTTGGCCAGTTCAAAGAGAATGGCGGCCAGCACTGCACCGCTGAAGGCATTGCGCAGTGGCACATAGGTGTTGGGGACTACGGTGTAGAGCAGGGTGCAGGCGAGTGTGGTGGCAAGGAAGGGCAGCACTCCCAGCAGTTTTGTTTTGGTTTCGAGGAGCATGGCAGTTTCACTCAGCAGTGGCAGTGAAGCCAGGTAGGAGGTACCCGCCAGACTGGCGCCTACTAAGAGTGGTCCGAGTGTGAGCACGGCCCAATAGACCATGAACCTGGGCACGGCCTTGCGTTGGATGGAGATATCCCAGATGTCGTTGAGCGTGCCTTCGATGGTGTCCATCATCAGCAGCGCGGAGATGATGAGCGAGATTATGCCGATACCTGTTAGTTGGAATGAGTTGGCGATCAGTGTTGTTAGGTTCTCTTGCAGCACGTTACCGGAGGTGGGTACAAAGCTTTCGAAGATAAAGTTTTGGATGTCGCTGGCAAATGATTGAAATGAGGGGAAGGCGGTAAAGATCATAAAGATAACCGTTGCCAGCGGCACCAGTGATAGCAGCGTAGTAAAGCAGAGTGCGGCGGCGCTGCGCAGACAGCGGTGCTGGTAATAGGTCTGTGCGAAAAAAAGTAAAAACGAACCGAGCTGCTGCAATCTATTCAAGAATATGGCCTTGGCGGCTGAGAGCTTCAGCGTAGGCCGGAGTGGCGCAGCGAGCTAGTGTTGGAGGCTTTTAGCGGTGCATTGCTATGTGTGCGACTGAAGTTCAGAGCGGCTTCGATCTGCTCGGCAGAGGGGAGGCGCTCGATACGCAGAGTGATGCCTGGTTTGATGAGGCGTGGGTTTTTAATGAGGTTGCCGTTGGCCTTGAGCAGTA
>JAYWDX010000247.1:0-2070 GCA_043779675.1 Tenderia sp. (SeqCode)
CCCGCCGTGGTCAACATCGCCACGGTTGGGCTGGTCAGTGTGGAGAACAACCCATTGCTGAGTGATCCTGCCTTCCGGCGTTTTTTTGGGACGCCGGAGCCGCAGCAACAACCGCAACAGCGCCAGACCCAGAGCCTGGGGTCGGGGGTGATTGTGGATGCCGAGCGTGGTTACATCCTGACCAATAACCATGTTATCGATAAGGCTCAGGAAATCCGTGTCACCTTGCGTGACGGCCGGACCGTTGATGCAACCCTGGTCGGGGCTGATCCCGAGGCGGATGTGGCGGTGATCCAGATCCCGGCGAAGGGGCTTACGGCCCTGCCACTCGCCGATTCCAGCAAGTTGCTGGTGGGTGATTTTGTAGTGGCGATCGGCAATCCGTTTGGTCTGGGCCAGACCGTCACCTCGGGCATTGTCAGTGCCCTGGGGCGCAGTGGCCTGGGGATTGAGGGGTACGAGGATTTCATCCAGACCGACGCCTCCATCAACCCCGGTAATTCGGGCGGGGCGCTGGTTAACCTGCGTGGCGAGCTGGTGGGGATCAATACCGCCATCGTTGCCCCTGGCGGTGGCAATGTCGGTATCGGTTTTGCGATCCCGACCAACATGGCGCGCGAGTTGATGACCCAGTTGGTGGAGTATGGCGAGATCCGCCGTGGCCGCCTGGGTGTCTCTGGCCAGACGTTGACCCCGGAGCTGGCCAAGGCCTTTGGGCTGGAGTGGCGTGTTGGAGTGTTGATATCGAGTGTGGAGCCGGATGCCTCGGCGGCCCAGGCTGGGTTGTTGGCGGGGGATGTGGTGGTGGCCATTGGTGATCGGCCGCTCAAAGATACCTCGGATCTGAAAAACGCCATTGGCCTACTGCGGGCGGGTACCGAGATCCGGCTGGGGGTGGTGCGCGGCGGTAAACCGACCACCATCACGGTGAAGATAGAGGCCCCGGCGGCGCAGTGGTTTGAAGGTCGGCTGCTCAACCCCCGTTTTGAAGGCATGTTGTTTGGCGCTATTCCTGAGGATTCACCGCTCTATGGCAAGGTGCAGGGTATGTTGATCTTTGGTGTGACGCCCGGTACACCCGGCTGGAGTGCCGGTCTGCGCAAAGGCGATGTGCTGATCTCCATCAATCGCGTGGCAGTAAAAAACCGGGAAGAGATGACAGAGGCGCTAAAACGCGTCGGCCCGGCGGTGTTGATAAACGTCCGGCGTGGCAATAACGCCATGTTTGCGCTGCTGCCCTGATGGCGATGGCTTGAAAAGTGTTACACACCGCCGGATCAACCGGCGGTGTGGTTTTTGCCACGGCGGCGCTCAAGTCGCCGTTTGATGATCCAGCCATAAAGCCCCGCGTTGACCAACAGCACTACCATGCCAAGCACAATCCTGATGGTTAACGTGAGTTCGCCGGGATAGATCACGGCGCCAAGGTAGTGTTCGATGAAGGTTTCGGTATAGCCCTGTTCACCAGCCATGGTGTGCAGCCAGTTTTCCAGTGGTGTCAGCGGGCAGACGCCGCCATAAAATTCAATCGCCATGGCCCAAAGCGCCGCTGGCAGGTGCAACCAGATCAAGCGTGGCCAACGCAATAGCAGCAGTGCGCCAAACAGCGCAAAGAGGATAAAGCTGAAGTGCAGCAGCATGGTGAGGTCGGCGAGCAGGGTGTAGATCATGGCGACTCCCAGTAATGTATCTCCAATAGTCCGCCGTTTTGCGCAAAAACAGAAGGCCCGCAATGGCGGACCTTCTGCATCAAGCGTGGTGGCCCGGCGCTGCCCCGCGAGAGCCTGCCCCACAGTGCTTTGGGCATGAAGCGTAGCGTAATCCGGGATAAACTCCGGACCATGGTCCACTATAAAAAGCCAGTTCACCCGCGCACTCGTGAAAGAGAGGGTGGATGTGATCAGAAACAGCCAGGGCGAATACAACCTCTGGCAACGGCGCTACTGGGAACATCAGATACGGGATGAAATAAATGGCTCTATGTGAATTTCAGTGGGTTAAATAATTCTCCCTCCCCTTCAAGGGGAGGGCTGGGGTGGGGATGGGGTAAAGATGAAGGCTCAAACAAAC
>JAYWDX010000248.1:0-6051 GCA_043779675.1 Tenderia sp. (SeqCode)
GCTCCTCATACTTTGGTCGGTGGAGGGAGCTACGATAATACCGCAGCTTGCCCTTCTACCTTGACCTGTGAGTTGCACTTACGAGTTGAATCCGCGGAAATTAAAAGAGTTATCCAAAATTGAGTATCTGTCATGACCATATAACGCCCCCTACTTTGCTATCAGGATCATGATTATTCCGTAGCAAATAATCACATCAAAAGGGTAAATAACATGTATAAATTTTTGGATTTGCGTCGTTGGATGAGATTGCTTTTCATGCCATTCGGAAATTGAAATATTTCCAAACGCAACGAACCTCAGTATAAAAAATGCCGACACCATCATCGCTATGATGGCGGTATCCACAGTCGAAACTCCAACAAAGGTAGCAAAGGAGGCAATACCGGTCATGCAAATCACTGCTAGTGGTATGAGTTTCATAATAATCCAGAAGATAGCAAAAAATGCCGCGCCATACCCAATATGGGATGGCGCGGCGGTATTCAATTACCAGCGGTTATATCCACCTACGAAACCAACACCAAAAGCAACCGGGCGAGAGGCTAGAAATGTTCCGATACCCATAGGGCCACCTACTGCCCCCATGGCTGCCCCGCCACCAACATTGTATCCAAAGCTGCTCAACGAGAAGGAACCACTGCCTGCTGCGTAGCCGAGATATTGAATTCCGCCAAGAGCACCGCCAGCCACAGCTCCCCATGGTCCCCAAGCCCCCACAGTGTCTGCCATCTCTTGGTCTGAAAGTGTAGCCACCTCCATCGTGCCTTCCGACCCAAACGCAATGGCCATGTCCTTATCTTCAAAAGAACTGGCCATTGCTGATGTTGCGCCTAATGAAAGCGTGAGGGTAAGGGCTAGGGATGTTGCCGTCAATTTCTTCATTTAAATCTCCATATCAAAATGTTGTTGAGTTAAAAACGGTTAATTTACTGTGTCGCGATGTTGAGTCTCTTCTGTGGTGTCACCTCCTTTGTTGTGTTGGTCAATGGTCTTGTGTTTATCAAGAGCCTGCCCCACGCAGTGCTTTGGGCACTGCAAACCGGCTGGGGAATTTGTACAAAAACGTCAGACCCACTTCGGCGCCGCTGTCGCCGGTGACATCACTGCGGCTGCTCACCTGCAAGGTGATCTGTTTGCTCCAGGCGTAGCCGATGCCGAACTCCAGTTGTGTTTTGGTGGTGCGGATGCCTTGATACTGGCCGTCGACCGCATCGCGCTGCTGCCAGCGCCATTGCATGCCGGAGGTCAATGTCACTTCGTGGTTGACGGCGAAGCCAATAGTGGGGTTGATGAAGAGCAGATCACCGGGGTTGATGCGCTGGTTGCCGACATCGCGTGCGGCGTTGTGGCGATAGCCGGTGGTGAGTGAGAGCACCAGCGGGTCGGTGGCGCGGTAGGTGGTGAAGCCGATCATGGCACTTTTGCCGTGCACCAGCTCATTGCCTTCGGCGACTACATTTTCAGCCAGCGCCAGTTCGGCGAAACCGAGCAACGCGGGTGTTTCGGCATCGTTGGCGAAGCGGTGGTTGATGCCGATCCATGAGTCTGAAAATTTTTCACTGCTGTTGGCAGCGGGACCATCGGCATCGAGGGTGCGCATGCTCTGCGCCACCGCGCCGAGGCGGCCATACAACTCTGTGTCGAGCGACAGGCCGTAACGCAGGCCGGAAGAGAATGCGAGCAGATCCATGTTCTGCCGCGCCTGGCTGACGTCGACAGGGACGGAGATGAATTGACCTGGACCTACCTGAATGGTGCCGTAGCGCGAATCGACATTGCGTCGGTCGCTGTTGGCATAGACAAGGTTTACATCGGCACGCCAGCGCTTTTCAGCGGTGAGCAGGTCTTCGATGGTGAGGGGGAGATCAGCGTGGGCCTTAGGCAGTACGCAGATGCAAAGCAGCAATGACGCAACGACGCAACGACGCAACGACGCAACGACGTTGCGACACAATTTAGTAATGGATCGTTCCATGATCACAACAACATCCCTGAAAAATTTGTGGGGCGATTATTGGATGATGAGTCGATGATTGTAAATATGTATTTTTAATGGGTGTTTTAAATCGATTAATTCGATTGGATTTTCACCGTACGTTGAATTTGCGAGTGTATATTTAATGAAACATTGTGGTGGTATAGCGTTTTACCTTGATCGTATTTGACCAGTAGTGGGCGGGCAGTCCGGCCTTGAGTTTGAGGTGGGTGAGAAAGTCGCGCGGCTCTGGCAGTTGTTTCCAAACACTGGGTAAAAATGTGGCTCGTGCCGGGCCATCACTCAGTATCAGTCCGTCAACGTTGGGGCGCAGTTGCGCGATTAGATTTTTTTCAGAGTTGAATGACATCTGCTCGGCTGGGTTGAGGATGGAGATGTGTATTTGTATATTTTTGAATTCAGTGGCGGTGAGTGGTGCAAAGCGTGGATCGGTAAAGGCAGCGGCATAGGCGTTGTGCGCAATATCTATGACAAGTGGCTGATAGGCTTCAAGCGTGCCGATGCAGCCGCGCAGTTCGCCATGCAGGTGAAGGGTGACAAAGCTGGCGCACTGCTCCCGCAATGCACTCTCATATCTCTGCACATTTATTTGGATCTCGCGGCCGTGGGCCTGACCATAGGCGACGGCGTCATGGGCCACCTGCAATAAAATAGTTTGTTCATCTTTGGTGATCATTCAGTGTTGATACTCGAAAACATAGGCGCCATATCCAACTACCTGATTCTTGCCGCCGGCAGTGTCGCCAGAATTGCGTAGGTCGACGGTGGTGGTGTGCAGCCCTTTCTGTTTCGCCAGCAACAACAGGCCGCTGACGGGGTGGCGGCCGCAGGCATCGTCGTGGTGTAGTGCATCTGGGTGTAACTGTTCAATGGCGTTGGACGTGGCACGATCCATCTTTTGCGCGGTGTGGTAATCATGGTAGTGGGAGAGGTCGGAGCTGATCACAATCAGGGTCTCGTCGCCACCCCAGAGTAGTTCCAGTACTTCGCTCACTTCATCGGCGGTGGCTTCTCCTACCACCAGTGGCACTAGTGTGAAACTGTTGAGCACGGTTTGTAAAAAAGGCAGCTGTACCTCAAGGCTGTGTTCAAGGACGTGGGCCTCATCCATAAGTTTAACCTGTGGCAGTTGCAGTGCGGTGTGAGTGCTGACTACATCTATGGTGATGTTGCCTAATGGTGTGGTGAAATAGTCGGCACTGCTGGCAGCCAAGCCGAAGAGTGGCACGTGGTGAGAGGGACCAAGCAGTACTACCCGTTTGATTGTTGTTTTGTATGGTTGTAACAGATGGTAGGCGCTGGCGGCCACCGGGCCTGAGTAGATATATCCGGCATGCGGAACTATGATTGCTTTAGGGCAGGATGGTATTGTTGATTTGGCCTGCTGTAGCAGTTTTGTAAGGTAACGGTGGAGTTCCTGCTTGTCATCGGGGTAGAAAGTACCGGCTACTGCCGCAGGTCTAATGATGCTCATGTGAACCCTCCTGCTATCTATGTGTTTGTTCTAAGTATATACAGCATCTCGCTGGAGACAACATGGGAGGAAACATGCAGACTACCACGCTAAAAACAGTCGTTCCCACTAAGTACTGGCATGCACTTGATGATGGCCGGGTGCAGTGTGATCTCTGCCCACGTTTCTGCAAGCTGCATGAAGGGCAGCAGGGGCTGTGTTTTGTTCGTGCCAATCAGGGTAATCAGATTGTGATGACCAGTTATGGCCGCTCCAGTGGTTTTTGTGTTGATCCCATCGAGAAAAAACCGCTTAACCATTTTCTGCCGGGTACACCAGTGCTCTCATTTGGTACGGCAGGCTGTAATCTGGCTTGTAAGTTCTGTCAAAACTGGGATATGAGCAAATCTCGGGAGATGGATATCTTGGCTGATCAGGCACCGCCGGAAGTAATTGCTAAGGCGGCAAAGGAGTTGGGTTGCTCCAGTGTTGCCTATACCTATAACGATCCGGTGATTTTTCTTGAGTATGCCGTGGATGTGGCCAAGGCCTGCGAGCAGGTAGGCATCAAGTCAGTGGCGGTGACGGCGGGTTACATAACAGCGGCGCCGCGCAAAGAATTTTTTGCTCACATGGATGCGGCCAACGTTGATCTTAAGGCCTTTACCGATGAGTTCTATCACACCGTTTGTGGCGGCCATCTACAGAATATCCTCGATACTCTGATCTACATAAAACATGAGACCGATGTCTGGCTGGAGCTAACCACGCTACTGATTCCAGGCAAGAACGATTCAGAAGATGATATCAAACACATGACCGAGTGGGTGGTGGAGAAGCTTGGTCCTGATGTGCCGATGCACTTTACCGCCTTCCATCCCGAATGGAAGATGATGGATGTGGCTTCAACGCCGATTTCAACATTGATCCGTTCCCGTGAGATTGCGCTCGCTAACGGCGTGCGTTACGCCTATGTTGGTAATGTGCACGACAAATCAGATGAAAGCACATATTGCCATCACTGTGGCAAGCGGGTCATCGGGCGTGATTGGTATGTGCTTTCTGATTGGCACTTGACCTATGATGGTCATTGCGACTATTGCGGCACACAGTGCGCAGGTCTTTTCAATGGTCCAGCCGGGGATTGGGGATCCAAGCGTATGCCGGTGCGATTGCGCGATTACGCTTTGTGATGATGTGATGATGTGAGGGTGGTAAAAAGGGGAGGGAGAGTTAGTCGTTTCCCCTTTTAGGTCTAAAAAAACAGGTCAAAAAATCACAGTGGATCAACTGCTACTGCTGTTGTCGGTGGCAATGTGATAAATCTTGGAGATATCAGCCTTGCTGTTCACCTCCATGCCCAAGTCACGTAGTAGACCATCCTTGATGCTGTAAATTAAGCTGTGTACACCAAGTGGCTGGCCACGCTCCCACGCCCCCTGCACGATGTTGCTGTGGCAGATGTTGTTGACCTGCTCAATTACATTCAGCTCACAAAGTTTGTCCCAACGTTTGTCCATGTCTTTAATGGTGAAGAGGTGTGTCTCATGTTTCTGGTAGACGTCGCGAATGTGGCGCAGCTAGTTGTCTACCAGACCAAACGACTTGTCCTCCATCGCTGCCCGCACGCCGCCGCAGCCGTAATGGCCACAGACAATGATGTGCTCCACCTTGAGCACGTCGACGGCGTACTGGATCACTGACAGGCAGTTAAAGTCGGTGTGAATAATGATATTGGCGACGTTGCGATGCACAAACAGTTCGCCGGGCAGTAGGCCAACGATCTCGTTGGCAGGGACGCGACTGTCGGAACAGCCAATCCAGAGATATTTAGGTGCTTGTTGCAGGGCGAGCTTTTGGAAAAATTGGGGGTCTCGAGCCTGTATGACCTTGGTCCATGCACGATTTTTCTCAAACAGATCCCTTATCGGGGCCATGATTAACCAACTTCCATAAAATTTTACGAAGGATAATAGTTGCGGACGGTTGTTGAGATTCTTAGTTTACAGACTCTTTTAAGTTGGCCTCGGATTCCTCCAGCGCCTCAGCGGGGATGTGCTCTTTGAAACTGTGGAGATAGCGCGCACCCTTTTCAGCCTGTTCTGCCAACCGTCGGATATGGCTCATCAGTTCTAATTGCATCACCATCTCCTTAATGCTGATTTTCTCGGCGGTACCATCCCTTAACAGTGCCGCCTTGAGCTGCTGATAATGGCTCTCGATCTCAGCCAAGGCAGTGGTGCACGTTTCGCTGTTGTAATTTTCAAGCGCGGAATCGGCCATCTCCAGCAGCTGAACCACCGAATGTTTAAAGTGATTGATCTCTTCGGCCAGCAGCACATAGGTGATTTTGTGCTGATGTTGCGACTGGGCAGCGATGGTCTCGGCCAGCTGGGCCATGGTGGTGTAGTAGCGCGATACTCGCACGCCATTGGGTAACACCTCTGCCAGACCGTTGGGGAGTTTGCTTTTCTGTACGGCGGTGCCGAATTCAGCGGCAGCATACGCTGGCGGCCATGGATAGCGAAGCGAGGGCCGCTAGTCCCGGATAGGCTACGCCGTCTGCCCTTTCGTAGTTAGGAGCGCTAGCGAGTGACGG
>JAYWDX010000249.1:0-2592 GCA_043779675.1 Tenderia sp. (SeqCode)
TTCGCGGCTGCGTAGTGATTTCAACTTTACCCGCAATGCCAAGCGTACTTTCGGCGTTGAGTGTGTCTTCTCCAGCCAGCAGCAGGTCTACCCCAAGGAAGATGGCACGGTCAGCTGTGAAAAACCCGGCGTCCACGGCGTCTCACTCGACTGTCGCTTCGGTTACGGCTCGGCAACATTTGTCACCGCCAGTTTCGGCTTCATGGCCGCCTCCCGCGCCATCAACAAAACCCTGAAAAAGCGACTCGCGCCATGACGCCATTGTGGCTGATCATCTACGGCGTGGTGCTGTTATGGTCCGCCATCAACCCCAAAGACAGCTTCACCTGGTGGCTGGAGGTGATCCCGGCGCTGGTCGCCTTCGTGCTGTTCTTCGCCACCCGTAAACGGTTTCAGTTCACACCACTGGTCTACTGGCTGCTGCTCGGCCACTGCATCATCCTCATGGTCGGTGGCCACTACACCTACGCCGAAGTACCGCTCTTCGACTGGATCAAAGAGTTGCTGCACTCCGACCGCAACAACTTCGACAAGGTCGGCCACTTCGCCCAGGGCTTCGTCCCCGCACTCGTCGCCCGCGAGATCATCATCCGTAATGGCGTGGTGAATGGCCGTTACTGGATCAACTTCTTCGTCGTCTGCTTCAGCCTCGCCATTAGCGCTTTTTATGAGTTGATTGAGTGGTGGGTGGCGGTGTCAACAGGCGACTCCGCCGAAGCATTTCTCGGCACGCAGGGATATGTGTGGGATACGCAGTCGGATATGGGGATGGCGCTGCTGGGGGCGTTGATGGGGGTTGTGGTGATGGCGCGGGTGCAAGATAGGCAAATAGAGAGGATGTGAATGCTGCGTTACGCTACGCTAACCCGATTTACGATACGAGGGGAGGCAGCTTCTTATGGAGAAATGGCAATTTTTCATTGGCGAGACAAGAATACAGATAGGCTTTGCAAAGAGGTGCTACGAGGCTTATCTGTCTGCTGCAAACAAGAACCAGTTGCGTAGGGTGGGTACGTTTTTTGTGCCCACGCGGATAATTCGGTGGTTGCTGGTAACGCTCCGCGTGGGCAACCCTAAAGGTGGGTTGCCCAGGGCCTGCCCCAGAGCCTACCCCACGCAGTGCTTTGGGCAAGCGCTTTGGGTACGTAGTGCTTTGGGCACCCTACGATTCTTTACTCCCTCAACCCCAGCGGATCATTCGGATCGATGTGGTCCTGAAACGGCTTCTTGCGATCCATGTTGGTGAGCTGGTAGACCTTGCCGATCCAGTTATTCAATACCGCTTCGGCGCTGTCGTGCCAGGTGTTGTCGAGCTGTTCGATGATGAGGTGTTCGGGCAGCTCCGGTGCTGCTTCACCTTTCGCCTTGGCGCTGATGACGTGGGCCTTGTGCTCTTCCAGTATCGCGGCGATCTGGCGGCTGAAGTAGTTCCCCGGCATGGGTGGATAATCACCACGCGCGCCGTTGATGAAGTGGTTGATCTCGCGTTTGTATTCTTTGAGCAGGCTGATGATGTCGTACTCGGGGTGGCCCTGGAAGAAGACGATGCGGAACTGGTCTTCGCTCACGGCCAGATGCACGCCCGCCTCTTCGCTCTCCACCAATACATGCAGACCCGCCGCTTCAAACTGTTCGCGGCTGATGTTGTTGAAGCGTGAGTGCGGCACGTCGAAGCGGGTGTTCACTCCGGCTACCAGCGGGTGGTTGCGGTTGAGTAGGTAGTGGGGATAGACGCCCCAGCGTTTGAAACCGAGATGTTTGCGCGTCTGGCCGTAACGGAACTGCATGACGGCGTGGGTGGCGAGGCAGGAGCAGAGGGTGGAGGTGACGTTTTCGTAGGCCCAGTCGATGACGTCGTTGAGTGGTTTCCAGAATGGTTCCAGCGCCAGGTTGGGTTGGGTGACGTTGGCGCCGGTGATGATAAGCGCGTCTAGCCCCGCCTCCTTGATCTCGTCGAAGCTCTCGTAATATTTGGCGATGTGGGCCAGCCCCTCTTCACGGCGCGGCAGCTCTGGCAGTGTAAAAGGGTGCATGTAGAACTGGGCGATCTGGTTGCTCTCGCCGACGAGGCGGAAGAACTGGCGCTCGGTAGCGGTGAGTGCGGCATCGGGCATCATGTTGAGCAGGCCGATGTGCAGCTCGCGGATGTCCTGGTGCAGCGCAGTGTCGCCGGGGATGATGGTCTCGCCTTCGATCTCCAGGCGTTTGAAGGCGGGTAAGTCGCTGTTGGCTACCAGTGGCATCGTCTTATTTCTCCAATGCTTTTTCTATTAACGCCAGAAAATCGAATTCGGTCTGCACATGGGACAGGTCGGTGGTGGTGATGGTGTAACCGTACTGCTGCGCAATCGCCTCGTAACGCGGGATGCGCGAATAGAAGAGGCGCGAGAAGATCCAGCGCACAAAGTCATCAGGCTCGATCTGGGCGATGTAGTCGAGCTTGCGCTCCTGCAGGTAGACCGCCAGCTGTTCGTCGAGAAACGCCTCGCGGTAGTACAGTGGTTTGGGGGCGCGTTCGGCGCGGCGGATCAACTCCTTCTCGTCCCGGTCGGTGGCCTGGATGTAGATGATGAGGGTGTGTTTGGCGAGGAT
>JAYWDX010000250.1:0-7877 GCA_043779675.1 Tenderia sp. (SeqCode)
CCACGGGCATGCACCACTCGCTCAGGGATACGCTCGCGGTTAAAGTGGGCCAGCTTCTCAAACATACGGAAATTGTCAAAGGTCAACGAACCACGCTCACCGGCGCTGATGCTGTTCTGATCCTCGGCAACTGGGGCGCCATTAGTGGTGGTCATAGGACACTGGGGTTTCTTACTCATGTCGAACTCCTTTTGTGGTTTAAGAGTGGGTTGTTTGTGAATACGTAATTACTATAGTCGCCCATTCACTCATTTGTATAATTGATATTATTTCTCATGGTGATTCACTGGCTCGATTTACAAACCAGTAGTTAACCCTCCCACCTATCGTCACATGACTGTAAACATTTACCACTTTGAATAATCCAAACCACCTTGCCACTGAACTACCACCTGCTAAAGCAGGTGGGTTAGCGCAGTCAGGTGCGACGACTAAAGTCGTCAACCGCACCTGCCTAAACGCGCATGAGTTAACACATGAAGGTCAAAGTCACCGGCTAAAGCCGGTGGCTTTTACCAAGTGTGTTGATAATAAAATCCCATGCAAAACATCAAACAAATAGCCAAGTCCGATCATTTATATCAAGAACTATCATTAATAAACATGGTGATATGATATTGACTTAGTCTTAGTCCAAACATACCATTGCCGCCAGCAGGGTCACTACCCGTACTGCAACACAACATTCGAGAGTCCTTAGGAGAAGATCGATGATGACTAAATCCAAACGTACCATCCTGGCCACCGGTGCAGCCATGCTGCTCGTGGGCGCCAGCAGCGTCAGCGCCTTCGAGGCGTTGCCCAAAAACATCCCCGCCCCGGCGAACAACCCCACCACCGCCGCCAAGGTGGAGCTGGGCAAGCAGCTCTACTTCGATCCCCGCCTCTCCGTCGACGGCACCGTCTCCTGCAACTCCTGCCACAACCTCATGTCCAGCGGCACCGACAACCGCGCCACCTCCGTCGGCATCCACGGCCAGCGCGGCGGCCGTAGCGCCCCTACTGTCTGGAACTCCGCGCTCCTCAGCGTCCAGTTCTGGGACGGCCGCTCCAACTCCCTGGAAGATCAGGCCAAAGGGCCACCCCTGAACCCGGTCGAGAAGGGCATGCCCAGCGCCGAAGCAGTGGTTGAGCGCCTCAACGCCATTCCTGGCTACGTCGCGCAGTTCAACAAGGCCTTCGGTGGCAAGGATGCGGTGAGCTACGACAACATGGCCAAGGCCATCGCCGCCTTCGAGCGCACCCTGATCACCCGCAACAGCCCCTTCGACAAGTATCTGGCAGGCAACAAAAAGGCCCTCTCCGCCCCGGCCCAGCGCGGCATGAAGCTGTTTGAAGAAAACGGTTGCAACGCCTGCCACAGTGGCCCCATCTTCGCTGGTCCTCTGATGCCAGTGGGCCAGGGCTTCTACCAGAAGTTCCCGATGATGGCGAGCGACTACGACGCCAAATACAAGCTGCTGGATGACCTGGGCCGTTACGAGGTGACCAAGCAGGAGGGCGACAAGAACGTCTGGCGCGTCCCAACCCTGCGTAACATCGCGGTAACCGCCCCGTACTTCCACAACGGCTCGGTGCAGACCCTGAACGAAGCCGTGCGTGTCATGGCCAAGAGCCAGCTCGGCAAGGAGCTGAACGACAAGGAAGTTGCCGATATCGTGGTCTTTCTTGAAAGCCTGACCGGCGAGTTCCCCAAGATCGATATGCCACGTCTGCCGGACACTATGGGCAGTAGTCTGGTAGGTGCCGTGAAGTAACGCTTCCTGCATTAAAACCAAAAGGGACGCCTCGGCGTCCCTTTTTATGGACGGCCTAACTCCATCACCCCTCCCAGCTCGCTGCCCCAAACAACTATTTCCATGTTTTAGATAAAAGTAATACAAGTCAGATCCGATAAAAGGTGTAACGGATGAATTGAGGCAAAGGAGTTGCTCAATGTTGGCCTCAAACGTTAGGAGAAACATCATGAAACTTGCTAGAACCATAAATGCCGCCCTGCTTGCCTCATTACTCCTGGTTATCTCCGGCCCCATTAATGCCTGCGAAATCCCGAGTAAAAATAGTGCGCAATATTCCGACACCGACTCACTCCCCCCCGGTGCCCTTCTCTCCCTCTACAACAAAATACTCGAAGAGTAGTTGTCGTCATATCAGAGGGCATTGCCCATCAGCGCCGCCGAGGCCCAATCCCTTGCTCTCGCCAACGGCGCAACACGAATCTTCCAGGTGGCGCACCTCGCCGGTGCGCCACCTAACCACACATCATCCGATTTGATTATCAGCCCTACTGGGGCCCACTGGCATAACAACTGACATAGTGCCGCGCCCAAGCGACTGCCCCGGTATTTCAGGCGCGCCTTAGTCACGTATGGCTGGGTGCCATGGTGCGCGAAAATTCTGAACAAGCCTATTCGCCAAGAGTAGCGGATAAATTTCAACACCCTGCTAGGCAATGTCGTCACAATATGTGTAACACATTGTTTTACATAAATTTTATTGTGAGTACGCATGACCGATGCCTATCAGCGACATGACATCTCCGATGCGGCATGGTCTCTCCTGGAGCCACGGTTGCCGGGTCGTAAAGGCGCGTGGGGAGGTGTCGCACACGACAACCGACGATTTATTAATGCCGTGTGTTGGATGTTGAGAACGGGCGCGCCGTGGCGGGATTTGCCGCCCGCCTATGGGGACGGGAAGAACACGCACCGAAGATTTTGCCGATGGCGTGACAGTGGGGCGTGGGAGGCCTTGCTGGAGCCATTGATCATTGATCCCGACTACGAATGGCTGATGATTGATGCCAGCCACATCAAGGTTCATCCCCACGCCGCAGGTGCCCGGGGTGGCAATCAAGCCATGGGCCTTACAAAAGGGGGCTCAATACCAAGCTGCATCTGGCCGTGGATGCGCATGGTATGCCGATCCGAGTCATTATTACGCGGGGTACCACTGCAGATTGTACGCAGGCTGCACAATTGATTGAGGGGATCAGTGCCGAACACCTGCTAACCGACAAGGGCTACGACAGCGATGCCATCGTCGAGCAGGCCATCGCGCAAGGTATGACGCCTGCCATCCCACCCCGCAAAAACAGAACAACGCAGCGAGACTATTTGGATCGTAGCGAGGGTGTGTAGATTCGAAATGTCAACAGAACCTAAAGCTTGAAACGCGACACCGAGGTCTGCAACTCGGTCGCCAGCTGGGCGATTTCATGTATGGCTACAGCGGAATGTTTGGCTCCCCGCCCCATTTCGATAGTGGCGTCGCTGATATTGACGATGCTGCGGTTGATCTCCGCCGATACCGCACTCTGCTCCTCGGCGGCACTGGCAATCTGGAACGTCATGTCGCTGATAGTGACCACGGCGCTGGATATGGACGTGAGCGATGCCCCTGCTTCACCCGCCTGGGTGACGCCTTGCTGCGCCAACCTCTGCCCGCTTGCCATCACCGCCACTGCCTCAGCGGCCCGGGCCTGTAGTGTCTCGATAGTTTTCTGGATCTGGGCCGTCGACTCCTGTGTACGTTTCGCCAAGGTGCGCACCTCATCGGCGACCACGGCAAAACCACGCCCCTGTTCACCGGCACGCGCCGCCTCAATGGCAGCATTGAGCGCCAGCAAATTGGTCTGGTCCGCAATCGCCTTGATCACATCCAGCACCGCCCCGATATTCTGGCTATCAGCGGCCAGCGCCTCAATCACCTGTGAGGTCTTCTGCACCTCAGCCGCCAGATTGCCAATGGCTTTAACACTCTGCTCCACCACCTTGCCACCCGCCTGGGTCTGTACATTGGCATTCGCCACCGCATCAGCCACCCGTGTCGCGTTGTTTGCCACCTCAAGCATAGAAGCCGTCATCTGATTCATGGCCGTGGCCACCTGTTCGGTCTCGGATTGCTGCTGAACCATGCCCACCCTGGCCTGATTGGTGACTACCGAGAGCTCTTCGGATGCCGCCGCCAGCTGGGTTGCAGCCGATGAGACCTCGCTCAAAGCACTGCCCATTTGGCCCATCATCCGGTTGAAATTGGCACCCATCTCGCCCAGCTCATCCTTGCCCTCATCAATACGCAGACTCAGATCATTGTTGGCAGCGATACGGTGGATGGTGTCATTAGTCTTGTTAAGTGAATGTTTGATACCCCTTGATACCCAGACGCCGATGCCCACCCCCAATATCAGGCTAATCACAGCGATTGTAATCATGCCGTTGATGGCGCTATGTTCATGTTCTGCAACTGTCTGTACCGCTTTATCGGTAAATTTCTGCACCTCTAACTGCAATACCTCCAGCTCGTGGTTAAGCTGCGCGGCCTGCTGCTCGGCCTTAATGGCACCCTGCTCGGCCTCTGCGGCATGACCAGACTCGATTAGTTTAAATACCTCCAGAACTTCTTTTTCATAATGTTCATGCTCCAGCTCAATGGCTTTGAGTTGTTCGAGCACCTGCTCAAATTTTTGTTTACTCTCGTCGTTATGAGCCACCTTAAGACTACGCTCAGCCAGCTGTTCGCCTTTGTGTAATTCATCAACAATCTTGACATTCATCTGTTCAAAATCACCATGCAGCTTTTTTACTGCGGCAGCCCCACCATGATCGGGCACACCCCCGGCACGCAGCGCCCGCTCCATGACGATGTTCTGCTCGAGTTGAGCCACAGTAATGGCGGTCAACGACCCGACCAGCGGGATATCAGCCACAGCGATCTCGTCAATCTCCACACCGATCAGGTTCATTTTACTAAGACCAAAGGCGACAACAGCAACCATCATCACGATGTTGATGAGCTGAAGCATACTTATCTTGTGGATAATTTTCATAATCCGACACCTCGATTAAAAATCGCCCATCAAGATGGAAACACTCCGCCCCGAGCTGATTCAGATAGTTACCCTATTCTGTAAGGACATGATCGGCCCGCAGTCATAATTTGTTTAGCGAATGTATCGAATTTTTTACAACGCGGACTCAACCCAGAAGTGCATCACTTGTCAACCCTTTGAGGAAGCGGTCAGTTGCCATTAAGCTGATCGTATTTCTCCGGCAAGAGATGCGACGATGAGTGAGTACAAGCAATTGACCTATGAACAACGATGTCAGAGAGCCTGCCCCGCGAAGCGTTTTGGGCAAGCGCTTTGGGTACGCAGTGCTTTGGGCAAGCGTTTTGGGTACGAATTACTTTGGGCATTGAGGCGTTAAATAAAAGTGGCATGACGCAGCAAGAGATTGCTGAAGTGGTAGCGGCAAGTCAACCGACGACATCCCGCGAGTTGCGCCGCAACCGTGGCGAGCGCGGTTACCGGCATAAGCAGGCCCACCACAAAGCCACTGAGCGCAAGAACAATGCGACTAAAGCAAAGAAGATGACCGCGTCCATGATAATCCTTGTGGAAGAGAAGCTGCGCGGGAAATGGAACCCGGAACAGATCTCCGGTTGGCTGTTAGAGGAGCAGGGAGAGGCGCTCAGTCACGAGCGGATTTACCAGCACATATTCGACAAGTATCTGGCAGGCAACAAAAAGGCCCTCTCCGCCCCGGCCCAGCGCGGCATGAACTGGTAGGCACCGCGAAGTAACGCTTCCTGCATTAAAACCAAAAGGGATGCCTCAGCGTCCCTTTTTGCTTATAGAGGCATCACTTTCTAAAGTTTAAACCGCGATGCCGATACCTGCAACTCAGTCGCCAGCTTGGCGATTTCATGTATGGCTACAGCGGAATGTTTGGCTCCCAGCCCAATTTCGATAGTTGCATCGCTGATATTGACGATGCTGCGATTGATTTCGGCCAACACCGCAACTCCTCGGCGGCACTGGCAATCTGGAACGTTATGTCGCTGATAGTGACCACGGCGTTGGATATGGAAGTGAGCGATGTCCCCGCTTTGGCAAGACCCGAGAGAGCACCCTTTATATCAGTGGCAAACACCGGTACCCCAACCTGAGAAAAACCCTCTATCAGAGTCTGTAACGTCACTGTTTTACCCGTGCCCGTCGCCCCGGTAATGGGGCCGTGACGATTACCCATGCGCAAATGCAAGCCCACCTAGGCATCGCCATTGGCACCAATAAAAAATCTAGTTTGATCCATTGTTTCTATCCTTTAATAACAGATACCGCCATCACAACGGCTTGACACAACACTACTGGATTTTGCCGCAAACCGGAATCAATGAAGAGAGGATTGTACGGCTGTTGTATCATTGGCAGCGGCTGAGTGTGCACGGCGCACCCTACATTTGATATATGAGTGATGTCCCCAGAAAATCCCATAGCTGTATTTGACTCCGGCGTTGGCGGTCTGTCAGTACTGCGTGAAATCCGCCAACTGCTGCCCCATGAAGATCTGCTTTATGTCGCTGACTCTGCCCACGTCCCGTATGGCGAGAAGAGCCGAGAGTTTATCGAAACCCGGGCTATCGCCATCACCGAGTTTTTCATTCACCAGCGGGCCAAGGCAGTTGTGATTGCGTGCAATACCGCCACCAGCGCCGCCGTTGAAACGCTACGCGCCCGTTTTAATCTGCCCATCATCGCCATGGAACCAGCCATCAAACCCGCCGCGCAACAGACCCGCAGCAACGTTGTAGCCGTACTTGCCACCAGCGGCACACTCAGCGGTGAAAGGTTTGCCAGCCTCAGCGCCCGCCACGGCAGCGGCATTAAGATTGTCGTACAGCCCTGCCCCGGCTGGGTAGAACTGGTGGAGAGTGGCAATTTTAATAACAGCGCTGCTCAGATGCTGGTCAGCCGCTATGTCACACCACTGCTGGAAAAAGGAGCAGACACGTTAGTGCTCGGCTGCACCCACTACCCATTTCTACGCGATCTGATCCAGGCCATCGCTGGTGCAGAAGTCACCATCATCGACCCCAGCCCCGCTGTTGCCCGTGAACTGCAACGACGCCTTCAACATCACCATCTGCTCAACCCACACGTTGATGCAGCAGGCAGGGAAACATTCTGGACCAGCGGAGAGCCCGCACAAGTGGCGGAAATAATCTCACAGCTCTGGGGTAACAAGATAACGGTCAAGAGTTTGCCCGCCGATGATCTGAAAATATAGCAACTCAATCATTAATAAAACGGATGAACTGGCGTCTTCACGCCAGCCCCCCGCCCCCAGCAACAGCAGACTCAATTACTCATTAAGGGGGTGAGTTTTTGAGCCTGACTGAGCCAGACCTTAGCAGCCAAGAGTAACCGCACCACAACACCAGCAAGGTGTCGGTGCAGTTGCAGCAATTCCATGGCATGCCATCTATTCACTTTAAACCGACATTAGACACAGTCGTTTTTGTTAAAGCATATTCAGCATTGCGCAAGCGTGCGATCTCGATCGCCGCCGTGTCAGAAACCTGGAGCAGTTCAATATATCGGCCAGCGCCAAGCGCATGTTGTTTATCAAACAGCCTAATCCACTTGAGCAACAGCACAGTGTTTAGTCGCTGTTTTCTGCCAACGCCAGACGACCAGACTTACTGCCGCAGATATTCAAAAGTAGCGCCACAGGGGAGACTCCAGAGAGCGATAAAATCTCTGTACACTTGAAAACTCTGGTTTTGCTTGTAACTGTTACCTTAGCCATCTTATTTTCTCCTGTTTTAAAAACAGTTAAAAAACCAACTAACGCCATCAATCATCGCAAAACATATTGGCCTTTTTAACATCGAACCACACTGTATTGTCGCCTCGCACTACTGAAGAACCATGTTGGTCATTGCCAAGTACTAATAAGTCGCAAATAAAGAATACCGTATTGCATTAAAATGCGACGCAGATTCAACACGCTAGTGCAACCGGTGGGTTGATTCCCAAAAATACCTGATTGGGTGTTTTATATCCAAGACATTTTCTTGGCCGGTTGTTTAAT
>JAYWDX010000251.1:0-17274 GCA_043779675.1 Tenderia sp. (SeqCode)
GAACACGGCTAGAGGGATTACATCTATCAGAGACATACTCGGTTCATCCCCACGTGCGTGGGGAACACGCCGTCCAAAATATTTTTTGCTCTCAGTTTCACGGTTCATCCCCACGTGCGTGGGGAACACTCCAAGTCTACACAATTGATCTTTATATAAAAATCAGCCCCGCAGAATTCTACCAACTGAGCTGTCCTTTTCAGCCCCCTCATTCCCAAATTGTTAAGGAACGTTTATTTCTCTTCGACGGGCAAGAATGACACCAGTCGCAACCCATCATATTCAACGGGGATGCGTCGGTTATCACCATAGGTTTGAAAATCGAAACCCGATTCTGTGTTGGTCGCCCAAGCCATGACGACGTTGCCTTCTTCGGCCATTTCATTTATTTGTTCCCAAATCATCTCTCGCACACGTTTTGTCACATCACCCACATATACACCTGCACGAACCTCCAGCAGCCAGATGGCAAGGCGACCGCGTAGGCGTGGCGGCACAGTCTCTGTCACTACCATGAGCATACTCACATTAGCTGCTCCGGTGGCCTGCATCGCCAATGGAATTTGGCTCTGGAATCGCAGGGGGGACGGAATCTTCGGGCGGTTTGGGTGGTTCTATTTCGCCTGCTGCCAAAACCTCTTCGATCAGCGGTATCAACTGGCCCAAAACCTTATCGCTACGAAACAGATCACGACAGGCAAGACGAACTTCCCGATCTGGTTTTGCCGGATTTTTTGCGGCAACCTTGAAGGCGAGGGGGACAACCGTATCAAACTTGATGATGTCCGCCATGTCGTAAACAAAAGAGAGCGGTTTACCACTGTGAAGGAACCCAACCGCTGGGGCATAACCTGCCGCTAGAATCGCGGCCTCGGTAATGCCATACAGGCAGGAAGTTGCGGCACTAATGCACTGATTTGCCACATCACCCTTCTCCCAATCCTTGGGATCGTAACGCCGCCCGTGCCATTGCAATCCATGCCGCTGGGCCAGCAGTTCATACAGTTTTCTAACCCGCGCACCTTCGATGCCACGCAATTGATCAACACTGCGCCGCTCGGGGGCCTTTTCGCCAAAGCGTAGTTCAAACATCTTGCGTACCACCTTCAGGCGCAGCTCATCGTCCAAGGCGAGCTTTGCCTGATACAACAGCCGGTCACAACGCGCACCGCCGGGTTGACCGGAGGCGTACAACCGAACGCCCGCCTCGCCCACCCACACCAGCAGTGTCCCAACCATCGCCGCCAATTTAATTGCAGCGTGAGAAACTCGAGTACCTGGCTCCAGCATGATGCAAGCAATGGAGCCAACAGGAATATGTGTACGCACACCATTTTTATCCACCAACACAAAGGCACCGTCGATCACATCCAACTGGCCATGTTCCAGGAAGATCATCGACACGCGGTCTTTGATGGGAATAGGTTTAAGTGGTGGCAGCATGAATTTATTTGATCCTGTTTCTAACTCACCGCCCCCAAGGCGGCAACACTATTCAGAAGCTCATCTGTCAATGCAATCAGCTCATCAAGCAACTGATCGTCGATCTCAAGATGTCCCTCATACTCCGCCAGATTGCGTCGCTCATGACAAAGCGAAAGCACCTTTGCCTTTGCCGGTGAAAACGTCAACGTGTGCACCAAACATTGAAAAACAAGATAGCGTTTATCTGAACGATAACCGTGCCAGCGCAAAGCAGACAGCGCCAGCGAGTGGGCGGCGTTGTACGCCAGATCAAAACGGCTGTCCCGTGACAGCGAACTGTTTTTAGCATCAATCAACCGCACCGTGGCCGACCGCACCATGCCATCAAACTCACGTTGATCTGGCGGCTCGGCCTTGAGCTGATTGATCTTTGCCAGATTTTTAAGATTCCCCAGTGTCATCCATTGACCCCATCAGTATTATTTTTGGTTGCTGCAACACCCGCTGCACAAAGGCATTGTCCTCTTGGCGTTTACGCTTCAACTCGGCAGGCGAATATAACGTTGGATTCACTGCACGCCCCAACTGCGCCTCAACCTCGCCCAGCAGTGTCATCAGCGCGGTATAGGACACCCCTTCGGCAATCAACATCAGGTCAATGTCACTCTCAGCGGTATCACTTCCCTTTGCCACCGAGCCATAGATGAACGCCAGTTGAATCTTATTCGCCATGGGCAGCAGCGCCTCTTTAATCACATCCGCCACGCCGAAGGTTTTCACAACAATGCCGTGCAACTCCTCGAAAATAGGCGACGCGACATTGGCCTGATAGTGCTTCTGATTACCCAGCCGGGTCACAACCAACAGCCCCACCTCGGAGAGACGCGCCAGCTCCCGCTGCACCGTGCCAATCCCCAGCCCAGCGTAACGCACAATCTCGTTGGCGTAAAAACTCCGCCCCGGCTGGCCGAACAGCAAGCGCAACACCTGCTGCTGGGTTTTGGTGAACAGCACATCACCCAACGATCTGTTTTTAGACATAACCTGCGGCCTCAATCATTCCCATTCTGGGAATTATAATACCCAATATGGGAATGGCAAGACACAGTTAAGAACCGCCTCTCGATTTAATGGTTTCGTTCATCTCCTCAATAGTGACCGGCCTGGCAGGCTTGGGCACCACCCCTTTCAGTGAGTGAATATCCCGACTCGCCGCCACCAACTGGAACACACCATTCTCCATCTCGACAAACTCCACTCGATCACCGGGACTCACCCCCAGCCGCTGCCGCACCGAAGCGGGAATCGTCACCTGGCCTTTACTGGTAATGGTTGCTGTGGACATAAGACCTCCTGATTGCCTTACATTATCGACAAGGTAAGGCGATATTGGCAGCCCCATGCCCCACGGATTCCACAACCCGTTGATTACACATGCCGGACCAAGAGCAGGCCGCAGCCGAAGGCTTTGGCGGGGCCGATGCAAGCCGCTTATACCATTGGAACCACGGACAGAAGCCCAAGCCCCATCACCTTTCCATGCCCAATACCAGTTTGCAGAGCCAACCTGAATTTGTCCGGCTCTGTCACCGCAAGCATTCCGTCATACAACACTGAGTAGATTCGGATACCGTTACCATCATGCTGTTTTCCCCGGAGCATCTGCTCCTGAGAAATACGAACATCAATCCGGTCTGGTGATTCAGCAAGATCAAAAGAGACCAGTTGGGGTAAAGCAAAGCCATGTTGCAAACCCTTACGTACAAGCCAGGCCTCTTGCTCTTCCGTACGCATCAAGCCGAGGCGCTTACCCTCACGTTTCACACATGGATTGGCACGTAGCCTGAAACGAAAGCGCTGCCCAGTCTTGAGTGAATCAAGTTTTAGACGATCCTCCATGTCAATGGCCGGTTCAGCCTTTGCCAGCCAACCCGTCACACCAATGCTGTCCCAATCGGCCATCACCCGGCTTTGTAGCAGTATGCGTGGACAACCTGATTGATCTGTTTCAGGTTCAAGCCGCCAAAGGAATTCACCCTCCGGACATTTTTCCTCGGGCGAGCTAAAGGCACGACACAACGTGGAATGGAGTTGATAAGGATCTGCCAGGTCGCGTCTTGCTTCACGACAACGCGGATCAAGATGGATTCTATGCAGAAACATCGGCCACCTCCTGTGGAAAAGAAATCCATTCTGACCGCACAAAGCGCGCTCCGAAACGTCGTTCAGCAAATGAGGAGAGTGGCTGGTCCATTTTCAGCACACCCGAACCATCTTCAGATTCAAAGGAGACCAGGAGTTTTTCAGGAAGCTTTTCCCATTTTCTCTGCGCGGCGATCCATGGCCACTCTGCCAAAACTTCACGCAACGGCGCATCCTGCAAACCATCTTTCACCCAAATTGACTCAGATGGCACATAGGATTTTCGACCCAACGCCAGCGGCCAAATAGGATTACGCAAGGCTTGATGAATCTGCTCAAGCAAACTGTGATCTTTCGATTCAACACCCACGAGGAAAGCGGCATCGGCAAGATAAAAACGGTCAGAGACAACACCGCCACCCTTTGCCTGTGTTCCATCAGCTTTGATGATGGTATCGGACGCAGCACAACCCGCTGTTTGATAATCCCGCTTGGGCATCCCCGGCCTATCATGCCGAACCCCCATTGCCAGCTGCGTGAGTGGTTCCAGATTAGTCCATTCATCACGATCTATTCCCAAGGCAGCCGCCAGTAACCCGACAACACCGGATTTACTGGGCTCCTTGCCAGTATCGCGTTGATCAAAACGGCTGGTCGTGCCCCACGATTGCATCGGACCTACCAGACGAAGCAACAAAGTAGGCATAGGTCACTCCTGTGTGGCTGAAACAACTTTATCCAGCAGTTCTTGCAAGGAGGTGACAGCGGCCCCTAACCCATCCACTTTGGCTCCAGTCAAATTCAGCACAAAACTGGTCTCCACGCCACCAAATGCTGCCTGCAACACCTTGGCTTTTTTGCTCAACTCCTCCACTGACTTGCCGGTAAGTGACTCATCCTTTCTGATGCGAATGGCTGTTTCAAAGGCATTGGCCAGATTACGCGGCGCGGTATTTCTGCGCACAGAGACCACAACAAACTCTGGCGGATTGTGGGCTGCAAAGGTGTTCTGTTTTCCAGTAGGTTCTGCCACCACAAAACCTTCCAGAAAGGCTCGCAGCCCCTTCGCCGCCAGTTCAGTATCGCTCTGGAGATTAGATATTAGCTTCTCCCAGTCCACCACTGCGTAACGGTAGAAGCAGGCCGAATTAAACTCAACTGTACCGATCATATCGGCACCAGCAGTATCCTCTGGCTTTAGGTCATCCACTGCGGTGTAAAAATCAAACTCACGCTCAACAGCATGGGTTGAAATAGCATGTGCCACTTGGCAGGCAGCATGCTGGTTCTTCTCTGGCATGTCGGCCAACATACGGCCAAACAGCGCCACGTCTAGTGCCTTGCCACCGTTAAACACCTTATCAAGGGCCCTCTTCAACTCAGGGTCGGCGTTCTGTGCGGCCTGTTTTTTTGCTTTACCGGCCTTTTTTCCCTCAGCAGGTGCGACTACTGAAGCCACAATGGAGTCCCACCTATCATTAATAATCACCGCAACATCTTCGATCTCACGTTGACCGAGAAACAGAAGATATTCGGTCTTGCCATCATCCTTAACGGTAAGTTCTATTGCCGCCAACGCCAAGCGTACCTTGTCGCTCGACTCTGATTCAGAGCGCCCCTTCTCTACCAATGATTTTATCAACGCATCCAAGACACGTTTGGTACGGAAGGCCACATCGTCCGATGCAAGTGTGTTTTGTTCTACCAGTCCCGTAAAATACTGACGCACTGCCCGCTTGAGACACTGACTAGAAACGCGGGCGCGGCGTGTACCACCAAAGAGCGCATCCTTTGGCGCACCGGTATCGTCACGGTTCAGGTTGGACGGCGCAAAGTTTTGCAGGGCGTGAATCTCGACTATCGTTTTCATTCGTTGATCTCCATGTCGGTTATTTTTTCGTTGTTCAGCGTTCGGTAAAAATCGCGTGCCCAGGTATTCTGGGAACCTTTTTTCTCGTCATTCCAATACAGCAGCCGTTGCAACAGATCGTCAAAGTCGATGGGCTGATCCTTGAGCAAGGCAACCATCTGCCGCAGGCGGTGCGGTAACTGGTCGCGGTCGGCGTCTAACAGGGCAATAAAACGGCGTTCGGTGCTGGTCGAGCCACTTGCATCCTGATGAGTGGCGCTGGCTCTACCTAGCGATACCGGCTGACCATTAAGCCCCTCGTTTCTATGCAGCGCCCACAGCCCCGCCACCAGATAGAACACCTCCCTTTTCCACGCGCTGTCCTCTGCCTTCACAAAAGGCTCAACATAGGGATAGGCAGACGGAAATGCCCCCGGATCAAAGGCTAGGCTACGGCGCAACACCGCCCGCACCCGAGTATCGCCCTCGCTCATTTTTTCCAACCATTCGATAAAACTACTCATACAGACACCTCCTGTGGTTCGAGCTTTGAAATCTCGTTATTGAGTTCCTGCAACTTGCGCAACACACGCCCTTCTGCCTTAACAAGTGCGCGAATGGCCCAGGCATCGCCAGTGGAAACGGATACACGATGCTGATCCCATGCCGATCTCAATGTGTCACGTACAGCATTGAGCCATAAATAGCGGATGTCTTCTGGATCGCGATTGAGAACGTACTCGCGCAAAATTTCGTGGAAACTAGCCTCCAGGGTGGACCAATACCAAGCGTTCACAGGAATCTGCTCGACAAAGTTACTGATGTCTTTGCCTGCTGGTTCTCTGCTGCCACGACTCAACAAGTCCCGCGCAAAAGAACGGCATGCCGCCCAAAGAGATTTCTGAGCCTCTTCAGCATCAACAAGCAGTTGCCGGATCTCAGTTCTGATGTAGCGATCCGCTGCCAGCGCACCAGGAAGGGCAAAACGTTCCATGCGCCAATATTCAATTTTTGCCTTATTGTTTGCCTGTCCGAGAGCCATTATTGATCTTGGGAAACGATCCCGATTTAGTCGGGACAACGCTACTGCATGTTCGATCACACGTGGGGACAGATGGGATTGATCGGGCAGAAGAGAATCAAAATCTCGCCAAAGCCCTTTGTCACGAAATTGAATAGGTAATCTCCCAATCTTATCGTCAATTCTGTAACCCAGCATCGGATCGACCTGATCTGATGTGCAACTGACGCCCGACGCAAAAGCTAACTTTTCGACACCTTCGGCATCGCACTCTTTCAAGCGAACAGAGCGGATACGCCATGTATAGATGTCAGCAAAGCCACAAGCCGAACGTTCGACGCCAGCCTTCAAACTTTCCACTGATTCTGGGCTTCGTTCCCACAAGGGAAGATCATCAGCCAGAATTTCACGATTTTGGGGAACCAAAGAAAACAGAAGTGTGTCCCGCAGGTCACGCCCAAGAGGCAGAATCATTACAGCCGTTGCGGACGGCGCAGTGCCAGTGTGGGATAGCTCGCTTTTACCACAACTTACCGAGAATGTTTGCGTAGCAAGAATCCAACGGACCACCCCACTCTCTGAAATCGAACCCGGAGCACCAACATCCACATGATCAAAAAGCACTTTGGCATTATCCGCGTTATGCTCAGCCGCAAGAGCAGTCCAGGCCCGCCATACCTTCGGCTCGAATGACGGTATCTGCCCAAACGGATACTTCTCATCAAACAACCAAAACCGATCCCGCCACTTTTCCAGATAGGCGCTGATTTTTTCACTAGGTAATCCATCCCTGAATAATGACTTGGCTTCGTCAATATCCGTCGGCCCTTCAAGGGCGCAATACAACACCGCAAGCAGAAAACGGTGTAGCGCTGCCACGACCAGCGGCGATGGGTCTTCGATGGCTGCGATCTCTCTGGATTTCAGCAGGGTATCGCTGATGCCAAGCTCTTCACGTCGGCCATCCAGAAAACGTACCGGAATCCATTTCTCATCAATCAAATTGAAGCGGCTCATTCGGCCTCCTTTGTCTCGTATACCAATCCCAGCTCATCATCCAGCCTCACTGTTTTATCCTCCATCCAATATCCTTGTTCATCCAGCTGTAGCGGATAGCAATTGCGCAGCAGCGGCGAGCTCTTCCAGCCTTCCGGCACACCTGATTGTTTAAGCTTTTTAACCACGCCTTTGCGTGCAAGACTCAAGGCCCGCAGGAACCATTGTCTAGCCCGGATGAAGTCGGGGGTTGCTTCGTGATTAAATTCATCATCCAGATACAAAGGTATGGCGACAACGGAATCGTCACCCAGCCTGGTCTGCGCCATGAGAGTTTTATGTACGCCGGGCGCATCTTCATCGTACAGAACAAATCTCGCGGGATCATTCCAAGAAGCATCATCAGGCAAACCGATGATTGCCATATTGGCCTGGGTTTTATAGGCAATAGCATCGCCTTCACCCGCCATCATTGCCTGATTCAACCGTTGTTGAAGCGCTGGAGGAACATCCACTTGCTCTTCGTACACAGCTTGTACCAAAGTGTCGATCTCGTCAGGAAGCGTTAGACTTTGTTTAGCGTGTAATAGACTCCAAGTGCGTAATAGAAGATCTTCTCGATAGACGGCGCTCCACCAGAGCGGTTTCTCAAATGAGGGGGGCTCATCACCCATCAGTCCAGCCACCAATAATAATGGCTCTGCCACCAGCCTGAATTGGCGCTTGTGTCGCCAGAGGCGGCCTGCTCGTTGCAACACCAGATCAATGGGGGCAAGGTCTGTCACCATCAGGTCGAAATCGAGGTCAAGGCTCTGCTCTGCCACTTGGGTGGCGATAAGAATCTTCCTGCCTTCACGTTTAGCGTCCACCCCGAAAGTGGCCAATGCCCGATCCTCACGCTGTTGCCTACAATCAGCAGGGAATCGAGCATGAAACAGATATATCTCTGTTCCATCATCGAGTCGCTTGCCAACTCGCTGGTCGCCATACTCAATCGCGTCACCTTCTGGAAAGGATTGATACAGTTCTTGTGCCCGCTGTACCGTGTTCAGTAGCGCCAGCCCCATGCCGCCGTTGGCCAGATTATTTTCAAGTGCCAAACGAATAGCAGACAGGTCAGGCGAAACACCTTGCAGCTTGATTGTCAGTCGCCGTGAGGGATCGGCATTGAAATGTTTCTGCACCACAATGCCGGGCTGGAAGACTGAGATACGTGGGTACGCCTCCTCTTGTGGTGGCAAGCTTGCATTCACTACATCGGCCAGCTTTTTGCGAATGGATGGCGGCAAAGTGGCTGATAGCAACACCACCGATGAACCCAGCGCCAGCAGCCAGCGCAAGAGATGGATCAGGAGCGTTCCGGTGTAGGCGTCGTAAGCGTGTACCTCATCGAATACCACCACGCGGTTGGCAAGCCCCCAAAGACGCACGAAGTTATGCCGCACTGGCAAAATCGGCAACAACGCCTGATCCACAGTGCCCACGCCATACTCAGAGAGCAGCGCCCGCTTTTTATGGGTAAACCACTCCCCTGCTCTGATCTCGCCTCCGCTCATCTCATCGTGAACGCCGGTTAGATGAAGATTCTGGAAGGTATCGTTGAGCAGTGTTGCGCCATGCAGCAGTTGCAGATCGAGCTTTCTATTCATGCCCCGGCCACGCAGAAACTTGAGCGTGCGTGAGAACATGGCATTGCCGGTCGCCTTGGTCGGCAAGGCCACATACAGTCCTCGATGTCCAAAACGTCGCTGTAACTCCAGATGTGCGTAGAAGGCCGCTTCGGTTTTACCTTCGCCCATCGGGGCTTCCACCAAAATAATGGCAGGGGCATTAATGTCGGCCAAGGCATCAGCAACGGCCTGTTGTAAAGGACGGGGGGGGAAATCGAACACTTGCTGGAAAGTCATTGGTTCATTACACAGCGGTGTTCGTGGTTCCCAGCCAATTGCGTCTAATGCAGACGCTGCACACTTTCCGCGTTTGTTGAACCAATTTTGCAGATCATTGCAATCTTCAGGGGTGCCGAAGGAGAACCACTCCTCATTGGAGCCGATCCAGTCGGCGAAACTCGTCAATCCTGCCAGCAGCATAAAGTCCGGGCCGGAGAGCTTCTGTTTGGAGGGTGATTGAGATGGTTCGAAAAGTTCCAGCAGGATCTTCACTAGCTCTTGGCGCGCACCTACCCAGTCATTCCCACCTATAGCACTACGGTCGCCCCCCAGATGATAAAGAGTGCTGTCTGAAGCACGACTCCCGTGGTGACAACCCACCGCATCGGCCACCAACTCAGCCAATTCATCGGGCCAACCTTGCGCCTGCAATAATTCCGCTAATGCGAGCTGACTTACGAAAGCATGGTTGATATCAGTATTCGGGCTTCGCGGCAGTTGCAGTCCTGTCATATCCTTCCACTTGCACTGGAAGCCAGGAGAGGCTTTACCCAAATCATGACAGGCCACTACCAGCAACAACCAACCTCTGGCCTCATCCCACGTCATGCCAAAGATTGTGGCCATCCTCGTGCGAGTCACTTCCGGTTCACGGGCCAGAATGGCATCCGCACTCGCGGCCACATCCAACATGTGCAGAATTAATGGATGCCATTTGGCATCATCATCCTTAGATGACTTAGCCCACATACATGTGAGAATTTTATCTATCACACCCTGCCCTTTTTCATGACGCCACGATTTGTTTGCCTACCGTTGTAACACAGCAGGTGCTCCATCCCGTGATACAGGGGTGATCTATTTTTCACGATAAATCCCCAGCGCCTGCGTCAACCGTTCTCTCACCGCCTGCCGCAGCTCTGCCGGGCCAACCACCTCTACATCCGGCCCATATTTGAGGATGTCCATGATCAGCTCTTGCGCCTTGCCGTAGGGGATACGCAGTTCATAACGGCCATCGGCCAGAAACAGTCCTTGCTGCCTGGGATGCCAGCGCTCTTCGCTGACCCAACGGGCTCTGTATTGATTGAAGATGAGTACGGCTATTTTGTCGCCTTTGCCGGCGAAGATGCCGTAGGCGTCGGCGAAGTGGTCGCTCAGTATCTGTTCGTCGATCTGTTGCGCGGGGGTGTTGAGCAGTTGAATGTTTTTGATGCGGTCGATAGCGAAGTTGCGCAGTTCGTTGCGCAGGTGGCAGTGGGCGTCGAGGTACCAGTTGTCGCGGTAGTGGACGAGGCGTTGCGGCGAGACGGTGCGTTGGTTGATCTCAACTTTGCCGCGTGAATGGTATTCAAACAGCAGTTGTTTGCGTTGCAGCACCCCTTCGGCACATTTTTGAAAAGCGTCGCCGCCGTTGCGCACGCCTATACCGAGCAGGCGGATGCCTTGTTTTAGTTGGCCGTTGCCAAACTGTTTGTTGTCGAGCAGTTGTTCGATGCGTTTTTGAAAGGGGCGCAGTTGTTCTTCGAGCAGGCCGGGTTGCAGGTCGCCGATGAGCTGGCTGAGGAGGGCGAGGGCTTGCAGTTCGTGGGCGTTGAACCAGAGGCCGGGCAACTCGTAGGGGTGGTCGCCGGCTTTGCGGTCGTAGTGCCAACCGTTGGCATTGGCATCGTAGTTGATGGGGGCGCCGAGTGAATCGCGCATATGGTCGATGGTGCGCCCCACCGTGCCGCGCGTACATTCGAGTTCTGTTTCGATGCGTGTGCGTGGCACCGGATGACGTGCTGCGCTCAATAGCTTATGCAGTGCATAGATGCGATCAAATTTGTCCAAACCACCCCCGTGATCGGTATTTTTTTATAGCTGTTTTTTTGCCTACAGCGGGATACTACCGCACCCTTGCATGAAAGGTGTGGCTGATTTATTTGCCCTATTTAAACCATGAAGCGCTCATTGGCTCTTGCATTTTCCTGACGGCTTTAGTGTTATACCTGCCTGGGCAGAACGCTCTGCAAAACATGAGGCCTCATCATGACCATCAAATCATTTCATCCACCACAACGCACACTGATGGGGCCTGGCCCTTCGGATGTGAGCCCTCGGGTGCTTGCGGCGCTGGCGCGGCCGACCATTGGTCACCTTGATCCGCTGTTTGTGCAGATGATGGATGAGGTGAAGGGGTTGTTGCACTACGCCTTTCAGACCCGTAATGAGTTGACCATGCCGGTATCGGCGCCCGGCTCAGCGGGCATGGAGAGCTGCTTTGTCAATTTGATAGAGCCGGGTGACAAGGTGATCGTCTGCCAAAACGGTGTGTTTGGTGGTCGCATGAAGGAGAACGTGGAGCGCTGCGGCGGTATTGCGGTGATGGTGATGGATGAGTGGGGCCGCGCGGTGGATCCAGACAAACTTGAGGATGCACTCAAGGCTAATCGTGATGCCAAGGTTGTGGCATTTGTACATGCCGAGACCTCAACCGGGGCGCAGTCAGATGTCAAAACTCTGGTAGAGATTGCCCATCGCTACGATGCCCTGACCATTGTTGATGCAGTGACATCACTGGCGGGCACGCCGCTGCTGGTGGATGATTGGCATGTGGATGCGGTCTACTCCGGCACGCAGAAATGCCTCTCTTGCATACCGGGACTTTCACCGGTGAGTTTTAATGAACGTGCGCAGGAGCGTATCAAACAGCGTAAACACAAAGTGCAGAGCTGGTTCATGGATCTGAATCTGGTAATGGGTTACTGGGGCAGCGGTAGCAAACGCAGCTATCACCATACTGCACCGGTAAATGCGCTGTATGGCCTGCATGAGGCGCTGGTAATTTTGAATGAAGAGGGGCTGGCTAACGCCTGGGCGCGTCACCAAAGATATCATCTCGCCCTGCGTGCCGGGATCGAGGCGATGGGGCTACAGTTTGTGGTGCCCGAGGCAGAGCGCCTGCCACAGCTCAATGCCGTGACCCTGCCTGCCGGGGTTGATGATGCACAGGTGCGCTCAATGCTGCTCAACGAGTATCAACTGGAGATCGGTGCTGGTTTGGGGATCATGGCGGGCAAGGTGTGGCGTATCGGTCTGATGGGGCACACCTGCAATAGCCGCAATGTTCTGCTGTGCCTGCATGCACTGGATGATGTGCTGGGACGCCTTAAGGCGCCCATTGAACGTGGCGTGGCCGTGGCCGCTGCCCAACAGCAGCTGGCAAAATAAGGGTGCCCACCAATCCTGCCGATAACTCAACCACATCTGCCCCCAGATTCATCAAACCCGGAAGCGGATTATTTGTGCTAACTCCCCATTGATTGCATAGCGGGAGCTGTCACCCACCCCCTTGCCGGGTTACTATATAGAAGTTGTCGCAAACCTATTTCCATCCCTTCTTAACCGCAGAATCAAACCATGACTGAAGTTGTTGCCAAACACACACCTAGCCACCCCGCCGCTTGGTGGGGTCCGCGGGAATTGGAGTGTCAACAATCGCTAAAAATCGAACTGGAAGGGTTGCGCCTGGCGATTGCGCGTCAGGCCAACGAGTGGAGCTTTTTCTACGATCAGCCCGGTGTTCGTGCCGAACAACCTGCTGGCCTTTGGCAGCAGCAGTTCGGGACAATCAATCCGGATGAATATAAAAACATGGCGCGTTTTATGTTTCGCAATACCCATGCCTCGTTCAACATCGTGCCCGCGCTGGCGGATCGTCCGGTAATCACCAGCCCAACTACGCCGCTCAATCTGCCACCAGAGGAGGAGATGACGCTCTTTGTCAGCTCACCGGTATGGTTACAAATTTATAGCGAAGGCGGTGTAGCGCCACTGCTCGACATTCCGATCCAGCGCGCCTCCGACACCTGGTTTGGCCCCTCTAGCCGTAGCGGTGAACTCTGTTACGCCAGCCGCACCCACGGCCATCTGTCGCTGGATAACGTACCACTACGACCGCACCGCGCCATCACCCCCGTCATCATCCGCAACCGCGCCGACACCAACCTGCTACTGGAACGCATCAGTCTGCCCGCACCCAACCTGTCGCTCTATGCCGATGAGAACGGCCAGCTCTGGACCGAAACCATCACCCTGGAGCGTGAGGTTGATGGCGACATGGCCTCACTGGAGATCGACAAACAGGCGCCAACGCGGCTCAAAACTCCGCTACAGCTCAGTGAACCGCGCAGCCGTTTGCACAAGGGCAACTTAGCGATTCGCGCCTTCAGCGTACTGTTCGATTAAGGGATAGGAATCATGTTCGAAAAATTCTACGCCATGCTCGACAACCAGCTGCTCTTCGAACTACTGCGCGCCGCCATGCTGATAGTGGCCGGTTTTTTTGTTGCCAAACTTGTCAGTCTGGCGCTGACTCGCGCTACCAAAAACCATATCGACAGCCACCACTTGATGATGATCAAGCGCGGCAGCTACTATTTGATCCTGGTGCTGTTCATTATCAGCGCCCTGCACCAGATGGGATTCAATCTCAGCGTACTGTTAAGCGCGGCGGGTATCCTCTCGGTTGCCATCGGTTTTGCTTCACAGACCTCTGCCTCCAATATCATCAGCGGTCTGTTTCTGATCACCGAACGTCCCTTCACCGTCGGTGATGTGATCCGCATTGGCGCCACCTCCGGCGAGGTGATTGCCATCGACCTGCTTTCAGTCAAGCTGCGCACCTTCGACAACCTCTATGTGCGCATTCCCAATGAGACACTGATCAAATCGGAAATGACCAACATGACCCGCTTCCCGATCCGGCGCATAGACCTGATGATCGGTGTCGCCTACAAAGAGGATGTCAGAAAGGTACGCACAGTGATGGAACAGGTTGCAGAAGAGAATCCACTCTGTCTTGATGAGCCCAAACCGCTCTTCATCTTCCTGGGCTTTGGCGAATCGTCACTCAACCTGCAATTTTCAGTCTGGGCCAAACGCGAGAATTTTATTGAGCTCAAAAACTCGATCCAGATCGAGATCAAGGAGGCGTTCGACGCCAACGCTATTGACATCCCTTTTATACAGCGCTCGCTGACCCCAAGTCCACAGCCGCTGTCGGTAAGGATTGTGGGGCGTGGGGAGAGTCCGTGATCACATCCTAGCTAACCAAGCTCAGCTTTTCACTCTGGTTTATACTCTGGCCCACCTCCTGTCAGGAGGAAAAATATAAGACCCAACACAACCACGCTAATGAACCGCGCCTTCACCCGATTTGCACTACTCGCCCTCAGCCTGCTACACAGCGCTGTGATCCTGGCTGCGCCGGTAGTAACGGTGAACATTGAGGGTGTTAGTGGTGAACTGCTTGCCAATGTGCGGCAGTTACTCAGCATCGAACAGCAACATGAGCACTCGCTGCTTACCGAGGCCCGTATCCGCCGCCTGCACGCCAAGGCCGATCAGGAGATCAGTAGCGCGCTGCAACCCTACGGCTACTACCGCTCACAGATCAACAAAAACCTGCGCCAGGAAAGTAATGAGCAGTGGCAGGCAAGTTACCACATCAATCCGGGCGAACCGCTACGAATCACCACCCTCAAACGCATCATCGGCGGCGACGCTGCGGCTGATGAGGAACTCAAAAAATACTGGGACAGTTTTCCTCTGCAACAGGGGGACGTGCTCAATCAGGCGCTTTATGAACAGGCCAAACGGGACCTGTTAAAACTGGCCAACGAACGCGGTTACTTCGATGCCGCGTTCACCACCGCGCGTATCGCTATCGACCTGAAACAGTACACCAGCGAAGTGACACTCCAGTTCAGCAGCGGTATCCGTTACCACTTCGGCGAAACCCACCTGAACCAGAGTGCGCTGAATGATCACTTCCTCTACCGTTTTGTCCCCTATGAGGAGGGCGACCCTTACACCATCGGTAAACTGTTGGATCTACAACAAGGGCTGATGGGCAGTGACTACTTCAGCATGGTGGAGTTACAACCGCAGCCGCCCAACCCCAATACGGGCTCGGTACCGGTGGTGGTCAATCTGGAGCCGCGCAAGCGCCACCGCTACCTGCTGGCGCTTGGCTACGGCACCGACACCGGGCCACGTGGCAAACTCGGCTGGGAGATGCCGCGTGTCAACCGTGCCGGCCACCGTGCTGATACCGAGTATCGCGCCTCGGCCATCGGCAACAGCCTCAGCGGTCGTTACCGCATTCCGATTCGTAACCCGCGCCGCGAGCAGCTGATCTTCAGCGGCAGCCTCGCCACCACCCGGCTCGACACCAGCCAGAGCAGTATCGCCGCCCTCGGCGTCAGCCTGTTGCAAGTGCAGGGAGCGTGGCAAGAGACCGTCTCACTCAACTACCACAACGAAAGCTACACCATTGCCGACATTGAACGCCGCACTACCCTGCTGATGCCGGGCATCAGCGTCAGCCGCCGTCTCAGCAGCAACTATGCACTGGTAGACCAGGGGCTACGCATCAGCGCCGAAGCACGGGGGGGCGCCAAGAGTGCATTCTCCGACATCAACTTTTTCCAGGGGCAGTTTCATATCAAAGGCATCACCTCCCTCAGCGAACGGCAACGCCTTATCACCCGCGGCACTGTGGGCGGTACCAATGCCATTGAATTTGAAAAACTGCCGGCCTCGCTACGTTTTTATACGGGTGGTTCACAAAGTGTGCGCGGTTATCAATATCAATCTCTCGGCCCAACCGATGAGCAAGGTAACGTGATCGGCGGTAAATACCTGCTGACCGGCAGCGCCGAATATGAGTTGCGTCTCAACCAGGACTGGAGCTGGGCGCTCTTCATTGATGGCGGCAACGCCGTCAATGATTTTAAGACCGCCATGAAACAGGGCGTCGGCACCGGCGTACGCTGGCAGACCCCGGTCGGCCCGCTGCGTTTTGATTTCGCCTCTGCCATCTCAGAACCGGGGCGTCCGTGGCGATTTCATATCAACATCGGCCCGGACCTGTGAAGCGCCGCATCATTCTCATCGTACTGTTGTTACTGCTGCTGCCGACGCTCTTCGGCGGCTGGCTACTCAGCACTGGCAGCGGCCTGCATTGGCTGCTGACGCGAGCGCTCCTGCCTGACACACTCAAGATCGACACCATTGAAGGTAATCTGATCGGCTCCGTGCACCTGACCGGCGTACGTTATCACAACGACAAAATCAAGATCACACTCGACGAGGCAATGCTTAAATGGCACCCCTCCGCACTGTGGCGCAAAGAGTTACGCGCGGAGATGCTCTACCTGAAACAGTTACGTATCGAACTCGCGCCCAGTGATGGTACACCGCTGCAACTACCCGACATCCGGCTGCCCATCAGCGTGAAGCTCGATGACATACAGATCAACGACCTGGAGATCGTTCGCCCGGACCACGCCCCTCTGAAAATCAATAACGCCAGCCTGCGCGCTACCGCCAATCGTGATGGTGTAGAGCTGCAGTATCTGGATATCAGCAGCGACATCGCGCAGCTTTCACTACACGGCACACTGCACCCCTATGACAATTACTGGCACGACATCGAGCTGCAATGGCAACTGCAACTACCAGAGCAACCTACCTTTAACGGTAGCGGCAAACTCAAGGGCGATCTGCACCAGACCACGTTGCAACATACCCTCACATTCCCGGTCAAGGCGACCACCGAAGTAACCCTTTTTGATCTACTGCAAGAGCTGCATTGGCAGGCGACGCTGCAACTGCCGCAGCAACCACTCGACAGCATTTATGACACGTGGCCAAGCGAAACAGTGGCGCTCAGCGCGCGCGGCAGCGGCGATCTAAAACAGGCGACGATAGCGGCGTTCGACCTGAAGACACTCAACAGCCGCGCACAGGGGAAGGGGCAGATCGACTGGCACGATGGGATTCAGTGGCAGGCCGACATCGATAGTCAGCGGTTTGATTTTGCTGCGCTCTGGAGAGTGCTCAAAGTCAATGGCCCAGTGGTCAGCGCTGGTGTAACAGGAAAAATAAAGGGTGATCTTGAACAC
>JAYWDX010000252.1:0-8082 GCA_043779675.1 Tenderia sp. (SeqCode)
ATCTCCGGCCTTGTGGCCGTAGGTATCGTTGATCTTTTTAAAATAATCGACGTCACACACCATCATGGTGAGTGGATGTTTGTAACGCTGCCAGCGGGCGAACTCCTGTGCCACACGCTGTTCATAGGCCAGACGATTGGGGGTGCCGGTCAGTGGATCAGTCAACGCCTCAATTCGCTCTTTGGCGAGACGCTCTTTTAGAAGTTGGCTCTCAGCCTCCATTTTTTGTAACTGTTGTGTTAAACCTTTGAGTTCATCTTCAAGGGACTCCTGCTGCGCCTCTTCATGTTCACGCTGCTCGGACAGATGTTCACGAATATTATCCAGGCTGATCTGAATCGCACACTTCATATGATTAAGATCGGTGGAGGTCTGTACCGTGATTTCAATATCGTTGACCTCCGCCTTAACCACTGCATCGAGCTGTCTTCCGCCGACCAGCGAAGCAAGGCGGTGTGATTCAACGCCACCTACCATCGTTTCAAGCTCTGTGAGACGCTGAGTCAGCTGTTGCAAAAATGATTCAAGCTCTGCCTTCTCCTTTTCCAACGCGCTGCGCATATCCACCACCAGCGCCACCACGCTCTCGGTCATGCTTTTGACGCTATTTGCGGTCAATCCATTGGTCAGTTGCTCTTTGAGCTGCTGCACCCGTGCGCTGAGATTGGGGGGAAAGCCGAGCGACTCCAGTATCTCAAGAAAGATATCTTCAACCGACTCATCCGTAGTGGCGACGTGGCTCTTCACCACCTGTTCGACGTTTATTACTGATGTGGTGACTATTGGTGCCTGAGATTCGAATGAAGTCCGCGGCACTGTAACAGCTGGCTGTTTATCTTCACGACCCTCGGCTTGATCTTGTTTTCGGCTCTCATCCTTCTTAAAGACTCGCTGCAACCAACCGAGTTTCTCTTCCGTTTGCTCTACCGCTGGCGCTGGTACAGGCTGTGGCACAGGTACGGAACCAGACTCATCACCATAAAAGGCCAGTGCTACCAACCGGGAAAACTCATCAATCAGGGATTTCAAATGATCAGCAGCGTCAGGTTTAGCTAGCCTAACCTTCAGCGAATTCACTGCTGCCACTATTGATATAGGGAAATTAACGGCCTCCACCACCTGCAACAACACCGCTGCCGGATCGGGCAACATGCCAGAGGCATCACGCTGTTCATCCAGCGTTTTCATGTAGGTGGAGATCTTTTCAATAGTCTCGTTGATGATGTCAACGTCGGCACTGTTCTTTAGCGCCTTGCGGAGTTTTTTCAAATGGTTGTCAAGGGTGGGATCAACGCCGTGGGAGATCAGGGCAATACGGCTCAGGCCATGGCGCAGCAGCTGATCCGCCGCGCGCCAGTCGCCCTCCTTCTTCTCCAGCTCCTCTAGCGATTCGAGGTACTTGAATTTCCATTTATCCTGTTCTGACCTGCTGTCAGCCATCGTGGCCGCTCCTCAAACATATTGACACCTGTTGTATCGACCGTAGCTGTGGTTTATGAATGGCTATTTGCGCCGCGCCCTAACCGCCTGTAACTGCTCACACATCTGTGCCGCACCCTTGAGAATTCGCGGCGAGTGGCGGTTGATAATATCGGGATGAATCACAAAGATGCTGCCACTCTTCACCGCCGCCAGCTCCGGCCAGCGCTGCCAATCATCCAACCACTCGGGCCGCTCATAACCCATGCCGCTGGCGATAATCGCCTCGGGGTTGGCCAGCAATACCGCCTCCAGGTCGACTTGTGGTGCCAATGTTGGCAGTGTGGCAAAGATATTCTGCCCACCACAGAGATCAATGATACGGCCGATCAAATGTTGGCCATTAATTGTCATCAACGGGCTGTTCCATATCTGATAAAAGAGTCGCACCTTGGTGACACCGGTATAACGTTTCTGTAACCGCTTCAGCTCACTACGATAATCAGCCGCCGCCTGCTTGCCCGCAGGCGCATGGCCCGTCAGAACAGCCAACCGTTCCAGATTAGTCGCCACATCCTCCAGCGCCCTTGGCTCGGAGAGATATACCTTCAGCCCCAGCTGTTGCAATTTTTCAACCGCCGCATTGGCATTGCCACTGCGCCACGCCACCACCAGATCAGGCTTGAGCATCACTACCCGTTCCAGATCAAAGCCACTGTAACCACCCACACGCGGGATCAACTTTGCCGCCTCCGGGTAGTCACTGTAATCAACGGCACCGACAATCTGCTTGCCCGCCCCCACCGCAAACAACAGCTCTGTGACATGTGGCGCCAGACTGATGATACGTTGAGCTGGCTGTGCCAGCGTGACCGTCGCCCCCGTATCATCCAACACCGTCACCGCGGCGCGGACATCAACAGTGAACAATATCAACATCAAACCCAACAAACGCCACATGGCCATGCAAAAACTCCTGCTTAACTATTTATGAATGCAAAGTGTAACCCAAGCAACAGTTCCCTCCATCGCTATGCCAAAATAGCGCCATGAAAAAACCGACCTTAATGATTCAAGGCTGCACCTCCGACGCCGGCAAGAGTGCACTGGTCACCGGTCTTTGCCGTGTACTGCATCGGCGCGGCATCCGTGTGGTGCCCTTCAAACCGCAGAACATGGCGCTCAACAGCGCTGTCACCATTGACGGCGGTGAGATCGGCCGCGCTCAAGCGCTACAGGCGCAAGCCTGCGGTCTATCACCCCACAGCGACATGAACCCGGTGTTGCTCAAACCAAGCAGCGATACTGGCGCCCAGGTCATTATCCACGGCCGCGCCCTTCACAACATGCAAGCAAGTGAGTATCACAACTACAAAACCATCGCCATGAACGCCGTGCTCGAATCCTACGAACGGTTACAACAGCAGTACGACGTGATTTTGGTGGAAGGGGCTGGCAGCCCGGCGGAGATCAACCTGCGCGCCCGCGACATCGCCAACATGGGGTTTGCCGAAGCGGTGGACTGCCCGGTGATCCTGATTGCCGACATCGACCGTGGCGGCGTCTTTGCCCATCTGCACGGCACATTGGCACTGTTATCGGAATCAGAACAGCGACGTATCAAAGGGTTTGTCATTAACCGTTTTCGTGGCGACATCCGTCTGCTGCAATCGGGGCTCGACTGGCTTGAGGATCACACCCGCAAACCGGTACTCGGCGTACTGCCCTACCTGCATGGCCTCCATCTTGAAGCCGAGGATGCTATTCAATCAGAGCAGACAAACAGTGGCACACAACAACTCAAGGTAATCGTACCGGTAATACCACGCATTAGTAACCACACCGACTTTGATCCACTGCGTCACCATCCACAGGTCAATCTGCAATTCATCGGCCCCGATCAAACTATTCCAGCTGCTGACCTAATTATTTTACCCGGCAGTAAAAGTGTACGTGACGATCTACAGTGGCTACGACAACGGGGGTGGGAACAAACAATCCAGCGCCACTTACGTTACGGCGGCAAACTGCTCGGCATCTGCGGTGGATTGCAGATGCTCGGCAAAACAATTCACGACCCACATGGACTGGAGGGGAATGCAGGCAGCAGCCGCGGGTTAGGACTGCTCGATTTGTCCACCACACTGGAAAAAGATAAACAACTGCGCAACGTCAACGGCACACTGCTACTGAATAATAAAGAGATACAAGGCTACGAAATTCACGCCGGCATCAGCCACGGCGCGGCACTTAACAGACCACTGATTAATCTTGGCGAACGTAACGATGGAGCCATCTCAGAAGACAACCAGATCATCGCCACTTACCTGCACGGCCTGTTTGAATCCGGCAGTGCCTGCCAAGCGCTGCTGGAATGGGCCGGCATTGAACAGGCACAACAGATCGACTACCACGCCCTACGTGAAGCTGGCATCAACCGCATGGCTGACGCCATTGAAGAGAATGTTAAATTCAATCTTATCGATCAATTTCTTGAGTAAAAAAACATTGTCATAATGTGGGCCTTCACCAGAGCAAAACAGCCCAGCAACATCACTCGATAATTAAGAATTACTAATGGGGTGCCCTAAATGGATACCATTTCCAACATAAAGCACCTTGTTTATAGGCTAAAAACACGAAGGCAGGTATCCATTAATACCGACTTTTTAATATTAATAAAATTATCAGTTTTATTAACTTTATAATGCATTGATTACTGCTATAGTCATTAGGGTTTGCTTATATTGACGGCGTTAAATGTAAGCATAAATCCCGCTCAAACTTTATGGAGATATCGTCTATGTTGAAAACTAAACACGTCTTTGCCTTCGGATTACTAACCTGTCTCAGTACCATCGCAATGGCAGACTCCAGCTTCAATAACTCTAAAAAATCAACCTGCCCAGATGTTGTCACCACAAACGCAGACACGCAGTTTGGTGCTGGATCAGGTGATATAACCACCTGCATCTCTGTTCGTGATGATCTGAAAATAGTAATCGCAATGAATAACAACGATATCAATTCGCGCAATGGAAAAGCTCAGCAAGTATTGAATATCAATAATATCTACAACGACTACACCGTCAACTACGAGATGGTGGCAGGAAAGGATTTCAAAGCGGCTGTTGTTGCCTATGGCGCAGGTGCCCGCTGGTTACTGAATGACGCCGCTTATGCTGCCAGCTATGGCGTCGCAAACCCGAGTGACAATATGGTGTCGACGCTTTTAGCGAAGGGCATAAAGTTTTACATGTGTCAAAACACAATGAAAGGCAGTGGCTGGGTAAGTAGCGATCTGATCCCAGGGGTTGAAATGGTTCCGGCCGGAGTTACCGCAGTAATCGATCTCCAGAACCGCGATTATAGCTACATAGTTCCTTAACCTTCAGTCATAAACCGTTATCATTACAAGCGGTATTTATGCCGCTTGTAATTTCCTCAGCACACCACAGCATCCACTCACAACGTTCACCATGACAACATCAGTAGATGCCACCTACAGGGAGCCGGTTACCCTGCAATATCAGAAAAAAATTGAGAGGCCTACAGTGGCCATATAATAGTAGTAGCCGCTGGGCTTGCTCAAGGCATAATGGCCACCTTCTACACCACCGTTGATACTCAGCGTATTACGGATATTGTAGTTGAGTTTAAGCGCCAAGCCAGCAACATTGTCCCTCGCTTCTAAACCAGCCATTACCGTTGTTTGTCGACCATAAAATATCTCGCCATATGTCACCATACTTTCACTTGAGCGATTAAGCCCCAGCGTTAACTGCTGCGAATAAGTTTGATCCGGTGAAAAATAGCCACCATCACTTTGACGTTGAAAACCCTGCTGGAGATATTTATAGCCAATCTCAACACGTGGCTTAAGTAGACTCAGAGCATAACGGGCATGAAACATCGCTCCATAGGAGTGATTGTCATCTGAATAGTGGGTGGTTTGTAAACTGCCATTAATTCTCAGCCAATCACTAAACATGTATTGAAGATCGGAATAGATATACTGACGCCGAATATTATTAGCTAGAATGGCGGCACTATCGTCAAAAAGTTCGTGACTCAGTTTCATATCCCAGAGCCAGCGTTTCATCTGCAACATACTCCTAACTTCCGCATTCAAGCTACTGATTTCCTGTGTGCTGCCACCAGTAATCCATCCCAATTGGCCAGACACTTTCCAAGCACTGCTCTGACGCCAACGCCCCTCCAGCATCAGCTCATCCACCTCTTCCACAGCATCAACCCAGGGAGCTGTTGCCCTTTGATGACGTAAATTGAGTGACATGCCGGAAAGATTAAAAGGGAAGTTGAATGACAAACTTTGATCCAGAAGCTGACTACCACCTTGCTCAACAAGGTACTCCGTTTGCCATGTGACACTTTGCCGAGCTTGATCGAACAATGCTTGATTCACTTCGAGCAGACTGTTTTTCTTTGACTGATTAGCCGCATACAACCACCAGTGGCTGATCTTAGCCTCATGATAGTCACCTGTCGCCAATAGTGCATAGGTATAATTCAGACGTACCTCAAACGCCTCTTCTTCAAGCAGCAGATCGCGATAAATTGGCAGTGCAGTATAATAATCACCCCGCCAATTGGCCGCATTAGCCTGAATCAACCGCGCTTCACGATCACTGGGAGAGAGGCTCAACAGCTTTTCAGCAACAGCTTCCGCCTCTAAAAGACGACCATTCCAGGAAAGTTGATTTGCCAACAATAGTTGCGCTTCAACAACCTTTGGTTCCGCCTGAACAAAACTCTCTAACTCAGTAATGGCAAGAAATGGCTTATCGCACTGAGCCAATGCCGTGATCAATTCAAGACGCTCCGCAGGTGATAATAGGTGAGCTCTGTTGTGCGAAACCCCCAGATGTAACTGAGCCGCCGACACAAAACTTTTTTGACCACATAATTTTTCAGATCTATTAATTTCTTCGCCAGTCTTCCATAGAGGCTCATCTGCCATAGCAGCCTGTGAGAATAGGAGAGCAGCGGGAAATAATAGTGCAACGTGGATTTTATCTATCTGCAAACACATCATACTTATACATAAACTCAGTATTGATCGACGTTTAAGCGTCAGTGGCGATCAACAGGCAAATAGCCGGATTAGCCACAATAGTCAATCCGATTACTAGAGTTAAGTGCCGTATTTTTTTTCAACTACCCGAGCATTATTGACACCCTCGTTAGCGGGGGAACTATCGATGCGACACTTAAGAATAGCAAGGTCACTTAGCTGTGTGAGCTCTGCTACCAACGGGGCAACATGTGGCGGTGCTTTTGCAAAGTAAGCCATTATATCTTCATACCCCTCTTTATAACCTATAAAGACGCGAATACCATAAAGCAGCAGTGTTGCATTAAGTGCTGCAAATACAGCATGGGCAACGTGGCCCCCTTGAAGATCAAAGGCGGCACCGATGACCCACTGCATAAACAAAATATAGGCTGCCAAGATGTAGAGTGGTGCCGCTGCCGTTCTCCCAGCAATCTTAGGTGTACGACCAAACGGTATCTGCTTTCCAGTTATGCCTTGCTGAATCGATTTCAATACACCGCCAATATTGACAGGGATCATCAATAAATTGAGCGCATAAACCCGCAGCAAGTCGGATGGTTTGTAACCACAGAGCACCAGATCACGGCCATAAAGAAAGAAATAGGGCAAGGCGCTGAGTGGTAGCCACAGGCTGTTTACACTATCGGTAAATGGAAAGGCCAGCAGGATAAGCAGTCCGACATTCACGGCTGCAATAGAGATCAAATAATGGGTACGCAACAGACCCTCGGTGATCTTGTGATATGGCGCCTTAAACAGATAACCCAGCAGTTTTGGCAAAATGATCAAACCACCATTGGCCCAGCGCCGCCGTTGAATGAGCAACGAACCAAAGTCCGGCGGAGTAGCGCTATAGGCTAAACGCTCTGGATAGTTGTAGAGCGTCCAACCACGTGCGGCCAAATCGACACTAGACTCGGTATCTTCAATCACAGTGCGGTCCTGAATAAAACGTTGCACCGGATAGCCACGCTCTTCGGCAGTGACGGCAATCTCTTTTAGCGCTTGGTGCCGCAGCAGCGCGTTAGCACCTACCCAATAGGTAGCATTGTGGTGAGTGAAACCCTGGTGAATGATGTATTGCATGTCAGTGGTGGCTCCAGCAATACGCTCAAGCACCGAAGGTGAACCCGGAATGGCACTGTAGGGTGTTTGTGCTACGGCAATACGTTCGTTACCGGGTTGCTCCATGCTATGAATCAGGCGCAACGCATATTCCGGCAACAAGATGCTGTCTGCGTCAAGCGTGACAAAATAAGTGCTCGCAGAAAATGCCAATTCAGCCTCGGCAGCCGATACCTCATCAAGAAAACGTGCCTGCGCTGTCACCCGTTCACGAAAATGCTTGCCTACCAGACCGATGTAGCTATTTAGATTCATCGCCTTATTGGGTTCGTGTGACAGATTTTCGTAACGCTTACGCTCAAAACTGCTGACTTGGCAATCAAACAGGGCTGCAAGTTTGTGATAATGGCTAGCAATCAACAATTCAGATAACGGTTGATTATTATCAAAACAGGTTAACAGCTGTTCCGCCTGACTTCTGTGGCTGATGGAGCGTAGTCTCAACACCTTGTCCACATACA
>JAYWDX010000253.1:0-2441 GCA_043779675.1 Tenderia sp. (SeqCode)
TGTTCTCCATCGTGCCAACTATCCCCGCAAACCTCGCGCTTGCCTGAACGAGATTCGTGATGACTACGAATGGCGCTTCAGTTTCTGTTGTCACCAATGTCGCAAGCGTGCCACGTCCGTGGCATCGGCGTTGATGGCGCTGTGCAACTGGGGGAGAGCCTGCCCCACGTAGTGCTTTGGGCATCCTTCGTGGGGCAATCGCCGTTTTACCCAGCAGCAGTTTTTGAACATGTGGGAGACGCGCGAGGAGGAGACGCTGAAGGGAAAAGTTCTCTTGCTGCTGCCGGATGGGGTGGATGCCCAAAGCGCTTCGCGGGGCAGGCTCTCAGGCGGCCATTGATCCTGCGTTTTTCGGGCCGGTCGCGGCCAATTCGTTGTCTGTGGATATGCTGCTCTTGCGGCGGTATTAAGTGCGGGTTCAATCCTCCCTGCTAAAATTTGAGTCCACTTCACAATAAAGGTGAGTGGGCAAAATCCTGTTCGGCCATTCCTGCACTTAAAAAATCCCTCCATAAGCGGTATCCTATGCCGTTCCGGAAGAGCCGCTGGCTATCCCCCTTTTTGATCAAGCAGGTTAGGTGCAATGCAAGCAGAGCAGATTAAGCAGATGATTGAGGCCGGCCTGCCCGGTAGTCAGGCCCAGGTTTTTGGCGATGATGGCCAGCATTTTGAGGCGATTGTGGTGTCGCCTGCCTTTGTTGGTAAGGGTATGTTGGAGCAGCATCGTCTGGTTTATGGGGCGCTGGGTGACAACATGCGCTCGGCAATCCATGCCTTGTCGATGAAAACCTATACGCCCGACTCGTGGGCCAGCAAGAGCGCTTAAGTTACCGTTATTTCAGGCTATTTTCTCATCTCAGCGGCGTCATGTGCGCCCTATAAGCGGTCTATTGAATGGATAAGTTGATCATTAACGGTGGTACTCCCCTGCATGGGGAGATCCGCATTTCGGGCGCTAAAAATGCCGCCCTGCCGATTCTGGCGTCGACGCTGTTGGCAAGTGCCCCGGTGACGGTGCGCAATGTGCCACATCTGCACGACATTACCACCTCTATCGAGTTGATGGGGCGCATGGGGGTGTCGGTGATGGTGGATGAGAAGCTTAATCTCGAGATCGACCCGACCACGATCACTAGTTGTGTCGCCCCCTATGAGCTGGTGCGCACTATGCGTGCCTCGATCCTGGTGTTGGGGCCGTTGCTGGCCCGCTATGGCGAGGCCGAGGTCTCGCTGCCGGGCGGCTGCGCTATCGGTTCACGGCCGGTCAATTTGCACATCCAGGGGCTGCGGGCGATGGGGGCCGATATTGAGGTCGAGGGGGGCTATATCCGTGCCCGCGCCAAACGTTTGAAGGGTGCGCACTTCTTTATGGATATCGTGACCGTGACTGGTACCGAAAATCTGTTGATGGCGGCGACCCTGGCCGACGGGACCACGGTGTTGGAAAACGCTGCCCGCGAACCGGAGGTGATAGATCTGGCCGAGTGCCTCATCAGCATGGGGGCCAGGATCACCGGCCATGGCACCGACACCATCACCATCGAAGGGGTGGAGAGTCTCTCTGGTACCGATTACAGCATCATGCCGGACCGCATCGAGACCGGCACCTACCTGATTGCGGCGGCGATCACCGGCGGTAAGATCAAGCTCAAGGATACCAATCCCCGGCTGTTGGATGCGGTGCTGAGCAAGCTGCGCGAAGCGGGTGGCAAGATCACCTGCGGCGAGGACTGGATCGAGCTGGATATGGAAGGGCGTCGGCCGCGCGCGGTGGATATTCACACCGCCCCCTATCCTGCCTTCCCTACCGACATGCAGGCGCAGTTTGCCGCCTTGAATAGCATTGCCACCGGTGTTGGAGCGATCACCGAGACCATTTTTGAAAACCGTTATATGCATGTACAGGAGCTGGTGCGCATGGGGGCCAACATCCGGGTGGAGGGTAATGTTGCCATCGTCACTGGAGTGGAACGGTTGATCGGGGCGCCGGTAATGGCGACCGACCTGCGGGCCTCGGCTTGCCTGGTATTGGCGGCGCTGGCGGCTGAGGGCGATACGCTGGTGGACCGTATCTACCACATAGACCGCGGCTACGAATGTATCGAAGAGAAGTTGCAGCAGCTGGGTGCCCGCATCCGCCGTGTGCCGGGTTGAGGGGGATAAAGCGTGAGTAAGGTTCTGACTATTGCTGTTTCCAAGGGGCGTATCTTCAAGGATGCGCTGCCGCTGCTGGCTGAGGCCGGCATTGTGCCGATCGATGATCCAGAGACCAGTCGCAAGCTGATCCTGGATACCAGTCGTGATGACGTGAAGCTGGTACTGATTCGTGCCTCCGACGTCCCCACCTATGTTGACTATGGTGCTGCCGATATCGGCATCGCCGGCAAGGATGTATTGATGGAGTATGAGGGTGATGGCCTCTATGAGCTGCTCGACCTCAA
>JAYWDX010000254.1:0-7586 GCA_043779675.1 Tenderia sp. (SeqCode)
ACCTTACCCCCCATCCCTGCAAGTGTATGCAACTCTGCCATGCTGAAACCTGCCTGCAGCCGTGCCTCATAATTAAATGGTCCACGCAGATTGCACTGATACTCGTTGATCAGCTCCACAAAGGTTGTCTGCATATTCAGGCCACGCTGGTCACAAAAATATTTAAACCAGCGTGAACCAATCTCGACATGGCCTACCTCTTCGCGCAGGATGATCTCCAGCGCTGCGATGCTCTCTTCATCCCCCACCTTCCGCAGTTTGTTAATCATGGCCGGGGTAACATCAAGGCCACGCGCCTCTAATACCCGTGGCACCAACGCCATGCGCACCATCGGGTCAAAGGCGGTTTTAACCGCCATATCCCACAGGCCGTTGTGGGCAGGATAGTCACCATAGCTGCAATCAAGCTCGTGCAACCTTTTTTGCAACAAGCCAAAGTGGTGCGCCTCCTCATCGGCGACACGTACCCAGTCGCTGTAGAACTGCGGCGGCAGATCACGAAAGCGGTAGGCCGCATCCCAGGCGAGATCGATGGCATTAAATTCGATATGGGCGATGGCATGCAGCAGCGCCGCACGTCCTTCCGCCGTACCGAGTCTGCGCCTTGGCACGGCGGTTGGGGATACCAGTTCAGGCCGTGCGGGTCGCCCCGGTTCACCCATCGGTTGTGGCGGACTGTTTGATTGCAATGAGAGCTGGCCATCGCGCCACGCCTGCGCTGTGGCGTGAGTGAGGGTTAATTTATCTGCCACACTGCTAGCTGCCAGACACGCCGCAGCCCGATCAAAGAGACTCTCCATCAGCTTGGCTCCTTCTGTTGGTTCGTCTCATGTCCGGCGCGTAAATCAGACAATGCCGCTGCCACACGTTCAATCAGTTGTGGCCACGGCTGCCCCAGTGATTGCCGGAACAGCCGCGCCGTTGGATACCACGGGCTATCATCTCGCTCCAGCAGCCAACGCCACTCGGGTGATGAGTAGATCAATATCCAGACCGGCACAGCCAGTGCCCCGGCAAGGTGTGCCACCGAGGTATCAACACTGATCACCAGATCGAGATTGGCAATCGCCGCCGCTGTGTCATCAAAGTCGTGCAGCGTCGGCCCTAAGTCCACCAGGCCCCATTGCTCAATCAATTCACTGCCCGCCGCTGCCTCCTTTTGCAAACTATATATAGTCACATCAGGAATCGCGGCCAGCGCGGCAAAGGCTGACAACGTGGTTGAGCGCATGCGATTAGCGACATTTTTCGCTGCCCCGGCCCAGACCAGACCAATCTTAAAGTTGCCGCAGTTGATGCGTGTACGCCAAGCGGCGACGCGTTCGGCATCCGCGTGTAAATATGGAACAGCAGCGGGGATGTTCTCCAACGTCGTGCCCATGATGTGCGGCAGACTCATCAACGCAATATGAAAATCAAACGACTGTTGTAGCGCCTTATCGTAATCACGAATCTCCACTTCAAGACCTGGCATCCTGCCAAACAGCCCGGCAAGTTCCGCCATGCAGTGAAAGATCACCCGCGCCCCTTGTGCAACCAGCAGTGGCAGATAACGACCAAACTGAATCGTGTCGCCAAAACCCTGTTCGGCATAGACCAGGATGGTGCGACCGTTGAGTGGTTCGCCCGCCCAGCGCGGCTGAGAAAATTCACCGGGCCACATCTGCCTGAGCCAATCGTCACTATGCTGGCGCCACTCATACTCCTGCCACCCCGCGGTAAACTGCCCCGCCAGCAACAGCAACAAGGAACGGTTCCAGTGGCCGTTCACCGCATCAGGATTGGCCGCAAGCAGTTGCTGGTAACACTGCATCGCCTCGGCATAACGCTCCTGTTCGGCATACAGCGCACCGAGACTCAGCAGATAGCTCTCGCGCTCTTGTGGTGCCAGCGCCACCAGTTGCTGATAGCAGCGCAACGCCTCATCGAAACGGCGTTGCTCTTTATGGATATGGCCTAACTCAAGGTAGGCAAGCGCCGCGTTAGCATTAAGCTGCAACGCCCGCTCACACTGTTCGGTTGCCGCCACATACTCGCCCTTCACCCGCAGCAACCGCGCCATGCCAATGTGAATCCCGGCATCCTGCTCATCCAGCAGCAGCGCAGCGCGATAGATACTCTCCGCAGCGGCCTGCTCGCCCAGCGCCTCATAGACATGACCAAGCTGATAGTAGCCATTCAACGACGTCGGCTTTAATGCGATGTAGTGCTGGTAATGTGGCACAGCCTCGCGCATACGGTTTTTCATCACCAGCAGCCGCGCCAGATTCAACTGCGCCTGTGGCAGCCGTGCATTGAGCACCAGCACCCGCCGAAACGCCGACTCCGCCTCATCAAGATTGCCCAACATACCGGCAATCGCACCAAGATTGAGCCACACCTCATAATCCCCCGGCACCTGACGGCTGATACGTTCATAGGCCGCTTTAGCCTGCGGCAACTGATTGGCCTGTAACAGCTGCGCCGCCTTCTGCTTGGCTTTAATAATGGCATGCGGTTTTTTCATAACTACTCTTAACTCAAAAATCCTAGTCTATTATGAGTGGTGCGAGGCTTGTTTTGATAGGTGCCGAAACGGCTTGCTTATGCCAAAGAACAACAAACCCAACAATAGTAAAACAATGTAATAGCCCTATCTTTAATACTTGTACCCTCAAACAAGAACCTATAAAGTGCGCCACACAAAGAGTATTCAGCAGCACAAATCGACCGTCGCTCCACCCTGCACCCGCTGCTAGCCACCGTTCCATCTGTCAACCTTCAGGAGTAATTGCAATGACTGCAAAAAAACCATTTCATCTGATTCCAGCCTTTCTTATCGTCGCCTCAGCGCTGACCATCGCTGGCTGTTCAAAATCTGACACCAGCGACAGCGCCCATGAAGAGCAGTCAACCTCACTGGTCAACGATCTAACCGACAAGACAGAACAAGCCACCCAAGACGCAACAGCATTGATCTCAGAGACAGCCGATAGTGTTACTGATGCCGCCAGCAACGCCGCAACCGACCTTGAAGCGGCTGGCACAAAAGCCGTTGAGAGCGCCACTAGCGCCGTAAAAGAGAGCGCAGCATCGGCCAGCGCCACCGCCGCAACAGCGACCAAAACAGCCACTGAAAAGGCAGCTTCAGTAACAGCCAGCGCCAAAACCAGCGTCAGCGATGCCGCCGCCAAGGTCGCCGAGACCGGTAGCAGCGCAGTCAAGGCTGTAACAGAAAAGGCCGCCGAAACCAAAACCGCCATCAGCAACAAAGTCGCTGCCTTGGCGCCCAGCTCCAGCGGCAGTCAGGTTGAAATGTTAGAGCTTGCCAAAAAGAGCGGCTGCCTCTCATGCCACTCAATCGAAAAAAAGATCGTCGGCCCCGCCTGGCGCGATGTGGCCGCCAAGTACCGTGGCATGAGCGATGCCAAGACCAACATCATCCACAGCATCACCAACGGCAGCACCGGCAAATGGGGCACCTTTGCCATGCCCGCCAACTCGCCACGTGTCTCTGATGAAAACATCGCCACACTGGCAGGGTTTGTACTCTCCCTCGAATAAAGGGTCAGCTTCATAACAGCAAGCATCACCACGGAGGGGCGCCGCAAGGTGCCCTTCTCTCATTCAGCAACACTCAAATAGCCACTACCATTTCAACCCCAGCATCAGATCCATCACATTTGTTCCTGTCGGCCCGGTACGCAGCAGATCACCACTGGCTTCAAGAAAAGTTCCGGCATCGGCGCGGGCCAATGTCTCATTCACATCAAAACCGGCAGCTCGGCCACGCCCAATCGTTCCACCATCCACCAGGCCACCGGCAGCATCGGTGGGGCCGTCACTACCATCACTGCCTGCGGCAAGAAAGAGCACGTTATCGCAACCAGACAACTCGGTGGCGGCAACCAGGGCAAGGTGTTGATTACGACCACCACGCCCCGGCTGCGGAGGCAGCTGCAGGGTGGTTTCGCCACCCCAAACGTGCAGGCCGACAGGGGCGTTTAACAACGCTGTTGCCAACTGCCTGGCCACCAGCACCGCATCGCCGCCCAATGTTCCAACGTGTTCGTAAACTTCATATCCCAGTTTGCGGCCATGCGCGGCAGCAGCCTGTTTGGCATCATCTAAGCTAGCGACTATTTCGGTTGTGATGTTTTTGAAGATGGCATCATCGGCCAACGGCGCAGCCACACCTCTGGCCATCAACATGGTGAGCCACTGCGGTAACTCGATTGGTGCTGCGGTTTCGATAAAACGTTCTGATACCAGCAGACCAGAACCAATGGTGGCGGGATCATCACCGGGTACGTCAGAGATCAACAGCACACGTGTGGTGCGTCCACCCAGCTCACGCGCCAGGCGGCCACCTTTGATGAGCGAGAGTGATTTGCGCACCTGATTCATGGCGTGGATATCAAGACCACTGCCAAGCAGCCACTGATTAACCCGTTGCAGGTCGGCGAGGAAGAGCCCCTCTGGCAGCAGCTCCACCAGACTCGATGCACCACCAGAGATAAGGAACAGCAGCTCTGCATCAGCAGGGGAGGTGTGAATAAAGTTAAGTAACGCCTGGCCAGCATCAAGACTCGGTTGATCAGGCGTTGGGTGGCCCGCTTCGATCAGGCGTGCGCCTTTGGCTGTCACTTCGGCGTCGGCATAACCATGTTTGGTGATCACCAGCGCACTGGCAATCTGCTGCTGCAAAACATCTACTGCCCCCAGAAACATGGCGCTGGCCGCCTTGCCAATGGCAACCACATAGACATCGCCATTCATGCCGTGCCGTGCCGTGGCGTTGCAGCGCAGCGCTTTGCCAACACGTACTCGGCCATGCACAGATTGAAGCGCGGCGTGGTAGATAGAGAACAGTTGTTGACGCTGCAACGTATCGATACCTCGCCCCTGCCGCGCCATCTATCACTCTGCCATTGTGAGGCCGCGCACTAAGTCACCCTTGAGATCCTCGATATCCTCCAGCCCCACCGCAATACGGATCAAACCATCACTGATGCCAGCATCGGCGCGCTGCTCCGGTGTCAGACGGCCATGGGTAGTGGTAGCGGGATGGGTGATGGTCGATTTGGTATCACCAAGATTGGCGGTGATCGAGATCATGCGGGTGGCGTCGATCAACTTCCACGCTGCTTCTTTGCCACCCTGCACCTCAAACGAGAGCACGCCGCCAAAACCTTTCTGTTGCCGCGCCGCCAGCTCGTGCTGCGGATGGGATTTCAGCCCTGGATAGTTGACCCGTGTCACCTGCGGCTGCGCCTCCAGCCATTCGGCCAGCAGCTGGGCATTTTTGCAGTGCGCCTCCATACGCAAGCGCAGCGTCTCCAACCCTTTAAGAAAGACCCAAGCGTTAAAGGGGCTCATGGTCGGGCCGGCGGTACGCAGAAAACCATAAATATCTTTGCCCACCACATCTTCTTTACCCACCACGGCGCCACCGATACAGCGCCCCTGGCCATCCAGGTATTTGGTGGCGGAGTGGATGATGATGTCAGCGCCGAGCGCCAAAGGCAGCTGTAACGCTGGGGTACAGAAGCAGTTGTCCACCACCAGCAGCGCACCGTGTTGATGGGCCAGATCGGCCAGCGCACGGATATCGGCAATCTCGGTCAATGGATTTGAAGGTGTCTCCAGAAACAACAGCTTGGTATTGGGTTTGATCGCCGCCTTCCAGGCAGCCACATTCACCAGATCAACAAAGGTTGTCTCCACGCCAAACTTGGCCATGTAGTGGGTGCACAACACCGTGGTGGTGCCAAAGATGGCGCGTGACGAGAGGATGTGGTCGCCCGACTTGAGCAGCGCCATGAAGGTGGAGAGGATGGCGGACATGCCCGATGAGGTGGCGACACAGCGCTCGCCACCCTCCAGCGCCGCAAGACGCTGCTCAAAGGTACGCACCGTCGGGTTGGTGAAGCGGGAATAGATATTACCGGGCACCGCGCCTGAAAAACGCGCTGCCGCCTCCGCCGCACTGCCAAAGACATAACTGGAGGTGGGGAAGATCGGCTCCGACTGTTCACACTCGCCCGTACGAAGCTGCCCGGCGCGCACCGCCAGAGTGTCGAAACCATACTCATCAAATTCATTCATAACACCATCCTTTCCAAACCGTGGTTTCCTGCGGGCACAAAAAAACCCGCTAAGCATTCGCTAAAGCAGGCTTGCCTCTCTTTAGCGGTATTTTTTACGCGCCCGCAATTTGAGTTCAAATCGGCGCTCTATGAGGTGCAGGAGGCACAGCTTAGTGAATGGGGGGTGGGGTGTCAATTGCCACAACGGCTGCCAAACCACGCCATAACCACATCGCTGCAATGTCTTTTTTAGCCCCAGCGGCTACAATAGCCGCTTTTTACGGCTGGAGCTGGCATGGATATCCTTTTATTACTCAAGGCCTTTGTACTCGGCGTCATCGAAGGGCTAACAGAGTTTCTGCCGGTCTCCTCCACCGGCCACCTGATCATCTTTGCTGATCTGCTAGAATTCACCGGAGACGACGCCAATACCTTCGAGATTTTCATTCAACTGGGGGCCGTGCTCGGCGTTGCCTGGTTCTACCGTAAACGTCTGTGGAAGGTGATCAGCGGCATCAACCAACCCCAAGAGCGCCGCTTTGCCATCAACATCCTCATCGCCTTCATGCCCGCCGTGGCGCTGGGGCTGATCTTTCACAGCGCCATCAAGACCTACCTCTTCAACCCCATCACCGTCGCCATGGCGCTGATCGTGGGTGGGGTGCTGATCCTGGTCATCGAACGCAAGGTGCAGACACCGCGCATCCTGACGATTGATGAGATCAAACCCATCGATGCACTCAAGGTCGGCTTTGCCCAGACCCTGGCCATGTTCCCCGGCGTATCACGCTCCGGCGCCACCATCATGGGTGGCCTGCTCTGCGGCCTGTCACGCACGGCCGCAACCGAGTTCTCTTTCTTCCTCGCCATGCCCACCATGTTTGCGGCCACCATCTACGACCTCTACAAAAGCCGTGACCTGCTGCACGCCGGTGACATACCCGTCTTTGCCGTCGGTTTTATCACAGCCTTTGTCACCGCACTGATTGTCGTAAGACTGTTCCTGGCCTACGTCTCCAACCATAACTTCACCCTGTTTGCCTGGTACCGGATTGTCTTTGGGATGTTGGTACTGTGGTATTTTTGGTGATTGTTGATTAGCATTCCATTACCTGATCGCCCGAATCAAATATTGTGGCATCCGGCGAACCGTGCCCCCCAAATTTGACCACACTCCGTCCAGGCTTGCTGCCCGCCGCCAGCAAAAAGGTGAAAAAACCAGTCGCGGTTGGAGCAGGCGCTCCCTGCGTCGGCGAACCTTGTGACTCTGGCGCGGTCACAACCACTGGCCCACACCCACACCCACACCCACAACCCACAACTCACAACTAGGAGATAACCCATGAAATGCCCCGTATGTCGCGAAGTTGATCTGGTCATGTCGGAACGCAACAGCATCGAAATCGATTACTGTCCCACCTGCCGTGGTGTCTGGCTCGACCGCGGTGAGCTCGACAAGATCATCGACCGCGCCACGCCGACTGCGGTGCAACCCACGCAACAGGCACCACAAACACG
>JAYWDX010000255.1:0-5390 GCA_043779675.1 Tenderia sp. (SeqCode)
CTCTGTACAATGGCGTCATGATGCTAAAAACCCTCATCAATTGTTGCCTGCTCCTACTCTCCAATGCCGTATTGGCAGGCGCGCCTGCGCTCCAGTTAAGCAGCCACGACGCCATGGCCATTGGTCAAAAAATCTGGCACAACGAAGGATTGGGTAAGGTGGAGAATCTGACCGTCTGGAACATGGGCGAGGAGTTTCCGTCGCTGGGTATAGGCCATTTTATCTGGTATCCCACCGGTGTCACCGGTCCCTTTGAAGAGAGTTTCCCGCAACTGCTGCAGGCGCTACGACAGCAACACACGTTGCCACAGTGGTTACGTGACAGCCGCCACGCCCCCTGGGATAGTCGCGATGCCTTCTATGCCGAGATCAACAGTCCACAGATGAAGGAGCTGCGCCAACTGCTGCAGGAGACTATCCCACAGCAGACCCTCTTTATCGTTAAACGGATGGAGGCGGCCCTGCCCAAGATGCTTGCCAGCCTTAGTAGCGATACACAACGCCAGCATGTGCAGCAGCAGTTTTACCGCGTCGCCAATCACCCTAATGGTCTCTACACCCTGATCGACTACGTCAACTTCAAAGGCGAAGGCACCTCTTTGAAAGAGCGATACAACAACCAGGGCTGGGGTCTGTTACAGGTGCTTGAGTCGATGCCCGGCAAGAACGACGCGATGGTTGAGTTTGCCCAGGCCGCAGACTTTGTACTGACCCGGCGGGTACAAAACGCCAGCCGCGATGAGTCACGCTGGCTGCCGGGCTGGCGTCACCGCCTGAAGAGCTATTTGTCGGAGTAACCCCATTCCCCCTGCTTTTTTGGTAAAATGCCGCTCTGCTAATCGGCCAACATTACTGGCCACCCCTTTTTGCCAGGTAAAATCGATGAAAACCAATCTATTGACCGCCCTCCCCCAGTTCAACAATGAGACCTGGGGCGCCGCCGCCCAATTTTACGAATACATGTCGGCAAGTAATCCGGACATGCCTAAGATCGAGGTCAAAAGCTTCGATAGCAGCCTGCATCGCACTGGCAAGACCCGCATCATCCCGCTTGATCTTTCTGCCGATTTAAGGACCCCCTATCCGGCCACCACGCCAAACTTGATGGCCAGCTTTCTGCGCATCTGCGCGGGTGAATCACTTCAGACCGAGACCAGCGCCACCTCCGAGATGTTCTATGTGATCCGCGGTTCCGGCACCAGCGAAACCGAATGGGGCGTGACCCGCTGGTCCGAAGGTGACCTGTTTGTTGTGCCCGCAACCGCCAAGGCCAAACACAACGCCACCAGCGATAGCGCCATCTATTGGGTCAGCGACTCCCCCGTGCTCAGCTATCTAGGTGTCACGCCCACCAAACAGCAGTTTGCCCCACTGCTCTTTACCCATACAGAGATCACCGCCCGTATGATGCAGGAGCGTAACGCCCCAGATGCCTTAACCCGTAACCGAGTGGGCATCCTGCTGGGCAACCCGGCCTGCCCGCTCACCAAGACCCTGAGCCACACCCTCTGGTCGCTCTACAACATTCTGCCCGCTGGCGCCACCCAACTGCCGCATCGCCACAACTCTGTGGCCATCGACTTCTGCGTGACTGCAGGTGAAAACACCTACACTCTGGTCGGTGATAAAGTCGATGAAAAAGGTCACATCATTAACCCCGTCAAGGCGATATGGACACCCGGCTCACTCTTTGTTACCCCACCCGGCTGGTGGCACTCACACCACAATGAATCAGGCGAGGATGCTATCGTCCTGCCGATTCAAGATGCCGGTCTTCTTACCTACATGCAGATACTGGACATCCAATTTGTCACATCACAGTCATAAACACACCTCCTCTGCTGCAAGGCCGCTCCAGAAATAGTTTGGGGCGGCCTTTTGCATTTTGTCCGGATCAATCTGTAGGCGTGAATTAAGCTTGCCTGACTAATCTGACAGACAAGTAACAACAATCACAAAGGAGTCTCACATGAATCAAGGCAAGTGGAGCCGAGCAACACGGCTGTTACACATGGGCATGGCGCTGACCGTCTCACTACAATTGGGAATCAGCCTACTAATGGCCGCGCCTGATGCTGAAAATGCCAGTAAATTTGCCCACGCTGCCTTCGAGGCCCATGAGGTCGTTGGTATGACGGCACTGTTTATCATTCTGGCCCACTGGTTCTGGAGTCTGACAAACCAATCCGATGGTGGCCTGACGCGACTTTTCCCCTGGCGCGGCGCTGCTCTGGCCGAGGTTAAACACGATCTCAGCCAGATAATAAAAGGACAACTACCCGCGAGTGATGCCCGCAGCGGTCTGCCCGGCCTGGTGCATGGGCTCGGTTTTCTGGCTGTGACCGGCATGGTCGCCAGTGGTGGCGTACTTTTTTTCATCTTCCCTGAAACCGGAAAACCTGGCGCAACGGTTGAGTTTTTTGCTGGAGTCCACGAATTCATCGCCACCTTCGTTTGGCTCTACTGGGGCAGCCATATTGCCCTGGCCCTTCTACATAAAAAAATGGGGCACGCCACCGTGCAAGAGATGTTCAACTTCAAACCATAATGCCCGCCCATTCCTACCACCCTATATTCCATGGGTGATAGGAGCCTCTTCTGCAATATCCTTACGAATATGAAGCCATTTTTAAACGCTTGCATTTATCACCCGCAACAACATAAATTTATCCTGCCTGTCATATTCCGGAAACGGTTATGAATCAGGATACAATCTTGGCAAATTTAGATAATTGCTTGCGCAAGTGAGGAGCAAAACTATGGATGAGCTGAATTTCGATGATGAAGTACATACCCAGAAACATACGCGTTCAGGCTATGGCAGCACCACTAAACCGGAACAAAAACGGATTCGCAAACAACACAAATTCAGAGAAATTGAACAACGACTTGAAGAACGACGACTACAAAATGAATTGTGCGACATTTTAGAGTAATCGCACAATCAACTAATTTCGAAGGGGCGGCGTGCTTGCCGTCAAACCCTCTGACGCAGTGTCAGGCGATGCGGTTAGAACGCCCCCTTAGAGGCAATCTCTTACGTATCCTCTAGGCCGTGATAACCATCCAATACAAACAGATGGCCATCTCATATTGTCTGAACAGATACTAACATCGAAAACTCGCGCAGCAACAACATCAACGCCACCGCCACCATCACCATACCAATCATCACAGCCTTGCGGCCTTCAATCAGCAACACAGCCACTGGTAAACGCATTCCCTTCGGTGGCAAGCGCTGCGCCCGGACAATCTGCCACCCTAACCATAAAAACAACATAATCGGTAGGCTACGTGCAACACCAAATGCGACACTACTCATGTAAAGCTTCTGACTATTCAGTGCCGCAATCCCTTCTACTGTGGGCGTGAGCGGCATCTGCATCAATATAAAATCAATCAATGGCTCCAGCCACACCAATAACAACAGATAGAACGCAATAGCAATCAGCCAACTTTTGGCAATCTGCCTATCGCCTGGAATAATCTCTGGTTTTTTTTGTTTCATGCTGGCTTATCTACAACGAATCAAAATAGTCTGAAAGAGTGACGGCGCCAGTGTATGAAGGTGAGATAAATACACGCAATACAAGTACTCCTAAGAATAGTTGGTATTATTATTTTCCAGGATCGGCCACTTAGAAAATGCAGTGAAACATAACGGATATTCATAATGCTCACGTGATTGATGACTCAACCAAAAGCGCATCCATGACTGTCGCGGACATACTTCCAAGCAAATAACAAAACCTAATTCAGTAAATATTGCCAGACCAGATTAACCAGGCTATTGATTAGCCGGTGGTTCAAATAAAGAAACCTTGCTCTGCAATTATGCGACCGCTAGACCGCTACCTTGGTCATTCTCGAAACAATGTATACCGAGACATCGCACTGCATTTCATTGGTAAATCATTGCTTATCGATCGATTGTAACCTCATTAACGTTAACGTACATAACCATCAGCGGTTTTTCCATTTCCACCACACTAAAGATGGAATATCTAATGTCCTTCAGTACTGTCCGGAGAGGCGCCTAGGGGCTATTTTTTTTCAACTACAGGATTGACTAACTCTTTACCACACCTAAGTCAACCGATAGATAAGACAGCAAGCCAAAACACGCCACTTTATACATAAAAACAATAACGCTCCTGAAAAAACAATTACCACACCATAATCACTATATATATGATGTCTATCACTCGAGTCGGCATAGCACTTCATATAAGAGGACTTTCATTCATGGAATGGCAGGGTTGGTTTGCACTGGCACTCATTCTCGTTGTATTGGCCACGTTGGCCTTTACGCGACTGGCCCCGCATCTAGTGTTGATGGCGGCGCTGACCATTCTCAGTGTCACCGGCATCATCACGGCTGATCAGGCGCTGGCCGGTTTCAGTAATGAGGGGTTGATTACGGTGGCGGCGATGTTTGTGGTGGCGGCGGGCATTCACGCCTCGGGCGGGGTCGATCTGCTGGTGCACCACCTCATGGGCCACCCCAAAACCGTGCGTCAGGCGCAGGCGCGCATTATCCTCCCAGTGACGATGCTGAGCGGCTTTCTGAACAACACGCCGCTGGTCGCCACCATGATCCCGGCGGTCCACTCGCTGGCGAAGAAGATCGACATAGCCCCCTCCAAACTGATGATCCCGCTCAGTTACGCTGCGATCCTCGGCGGCATGCTGACGCTCATCGGCACCAGCACCAATCTGGTGGTCAACGGCCAGTACCAGGCGCTCACCGGCAATCCGGGCTTTTCGCTTTTCTCCATCACCCCCATCGGTCTACCGGTGGCGCTGGTCGGTGTCGCCTTCATGTTGTGGTGGTTCCCGCGCGCCCTGCCCAACTACCGCAACGATCCACTGATCGACCGGATGCGCGAGTTCACGTTGGAGGTGGCTGTCGCCCACAACGGGCCGCTGGTAGGCAAGAGTGTGCAGCAGGCGGGGCTGCGCAATCTGAAGCGCATCTACCTGGTGGAGATCGAGCGTGAGGGGCACATCATCACCGCCGTTACCCCCGATGAGATCCTCAAGGGGGGCGACCGGCTAGTCTTTGCCGGTGATACCGAGGCGATTTCCGACCTGCTGCGCATCAACGGCCTGGTCCCTTCGACCCACGAGGGGGAGCCGCTGTTGAATAATCACCAGAGCGAACGGCGGCTGGTGGAGGCGGTGATCTCGCCGCACTCCGACTGCATCGGTGAGACCATCCGCGAATCGGGGTTCCGTGGCCGTTACGGCGCGGTGGTGCTGGCCGTGGCGCGCAATGGCGAGCGTGTTGAGGGCAACCTCGGCAGCATCCAGTTACAGGCGGGCGACACGCTGCTGCTGGAGGCGCGCCCCGCCTTCGTCACCCGGCAGCGTTACAACAAGGACTTTCT
>JAYWDX010000256.1:0-6595 GCA_043779675.1 Tenderia sp. (SeqCode)
AATATCTCTTCGATAGTGATAGATGCCAAGGGGCGGCCTTTCATTTACCGCCCCATTACCCTCTTATAAAGTCGCCGTTGCAGTAACCCATTTCATTCATGCGTCTATTTTTAATCGAAATTGCGCGGATCTACTCCTTTTCAGGGCGAGCCTGTCCGAACCTGTGAGGCATACAGTTTTTTGAAAACGTGATGTGGCGTTACATCACCGCTTCCCCATATGCGTCTGGCGTTCGTCGCTGATCAAACGCCGCTTTGATACGGGTACGGATGATTTTCATCACGCCGCCACAACAGTGACAGCGGATGGTGGGGAGTGGCTTGGGCGCAACGTATACGGATATGCGGGTGACCAGCGGTTTAATCAACGACAGATTCAATCCCGAAGTGCATAACCACCTAAGAGGCGGTCGAGGGTACCGGAGATCAGCGTGGTGTCAGACTTGGAAGTGTCACTCACAATCGTTCCCCCCATCGTTAGAGATAGGCTATTCCTTTAACCCCAGCACATCCTGCATGTCATAAAGCCCGGTCTCTTTAGATGAGAGCCAGGCGGCGGCACGGGCGGCACCGTTGGCGAAGGTCATGCGGCTGGAGGCCTTGTGGGTGATCTCGATGCGCTCGCCGATATCGGCAAACATCACCGTGTGGTCACCGACCACATCCCCAGCTCGCACGGTGGCAAATCCAATCGTCTTGCGGTCGCGTTCGCCGGTGTGGCCTTCGCGGCCATAGACGGCACACTCTTTGAGGTCACGGCCAAGGGCGTTGGCCACCACCTCGCCCATGCGCAGGGCGGTGCCGGAGGGGGCATCGACCTTGTGGCGATGGTGGGCCTCGATGATCTCGATATCGACGCTGTCACCCAGCACCCGCGCCGCCATGTCGAGCAGCTTAAAGCAGAGGTTTACGCCCACACTCATGTTGGGGGCGAAAACGATGGAGACATCCTTAGCCGCCTCGCTGATCTGCTGCTTCTCTTCGGCGCTGAAACCGGTGGTGCCAATGACGATGGAGCAACCTGCCGCGCGGCAAACTGACAGATGGTCGAGGGTCGACTTGGGGGAGGTGAAATCGATCAAAACATCGAAGTCACCGGCGACGGCGGCCAGGTTATCCGTCACCTTGACGCCCAACACCCCAACACCGGCCAGTTCGCCCGCATCCGCCCCCAGTAGGGAGCTACCGGCGCGCGCGGTGGCCACGGTCACTGTCAACTCCGGGTGTTCATGACAGGCGCTGATCAGGTTGCGCCCCATGCGCCCGCCAGCACCGGCAATCGCCACTCGCATCATTTTCTCTCCTTAAACCCTATCGTTATGATTTTGGCTGAGTCATATCTTCAAAAAACTTTTTCACGCCGACAAACCAGCTGTTGGAACGTGGACTGTGTTTTCCATCCCCCTCCTCCATGGCGCGCTGGAACTCTTCGAGCAACTCCTTCTGCTTGCGGCTCAGATTGACTGGCGTCTCCACTTCAATCTTGCAGATCAGGTCACCAACACCACCGCCGTGCACTGACTTCACCCCTTTGCCACGCAGGCGGAAAGATTTGCCGGTCTGGGTCTCTGGCGGAATTTTCAGTTTGACGCGGCCATCCAGCGTTGGCACATCAAGTTCGCCGCCGAGCACGGCATTGGCAAAGCTGATGGGGACCTCGCAATGCAGGTTATTCTCTTCACGGGTAAAGATGGCGTGTGGCCGCACCTTGATCTGCACATAGAGATCACCAGAAGGACCACCACTCTCACCCGCCTCACCCTCACCCGCCAAACGGATGCGGTCACCATTATCAACACCAGCCGGAATTTTCACTGACAGCGTCTTCTGCTCGTGGACACGTCCTTGACCCTGACAGTCGGAGCAAGGATCTTTGATGATATGGCCACTCCCCTGACAATGCGGGCAAGCCTGCTGTAATGAGAAAAATCCTTGCTGAATTCGTACCTGGCCACGACCACCACAGGTGGTACAACTTACCGGGCTGGTACCCTTTTTGGCGCCGGAGCCTTCGCAGGTATTGCACTTGACCATGGTAGGAACGCGGATCTTAACCGTAGCGCCACGCACTGCCTCTTCAAGGTTAAGATCAAGGTTGTAGCGCAGGTCAGCGCCACGATAGACACGTTGGCCTCCACCGCCAGCACGCGCACCACCGAAAATATCGCCAAAAACATCACCAAAGACATCGCTGAAATTGCCGCCACCGGCAGCAGCACCAAAACCGCCACCGCCACCTCCCGCCGACTGATCTACACCCGCGTGACCAAATTGATCATAAGCGGCACGTTTTTGGGCATTGGAGAGTATCTCGTAGGCCTCTTTGGCCTCTTTGAATTTCTCTTCAGACTCTTTGTTGTCGGGATTGCGATCGGGGTGATGCTTCTGCGCAGCACGACGATAGGCCTTTTTGATGTCAGCTTCGCTGGCGTTTTTCGCCACGCCTAATATTTCGTAAAAATCTCGTTTAGCCATGAGTCCAAGCTTTCGTTGTTAAATTCTCAATTGACACAAACAACAACAGGCGCACCGTGTGGCTGCGCCTGTTGTCCACCTCACATCAGAGGCCACACCTTATGTATGGCCCTGCCGTGATCAGCGTTTGTCATCCTTAACTTCCTCGAACTCGGCATCAACCACGTCGTCCTTGGAACCCGTACCCTGATTGGCACCAGCCTGCGGACCAGACCCGGCAGCACCCTCTTCTGCACCCTTTTGGGCATAGACACGTTCAGCAAGCTTGCCAGAGAGAGTCGCCAAAGCCTCAGTCTTGGCCTCGATATCGTCCTTATCGTCGCCCTTCATGGCAGTTTTCAGCGCTTCGATCGCCGCCTCGATACTGCCTTTCTCCTCCGCCTCGACCTTATCACCCAGCTCCTTCAAGGAGGAGGAGGTGGTATGAATCATGTTGTCCGCCGCGTTGCGAGCCCCTACCATCTCGTGGAACTTGCGATCCTCATCCTTGTGAGCCTCAGCATCACGCACCATCTTTTCGACCTCTTCATCACTCAGACCACTAGAGGCCTTGATGACGATGGAGGTGTGTTTACCACTCGCCTTGTCCTTGGCAGAGACATTCAGGATGCCGTTAGCGTCAATATCGAAGGTCACTTCGATCTGTGGCACACCACGGCGTGCCGGAGTGATGTCACCCAGGTCAAAACGACCCAATGACTTGTTGGCAACGGCTATTTCGCGCTCACCCTGCAATACATGTACAGTCACTGCACTTTGATTGTCTTCAGCAGTGGAAAACACCTGGTTGGCCTTAGTCGGAATAGTGGTGTTCTTTTCGATCAACTTGGTCATGACACCACCCATTGTCTCGATACCCAGAGACAGCGGCGTAACGTCGAGCAGCAGTACATCCTTCACCTCACCGCCCAATACACCACCCTGAATCGCAGCGCCAACAGCAACGGCCTCATCAGGATTTACATCCTTACGTGGCTCCTTGCCAAAGAACTCCTGCACCTTAGCCTGCACCATGGGCATACGGGTCTGACCACCGACCATCAACACATCATCCACATCGGAGGCGGAGAGTCCGGCATCTTTTAGCGCGATACGGCACGGCTCGACAGTGCGATTAACCAACTCTTCCACCAATGATTCCAACTTGGCGCGGGTCACCTTTATATTAAGATGCTTCGGACCTTTGGCATCGGCAGTGATATAAGGCAGGTTGACGTCAGTCTGCTGTGAAGAGGAGAGTTCGATCTTGGCCTTCTCGGCCGCCTCTTTCAGACGCTGCAATGCCAGCGGATCGTGGTGCAGATCGATACCACTCTCTTTCTTGAACTCATCGGCAAGATAATCGATCAGACGCAGGTCAAAGTCTTCACCACCGAGAAAGGTATCGCCGTTGGTGGAGAGCACTTCGATCTGCTGCTCACCTTCAACCTCAGCGATTTCGATGATGGAGATATCGAAGGTGCCGCCCCCCAGGTCATAGACCGCCACCTTGCGGTCACCGCGACGCTTGTCCATGCCATAGGCCAGTGCCGCAGCGGTCGGCTCGTTGATGATGCGCTTCACATCCAGACCGGCAATGCGGCCGGCATCTTTGGTGGCCTGACGCTGTGAATCATTAAAGTAGGCCGGTACGGTAATAACCGCTTCGGTCACTGGCTCACCCAGGTAATCTTCGGCAGTCTTTTTCATCTTCATCAAAACACGGGCAGAGATCTCCGGCGGTGCCATCTTCCGGCCATTAACATCAATCCAGGCATCGCCATTTTCGGCCTGGGCGATGGTGTAAGGGACCATCTTGATGTCCTTCTGCACCTCAGCATCCTTGAAGCGACGACCAATCAGGCGCTTAACCGCAAACAGGGTGTTTTTTGGATTGGTGACCGCCTGACGCTTGGCAGACTGGCCGACCAGCACTTCGCCATCATCGGCATAGGCAACAATAGAGGGCGTGGTGCGATCCCCCTCACTGTTTTCAATGACACGAGGCTTGCCATTTTCCATCACCGCTACGCAAGAGTTGGTAGTCCCCAAGTCAATACCGATAATTCTGCCCATTGATTCGATCTCCGTAATTAAGTCTTAAGTTCAAGTTTTGTTCAGCTGTTGCGGCTGACACTTATCCCGTTAATGGGGGCGTCCCCCTGTTTTATCAAGCCTGAAAATTAACAGTGCCCGTCAAATCACCGTTTGCCTTCAGATTGGCACCCGACTTGGCGCTAGCAACCACTACCATGGCGGGGCGCACCAGACGGTCATTGAGCTGATAACCTTTTTGATAAACGGCAATGACGGTATTGGGGGCTGCGTCTGGCGCATCCTGCATCGCCATCGCCTGATGGCGTTCAGCGCTGAACTTTTCGCCAAGGGGATTGAGTTCGACCACACCAAACTTGGCTACGGCGCTGGCGAGCATTTTCATGGTCAGCTCCAGCCCTTCGCGCACCTTGTCCAGGTCTGCACTGCCATCGGTCTGGGCGGCACGAGCTGCAGCCTCACCCAGCTCCAAGCTGTCCTTAACCGGCAACAGCTCGTTAACAAATCGCTCTAACGCGTATTTATGGGCGTTTTCAACGTCACGCTCGGCACGGCGACGGCTGTTCTCGGAGTCCGCCTGCACCCGCAGCAGCTGGCTCCAGTACTCTTCGGCCTTGGCCTGTGACGTAGTCAGCATCTGCTGCAATTCGTCATAGGTTGGCAGCGGCAGTTCGCCCTGAATCTCGGGACTGGCATCCGCCACAACCTCTCCTTCAATGACTTCGTTATTTTCAGTATTCTTATCCGTCATCACTTAATCCTGGGTTATGAGTGAAAAATATGACAATTCGCAAAGATGGGGACGTTCAGCGCCGATTCAAGGCATTCCCCAACAATTTTGCCGCGCTCTTTAGCATTTCAGATCACGATGGAAGTTTTCGTGAACCCCCAGCGCCCGCAGGATGCGTTGCGCCTCGTCCCATTCATAGGCCAACAGGAACAGCTGGTTGGCACAGTGGAACTTGTAGAACCCGAACCTCGGGCATCACTGCTTCTCGGGTTCAAAAGGCTCAAGGTCGGCGGCATCCATCGCCTTGGCGACCAGCACATTGCGGATGAACTCAACCGGCAGATCGGGATTATCCAGCGCCGCCTTGCCGACCCGCGCCCAGTATTCGATCTGGCTGGGGATGGTGCGGAACTCCGCCTTCGCCCGGCGGCGGGCCTCTCGTACAGACTGTCTTCAACCCGGATGGAGATACTCATGAGAAACTCCTCCTATGGTGATTTACCACAATTGTAGTTTACGGCAATAGCTCCTGAAAACTGTTGCGAGCAGGGATCCCATGATTATCTTTTTATCAGGCCGGAACCGAGCGGTCATAAAGCGTCTCCGGCGCAATATCAATGTTGCTGGGCCACACCACCGTTCCATACTCCACCCTGGCCTGCGCGAACAAGGCTGCATTCTTGATCTGCACAAAAGGCTTCTTGTCCATGTATGGGCGCATATCGAACACACGCCTTTCGCCATTCTCAAACTCAAGGAGCAGCATATAATCGGCACCAACCTCAACCTTGACGACATCCAGCAAGACTGCCATTGCCCCCTCTCTCAACTCTTCACCTCGAAGCGCAAAAAGTCGGTGAGCCGCTTTGATTCGGCGATATCGTCATGTGGCACCAGCAAGTACCGCCACGGCTTGGTGCCGACAGTCACTGCATGATCCGAAGCGTGCTTGCACCAGCGTGCAGCGGCAGCAGCCTTGGCTTGAACCTCTTGGGTATTGATATCGGCTCTCGCCTTGGTTTCCACCATGAAGATCGTCGAATCCGTTTCTGCCACGAAGTCAGGGATGTACTCCGGCTGCTCAGTGCCTAGCTTGTAGTAAATCTGGAACTGACCCTTGGCAGGCTTGAACCACTTCGACGCGTCGCGCTCAAGGATGACTGCGAAGCGCCGCTCCGTGTCGGAGTCGAATTTCTGCAACGGGTAAAGGCAACGCGCGAAGCCACCGAACAGCATCTGCTTGATCCGGCCCAGCTCGGTGACGGTTTCCCGGAAGTGGTGTGAGGTCTGCCCTGCAGTGGCCGTGTAGTTGCACTGCTTGAGTTCCGTGAAGCCACGGCTTACCTGCACCTCGTAC
>JAYWDX010000257.1:0-2141 GCA_043779675.1 Tenderia sp. (SeqCode)
TGACGATGATCATCGCCTGACTGGTGATCTTCTCGGCGATGCATCTGTCGCGGATATCGCGCAACGTGCCACGCACGATCTTCTCCTCATCGGGCCAACTCGCCTTCTGTACTACCAGCACTGGCGCATCTTCACTCCAGCCTGCCGCCAGCAGTTCGCTCTGAACTTTTTTCAGCAGGGTGATGGAGAGAAAGATACAGAGTGTGGTGTGGTGCTGCGCCAGCGCTTGCAGCGATTCACCTTCCGGCATCGGGGTACGCCCCTCGACACGGGTGAAGATCACGGTCTGTGTTACCTCCGGTAGCGTCAGACTCTCAACTGCCGTGGCCGCTGAGGCCATGGCGGATGAGACGCCGGGCACCACGCCGACCTCAATGCCCGCTGCATCCAGCGGCTGCACCATCTCGATCAAGGCGCCATAAAGACCGGGGTCGCCAGTTTGCAGACGGATGACGGTCTCATGCACTTGCGCCTTGGCGATGAGCCAGCCGGTGATCTGCTCCAGATCCATATCTTTCGAATCGGCGATCTCGCACCCTGCCGGCGCCCAGCGCATCGCCGTCTCCGACACCAGCGAACCGGCATAGATGATGGCAGAGGCGGAGGCGATCAGATCACGCCCCTTGACCGTAATTAGATCGGGATCACCCGGCCCAGCACCGACAAACCACACCTTGCCCATCTTTAATCAACCCACTTCTGAAAGAGACCATAAAGAGTGCCCAAACCCAGCCAAAAAAGAGCGTTGGCGATCGCTGTGGCCACGACAAAAGCGTCTGCCAACTCTGCCGGGGCTGTACTGACATGGATGTCGGGCTGTGGCGCACCGATAAGATGGGGCGCAATGAGCACCACCACACCCAGGATTTTAAAGGCAGCGCGGGGCGAAAAAACGAGCAGCCAGAAAGCACTCGCCGTGGCGGTCACCGTCCCTCCCCACCAGAGCTGCCGCGCCATTAACGCCGCCGACTCAGTACCGGGCAGTTCAGGCGGCAGACCGAGTGATGGCGCAACAAAAAATACTGCGTAACCACCCAGCCCCCATAGCAGACCTGAACGCCAGGTCAGATTTGCATTACGCAGCGTTACCAGTGCCCCCAGAAAAAGGGTAAAACCAAACGCCACCACAATGTTGGCCCCAGCCGTGAAGAGTGTGCGCTCCCACCCTTCTGCGGGCTGCCAGCCGCCCTGTTCATGCCCGTGGTCAGCTGCAGCATGGTTGTGCTCCGCACTGAGCTGATGTGCTGCCGCCTGCTCATACTGCTCCGCCTCCAGCAGCAGTGGCATCACCTGAAGTTGCTGCACCAGTGTTAATAACAGGCCCACCAGCAGCCCCACCAGCGCGGTCACGGTAACTCTGTTTTTAAATGTGCCTCGACTCATCGTCGTTGCACGGCTTAATGACATGGGAATCCCGCTGCATGGCGCGTATCGTGCGCCGCACTGTGTGCCATCTGGTTTTCAGCAAACCCTGCAACAAAGACGAGCGCCAAACCAAAGAGCGCCGCCAGCACTGCTGGCAAGCGGCGACGGACCGCACCTGACGTGGCGACCGGGATATTTAAGCTATGTTCAACGTTCATGGTTTTTTCCTTTTTAGGTTGTTGATGTTAATAAGGACGACGGCACGAAAAGTTGCGCCGCAGCTATCGGGTTCGATGGGAAATAGAGGTGCAGATAAGAGGCGTTGATTCGACCGGTGCGATAGACCGCTTCGCCGCGTCGTCCGGCACGCGCCCCTGCGCTGACGGCGATGGCGGGTAGTGTACTCTCCATCTGCGAGTAGTGAAACGTGTGGCCGCGCATCGTCCCTTCAGGCAGCACTACGCTGTGCAGCCCGAGGTTGGCAAGCTTCTCCTGCATCGTGGCGCTGCCTGAAAGCAGCCCAACCATCTCCGCCTTATGGCCGTGAAGATCGGTGAAAAACTCCAGCAGATACAACATGCCGCCACACTCGGCGACGATTGGTTTCTGCGCGGCATGATGTGCGCGTATCGCTGCCTTCATCGCCTGATTGCTGGCCAATTGATCAAGATATAGCTCTGGATAACCGCCGGGCAGATAGAGTGCATCGGCAGCGGGCAGTGTGCTGTCGCTGAGTGGTGAGAAAAATATTATCTCCGCACCCTGTGCTCGTAGCA
>JAYWDX010000258.1:0-2725 GCA_043779675.1 Tenderia sp. (SeqCode)
ATCTCCAAAATCTTCAGCCGCGGCACCGTCGCCTTCAGCCCGGCCTTTTTCAATTCTTGTGTTTGAGTCAAACTCTTCGCTCCATGAACCAGCCAAAAATGGCGACTTACCCCTGAATTGGTGTAAGATTCCCGCCTATCATTGACCAATAGTTGATCGTATTACTAATGCAAAAGCTTCTCATCTCCGCCCTACTCTGTGCAAGCCTTGTTTCCGCCTGCAGCGTGCATAAACTCGAGATCCAACAGGGCAACGTTGTCGCCCCTGACATGGTGGAAAAGCTCAAACCTGGCATGACCGCCAAGCAGGTAAGGTTCGTAATGGGCTCACCACAACTGACCGACCCATTCCACAAGGATCGCTGGGACTACCTCTACACCCTCAGAAGCAACGGCAAAATAACCGAGAAAAAACATCTGATCCTCTTTTTTGAAGGTGACGTGCTGAGCCGAATTGTCGATCAGACACCGGCCACACCGCCGCTTTAAACGTCGCCGCCACCCTTTTTCATCTTCTTTCCCTCGGCGGCACGCTGACGACGCACCTCTTTAGGATCGGCCACCAGCTTGCGGTAGATCTCGATACGATCACCGTCACGCAACTCACTGGCGGTAAACTTGGTGAGCTTGCCAAAGATTCCAACCTTGCTTTCGGCCAGATCAATCTCCGGAAACTTCTCCAGAATACCTGATGCCTTGATCGCCTCCTCTACCGTCACACCCTTAGCAACACTGACTGTCAAAATCAGCTGTGTATCGGGCCGAGCGTAGGCCACCTCAATCTTGATATTGTCAGCGTTTTCCATAGACCTCCACCGCACGTTTACAAAAGGCATCCACTAAAGAGTTGGCTACCTGGCTGAATACCGGCCCCACCGTCAAGCCCAAAAGCTTATTCGAAAATTCAAACTCCATCATTAAAGAGACCTTGCAGGAGACCTCTTCCAACGCATCAAAACGCCAAAACCCTTCCAGATGGTGAAAGGGTCCCTCCTCCAGACGCATCTCGATCATCTTGTTCTTCTGCATACGATTGCAGGTGGTAAAGGCCTTCTCGATTCCCCCCTTACTCAGCTCCAGGCAACCACGCACCTCATCCTCAGCACGGCTCAGCACCGTACTAGTCTTACACCAGGGCAGAAACGCCTGGTACGAGGCGATGTCATCCACCAGCGCATACATCTCCGCCGCAGAATAGGGCACCAGGGCACTGCGATTAATTGCTGTCATACCACTCCAAATTTTTCGGATAACGCTGTTGCCACAACCTCAAGCGTTACGCGACTGTTCAAAACCCCCGCGAACCATAGTCGAAGGCAACGCTCTCCCGCAAGCCATTCTAAACAGACCGACGATAAATTTTACACCGGAAAACTCACACTTGGACTAACACTGCCACTATAATTGGCACCCATGAGCAATAATTCACAAAAAAAGACAGGCCAAGGCGGCGGCACCATCACTCTCAATAAAAAAGCCAAACATGAGTTTTTTATTGAGGATAAATTTGAGGCCGGTATCGTACTTGAGGGCTGGGAAGTCAAAAGCCTGCGCGCCGGAAAGGTGCAGATGCGTGACAGCTACGTCCTAATCAAAAACGGCGAGGCATTCCTCATCGGCACCCTGATCTCGCCGCTAAATACCGCCTCCACCCACATCCACCCCAGCGCCGAACGCACTCGCAAGCTACTACTCAATCGCCACGAGCTCAGCAAACTGATCGGTGCTGTCGAGCGCCAGGGCTACACCGTCATCCCTATCGCCATGTACTGGAGCAAAAACCTGGTCAAAATCGAGATAGGCCTGGCCAAAGGCAAACAAGAACACGACAAGCGCAACACCGAGCGCGACCGCGAATGGGCCCGCGACAAGCAGCGCATTATGAAGCGCGGATAAAATCATAACTGGTCGGGAACCTCCCGCTCAGATACAATGTCTCACTACTGAACCAAAGGGGGCGATCTGGCTTCGACGTGGATTGCGAAACCCAAGGTGCATGCCGAGGTGTAGGTTCCCTCGTAAAACAATCTACAAACTTATAGTTGCCAACGAAGACAACTACGCACTCGCTGCTTAATACCCAGTAGGGTGCCCTCGGCCCAAGTCTGTGCTTGTGCACTTGGTAACCGGGGTCGACTCACACAAGCTCGCGATGAAGTTAGTCTGGCGCCGATTCGTTAAATTCCTACAGGCTCGCCGTATGTTTTCCCTGCCAATCGGGTAGCATACGGTTAAATCAATAGATTGGATAAGCATGTAGAGCTGAAGGCAGAGGATTTGCGGACGCGGGTTCGATTCCCGCCGCCTCCACCATTTAATGATTTAAGCACGTCCAACACCATCCAAGCAACCCGCCTAAGTGCGGGTTTTTTATTGTTTTATCGTCCATACAGGGGTAACATAGTCCAACAACATCCAGCTTTTAACAGGGGTAACTTCTCGGGGTAACTCCTAAAAGTGAAAAGGAGTTACCCCAAAATGCCCCTAACCGATACTGCAACACGCAACGCCAAGCCCGGCGCGAAGCCCGCCAAGCTGTTTGATGAGCGCGGGCTGTTCCTGCTGGTAACCCCTTCCGGGGGTAAGTGGTGGCGCTTCCGCTACAAATTCGCCGACAAGGAAAAACTTCTATCCCTTGGCGTCTATCCTGACGTGGGCCTGAAAGACGCTAGGCAGCGGCGCGACGAAGCCCGCAAGCTGCTTGCCGCCGGTATCGACCCCGGCGA
>JAYWDX010000259.1:0-8735 GCA_043779675.1 Tenderia sp. (SeqCode)
ACAGGTAGTATGTGAGCATTTTGAGGCCAGTTTTCCTCGGTACCCCCTTGAGGGGTGAACGCCGCGATGCGCCCTTCAGCGAGATCGTAAACGGGTTCTTAGCCCGGTATAAAGCGGGTGCCTTGGCGCTGATACCACTCCTCAAAATGGGTGGCACTTGCCGGACGACTGACAAAATAACCCTGGATCAGGTCACAGCCGAGACTATCCAGCATGGTCCAGGTCTCGTAATCCTCCACCCCTTCGGCCACTACGCGCAGCCCCAGATTATGGGCCAGTTCGATAGTGGAGCGGACGATGATGGCGTCATCCCTATTGATCAGCATGTTACGGATGAAACTCTGATCGATCTTCAATTCGTGAACCGGCAATTGCTTCAGATAGGCAAGCGAGGAGTAACCGGTGCCGTAGTCGTCAATCGATATCCCCATGCCCTGGCCATGGAGCTGATTGATGACCTCAAGCGCCCGCTCCGGCTGTCGCATCATCATGCTCTCGGTTACCTCAAGGGTGATGTTTTTTGCTGGCACCCCATTATCGGCCAGCACCTCCCTGATAGCCTCGGAGAGTGTTGGATCAAGCAGATTACGGGCCGAGAGATTGATCGCCACCTTGATGTCGATACCCATATCAAGCCACTGGCGGCACTGGATAACCGCATGGCGCAACACCAGCGCGGTCAGTGGGTAGATCAGACCGGTCTGCTCAGCCAGCGGGATGAACTCTGCCGGACCCACCCACTGGCTCTCATTACCCAGCGGCCAACGTACCAGTGCCTCAACACTTTCAACAACTCCGGTCGCAACATTGACCTTGGGTTGATAATGCAGCACCAGTTGATCATTCATGATCGCTTGACGCAAATCGGCAATCAGTTGCAGGCGGCGGATACTAAAGGGATGACTACCCTCCTCATAGATCATATGACTTAAGAGTTCGGTCTTGGCATGCTGCAGCGCCATGTCGGCGTGGCGCAGCAATACATTTGGCTCATCGCCATGGCGATGGAGTGTTGCGCCAACACTGACATCTATATCGACAGATATATCGCCAATCGCAACAGGCACCTGCAATAGCCGTATCAGTTTGGTGATCAAGAGCCGAATTTTCTCCTCCTCATCCAGCGACAACAGCAACGCAAAGACACCCTCTCCCAGATGACCGACCACATCGGATTGGCGCAGATTAGCCACCATCCGTGTTGCCACCTGTTTGATCAAATCGTTACCGGCCTCATACCCCAGCACGCCATCAATCTCCTTTATCAGGCTGATCTCCAGCACCAGCACCGCAAACACCGTTTGGTTGCGCCCGGCCTGTTTAACCCAGTCACCCAGTCGGTCACAGAGCAGGGCGCGATTTGGCAACCCGGTCAACTCATCGTAGAGCGCCTTTCTCTCCAGCTCAGCGATGTAACGCTGGCGTTCGCTGATGTCCTGAATGACGGCCATAAAAAGTGGCGGGGTAACGTCACGACAATATTGCAATCGCACCTCCACCGGGTAACGGCTGCCATCCTTGCGCTGATGTGCCGTTTCAAATACCACCTGCTCAACCAAACCTCTACGCAAATGTTGAATCATCTTCCCAAATGCGGCGTGATCAATCTCGGGTTTTATAGCGACAGCTGTCATGCACTGCATCTCTGCCAGGCTATAACCGAGATTACGCAGCGCGCCCTCACTGACCTCCACAAACTTCAATGTTTCATCATGAAACAGATAGATCTCATTCCAGGAGTACTTCAGCAGCGAACCCAGTTTTGTCGCCTGCACCTCGGCACCGTGTGCCTCGGTCACGTCCTGAACCACGGCCTGAACAATCTCATAACGGTGATCAACCGTGCAGATTCGGGCGGCAACCAGATTCACCCACAACACAGCCCTCTTTGCCGTGATAAAACGATGCAGCAGATCATCACACGCCTGCTGCGCAATCACCGCATCAACATAGTCCCTGAACCGCTGCCGCTCATCGGGATGAACATAAACCACCAGCTCATCAAGCGTGGCGGGGGCCTGCGCCACAGTAATCGCCAACAGCTCACAAAACTCCACCGAACAGCTGAACGTTTGTGTTGTCAGGTTCATCTCCCAGCCGCTAAGGCGGGCAATATACTGGGTGTTGACAAGCGAGGTCTCTTTCTCACGCAGCGCCTCAACACTGCTATTAAGGCGCCGCTCAAACCGCCCCAACACGCGGTAAAGGACTACACCAACCACCCCCCAGAACAGCAGTATCGCCACACTTAACCACGCCACCGAACGCTGTGACGTGGCGACCAGCGCTGTTACATCCTTGCCTACAACAACACGGCCAATGGTCCGCCCACTGGCATCCAGCAGCGGCAGCTCTCCCAGCAAATGCGCCTCCTGAGAAGCAAACTTAACCAAGCTCTCCGGCACATCCGGACCGGTGGCCAGCGCCTTGAGCAGATAGTCAGGAAGTTCATTGTGATTAAACTGGTAGAGCACCTGCTGTGGCACAACACCACGCATCACTCTGCTATCGATGAATGGCGGTAACTCACCGCTGCTCAGCAGCGACTCATTGATCAGAAGGTAAAGGTCAATACCAAGGGTAGAGATGATCTCTGCATAGATGCCACCAACCTCCTCCCCCAGCTCAATGTAGCCCACCAGCACCCCATCTTGAAAAGCGGGTGTAACGACCCTGAGTGTCAAAGCACCCAACACCCCCAGCTCGACACCAGCAACGCTCTTACCCTCTTTCATCGCCTGCTTCAGCGTAAAGCGATCAATCAAATCACCATACTTTTCCGGCTGATGAACACGCAACAGATTAATGCCATCCAGCGCGTGAAAATAGAGATGAGAGACATCGCCCACCCTGTTGTAAACCTTATATCTCGTTTCCAGGGCAGCCAGCAGGGCGGCACGATTCTGCGCCTTCAGCTCACGAACAATGGCTGGATCACTGACCATCTCATCTGCCAGCACCGCCAGCTTCTTGGCACGAGCGCTGATGCTGGAATGATAGTAGGCATTGACGGATGCCAGGGTCAGCTGTTTTAGGGCGTTAAGTTTGTGCTGCTGCTCGTGTTGATAAACGGCAATAAAAGCCAGTGCCAACCCCAGAAATACCAGGATCAACGGCATCAGAATCTTTTTTTTCAGATTGAAATTCATCTACCAATACAATCGACATGCTGCCAGGCGCAACCCCGAAACAATACGATTCAATCCCCGTTAAACCCACCTATGGTGAATTTATAGCGGCTGTTGTTAATGATTGGTTTAGGAGATGGGAAACAGAGGCAAAAGAGAGGGTTAAAATAGCCCCCGGAGAACTCCAGGGGCCACAACAATCATACGTTAAGCAGAGACACCAACAGGTTTTGCACCGCCCAAATATTCGGTAAGAGTAACTGTAGGCACCTTGTTTTTATCAACCATCTTGAACATCTCGCACCGCTCACAGGCGATCATTTTTGGTTGTGCGCCAGCGGCGGCTTTACCGATTGGACGATTGCGCAGATTTGCACAATTGTAGATGCTCATGTAGGCCCGTTGCGGCTCGCAGAAAAAAATACGATTCTTGTCCATGCTGTTTTCCTCTTGAATGACCCTAGGGCATACGACCTGGCTACCGTCTTCAGTCATGACGAATAACCGCGATTTCAAAACTGCAAGACTGATAAACTTGCGTACGAGAGATCCGACTATTCCACTGCCGAACGGCCAATCGATGGTTTGATTGTGATACTGGCTTCGGTGTAAAGATCTGAAAATAGAATTTTCACGACGCTTTCCCCCCCATTCAATGGCCAAAGGAATAAAATTATAAGCGCAAGAGTTATACCATTTTTTGGCCCGCCCCATCAAACTAAGGTTTTATTTCACCCGCACTATACCCCTCCAGATTAAAGGAGATCGATTCACCATCCTCCATCCAGCAGAACGAGCCAAAAAGACATTTTTATTCTTTGCGGCGGGATAACGCCGTATGGCCACGCTCACAACATCTCAACCAGCTCGGCAGATGCAAACCGCATTCGCCGAATAAAAATAAAACTGGCAGCCAAAAACAGACAACCGCGTCTGACTGAAATCCAAACAATATTACGCTGCACTTTGTACCTCAGCGTTCTATGCTTCTGTTATTTACCGGGTTCTCTTTTCTCTCTCCGCGCCATCCAGATACCTACAAATAGTGGCAGTACAACAACCATAAAGATGGCTGAGTAGGCCAGCGTACTAGATGAAACCCCCATCTTCGCGATACCGATCACGATCATGGTCATGGCAACAGTTGCAAACGTATAGCCTGCAAAACGAATCAGCTCTTTCATCACTTCATCCTTAATGATTGATATTAGGGGCAAGGGCGTATCAGCACTGCTGTCGCCTCTCTTGCGGATAAATACAAGACGTAATCAAGCACAGAGAGGGTTACTCAGCTGAGTAACCGAGATTCGGCGCCAACCAATACTGCGCTTCCTGCATGCTCATGCCTTTACGTTTGGCATACTCTTCCACTTGGTCACGATTAATCTTGCCGACGGCAAAATAGTTTGCATCGGGATGGCCATAGTAGATGCCACTCACTGCAGCGGTTGGGACCATCGCCTTGGATTCGGTGAGCCAGATGCCGGTATTTTCTTTTACCTTCATCAACTCCCAGACCAGATCTTTTTCAGTGTGATCGGGACAGGCAGGATAACCGGCGGCAGGACGAATGCCTGGGTACTCTTCACGCGTTAATTTTTCGACAGTGGCCGGGTTTGGCCGGGTGATATCGGACTTGTGGCTACAGCCGTTGTGCTGATCACACTTTTCATATCCCCAAAACTCCTGGCGCACCCGCAGGTGCATCAACTCGGCAAACGCCTCTGCCAAACGATCAGCAAGCGCCTTGAGCATGATGGCGCTGTAATCGTCGTGATTTTTTTCAAACTCGGCAATACGTGTATCAATACCACCACCGGTGGTGCCGGCAAAAGCGCCGATGTAATCATTCACGCCGCTCTCTTTCGGGGCGATAAAATCACTGAGACAACGGTTCGGTTTACCTGCTGGTTTGGGCTGCTGTTGGCGCAGGTTGTGAAAGATGGTGAGCAAGCCATGGCGCGACTCATCACTGTAAACTTCAATGTCGTCACCAATGCTGTTGGCTGGATAGAGACCAATCACGCCACTCGCCTGCAACCACTTCTCTTTGATTATTTTTTTCAACATCGCCTGGGCATCGGCGAACAGTTTTTTTGCCTCTTCACCCTTCTCGGCATCCTCAAAAATCTTTGGATAGGAGCCTCTCAACTCCCAGCTGTGGAAGAAGGGGGTCCAGTCGATGTAGGGAGCGATCTCGGCCAGCGGATAATCTTCAAATACTTTGGTGCCGGTAAAGATGGGTACACTGGGTTGATAACTGGCCCAATCAATTTTTATTTTGTTGGCGCGCGCCTGTGCGAGGGTGAGCCACTGAGTTTCGCGCTGACGCGCTGCAAAATCGTGACGCACACGGTCATACTCCTCTTTAAGATCGGCAACAAATTTGCCCCGCAGCTCTGGCGAAATCAGGCTCTGCGCCACACCCACCGCACGTGATGCGTCCTTCACCCAGACAATGGGGTGATCGTAGTGCGGATCAATCTTCACGGCGGTGTGTGCCTTCGACGTTGTTGCGCCACCGATCATCACCGGCTTGGTAAAACCGAGACGCTGCAACTCTTTGGCGATGTGAGTCATCTCTTCCAGTGATGGTGTGATGAGACCTGACAATCCAATCACATCGACATCGTGTTTTAGCGCCTCTTCAAGAATCTTGACGGTGGGCACCATCACGCCAATGTCAAACACCTCAAAGTTATTGCACTGCAATACCACGCCCACAATGTTTTTGCCGATGTCGTGTACGTCGCCCTTCACCGTCGCCATCAGGATCTTGCCATTGCTCTTACTCGATTCACCTTCAGCCTTCGCCGCCTCTATGAAGGGGATCAAATGGGCCACCGCCTTCTTCATGACACGTGCTGATTTAACCACTTGCGGCAGAAACATCTTGCCGGCGCCAAACAGATCACCAACCGTATTCATACCATCCATCAGTGGCCCTTCGATCACCTGGATCGGCCGCTCAAAGGTGAGGCGCGCCTCTTCGGCATCTTCCACTACGTAGGTATCAACGCCCTTCACCATGGCGTATTCGATACGTTTACCAACAGGCCAGCTGCGCCACTCCAGATCTTCCTTGCGTTCAATCTGCGCGCCACCTTTGTATTTATCGGCGATCTCCAACAACCGGTCGGTGGAGTCGGGGCGGCGGTTGAGCACAACATCCTCAACCCGTTCGCGCAACTCGGCAGGCAGGTCGTCATAGACCGCCAACTGCGAGGCGTTGACGATACCCATATCCATGCCCGCCTTGATGGCGTGGTAGAGGAAGACGGAATGAATCGCCTCGCGTACTGGATTGTTACCACGGAACGAGAAGGAGACGTTGGAGATACCGCCGGAGACTTTTGCATGTGGCAGGTTCTGTTTGATCCAGCGCGTTGCCTCGATAAAATCGACGGCGTAGTTGTTGTGCTCTTCAATGCCGGTAGCAACGGCAAAGATATTTGGATCGAAGATGATATCTTCGGGCGGAAAGCCGACCTCGGTTACCAAAATGTCGTAAGAGTTTTTACAGATCTCGGTCTTGCGCGCAAAGGTATCGGCCTGGCCCTTTTCATCAAAGGCCATCACCACGGCGGCTGCGCCATATTTGCGAATCAGCTTGGCGTGATAAACAAACTGCTCTTTGCCCTCCTTCATCGAGATGGAATTGACGATGCTCTTGCCCTGGATGCACTTCAGCCCCGCCTCGATGATCTCCCACTTGGAGGAATCGACCATCACCGGCACCTTGCAGATGTCTGGCTCAGAGGCGATAAGATTGAGATAGCGGACCATGGCGGCCTTGCCGTCGAGCATCGCCTCATCCATATTGATGTCGATGATCTGCGCGCCGTTCTCGACCTGTTCGCGGCAGACGTCGAGCGCCTTGTCGAACTGCCCTTCGAGGATCAGCCGTTTGAAGACAGCCGAGCCGGTGACGTTGGCACGTTCGCCGACATTCACAAACAGCGAATTCTCCCGGATGTTAAACGGCTCCAACCCCGACAGCCGACATTCAACGGCAAGCTCCGGAATCTTACGCGGTGCAAACTCTTTCACCGCTTCGGCAATCGCCTTGATGAAGGCGGGCGAGGTACCGCAGCAGCCACCAATAATATTGAGAAAACCACTCGCGGCCCACTCCTTGATGTGACCCGCCATGTTCTCAGGCGTATCGTCATAACCGGTCGGCGCCAATGGATTAGGCAGGCCGGCGTTGGGGTGGGCACTGACATAACAGTTGGCGACACGTGACAACTCTTCCACATATTGGCGCAACTCTTCGGCGCCGAGGGCACAGTTGAGGCCAATCGACACCGGCTTGGCGTGGGCCAGGGAGTTGTAGAACGCTTCGGTTACTTGACCCGTCAACGTGCGGCCCGATGCGTCGGTGATGGTGCCAGAGATCATGATCGGCAGCTCCGTGCCGCGCTCTTCGAATACCGACTTCACCGCAAAGATCGCCGCCTTGGCGTTAAGGGTATCGAAGATGGTCTCGATCAAAATAACGTCAGAGCCGCCGTCGATCAGGCCACGGGTCGCTTCTGAGTAGTCCGTGACCAACTGGTCGAAAGTGACGTTACGGGCGGCCGGGTCATTTACATCCGGGGAGATGGTACAGGTTTTATCCGTCGGGCCAAGCACCCCGGCGACAAAACGTGGCTTGTCTGGGGTGGCGTAGGCGTCACACGCCTCGCGCGCCACGCGGGCACCGGCAACGTTCATCTCATAGTTAAACGCCGCCATGCCGTAGGCGTTGAGGGTGGTGGCGTTGGCGCCAAAGGTATTGGTCTCGATGATGTCAGCGCCCGCCTCCAAGTACTCACTGTGAATCGTTTTGATCACCTCGGGTTTGCTCAAAACCAGCAGGTCGTTATTGCCCTTCAGGTCACTGGGCCAGTCGGCAAAGCGCTCGCCACGATAGTCCGCCTCGGTCAGCTGGTAACGCTGCACCATGGTGCCCATGGCACCGTCAAGGATGAGAATACGTTGCTGGAGTAACTCTGCGAATTTTGACATCGGGGAACCGCCCACTCTTCTATCTACGAAAAGGCGGTTATTTTAGCATGACTACTGCATCAACCCAGCCCGCAGACCGTCGAGGATGAACTGCATCGCCAGGGCGGCAAGCAGCAGCCCCATCAGGCGGCTGATGACATTGGCGCCGGTCTCGCCGAGGCGGTGCGAGAGCGTGGCGGCAAACAACAGACTGACAAGCGTCAGCACCATCACCAGCACAATGATGACCATCAGCCCCAGCGAGTCGGTGACACCACGGGTCTGGGCCGACATCAACAGCACCGTGGTGATGGCACCCGGCCCGGAGATAAGCGGAAAGGCGAGCGGAAAGACACTGACATCCTCCTTTTGCTCCGCCTCAAGCTGCTCACGCGAGGTGGTACTGCGCAGCCCCGACTGACGCACCACCACCATATCAATGGCGAGCAGAAAGAGCAGCACGCCACCGGCGATACGAAAGGCCGGCAGGGTAATGCCAAGCAGCCCCAGCAGCGCATTACCAAAGATAAAGAAGACCAACAGAATGGTGCCCGCCAGCAAGGTAGCGGTGATGGCCATACGCCGCCGCATCGGTACTGGGTACGAGCGACTGAGGGT
>JAYWDX010000260.1:0-3971 GCA_043779675.1 Tenderia sp. (SeqCode)
TATGTATGCAGGTATTACGCAGATGGACGTGCTGGGGGTAGATAAACGCCAAACATTAGAAACAATTATCACCATTCGTCCCGACCACGTCGACGCGCTGCGTGAGCTGTGGCGGTTGACGGTAGCAGAGGGCAATGTCGAGCAAGCGGGGTTTTATCACCAACGTTTGCAACAACTCAGCCCGTTAGATAGTGGGCTACAATTTCAGTAGCCCAGTGCCAGAGAGATTAGGATTATTGAATGGTTGGTGGGCTACTTTACGGCGCTACTGCCTGCTTTGCTGGCCGAAACAGCTCGAAAAGAGTGCCTTGATCGGGTAATCCGGTCTGTGTTTGTTTAGTGTTCTTTTGAAACTGTTTGACAGCAGCTTTGAGTTTGTCATCGTACTGGGCGTCACTGATATTGCCATTATAGAGAGCGCGAGATTTCAGAGCGCTTTTCATGCGTTTAATCACCTCTTCTTGATAGATATATTTATCAACGGTAATAAATTTTCCACCTTGAGTGATCTTCTGCGGCATCAGTTCGCTAATTAGGATCTGAATGGCTGCTTGAAACTGCAACTCAGGCTTCTGCTTACATAGTGACTCGGCTGCCATTAGCAGCAGCTGGGTTGATTGCCACGGGGCCAGGTCAAAGGTATTGGCCTGCTGCTGGTTGATTGCGGTGAGATAACCTTCGAGCCAGCCACCAAAGATTAAATACGTGTCATCTTTTTTTTGGTGGAACTCTATAAACTTGGAACATTTTGCAATTCCGGCGCCTTTAATGGCATAGGCGTCACTGCCGTCTGCGCCATAGGTGATAGAGGGCAGTAGAGACGCGCATAAAAGCCAAGCTGAAATATTTTTCAAAGTCATGATGTGTGGCTCTGGATTTAATTGTGCTGAAAATTAAAATGAAAAAGGGCCGTACTTAAAAAAAGTACGGCCCTCTTTGCAGTGTTGCTAGCGTTTTACGCTGCTTTACGGCGACGTGCTGCTGTGATTCCCATTCCCAGCAAGCCAGCACCCAACAGGGCCAGCGAAGTTGGTTCAGGAACAGAGTCCGCACGGTAGGTATTGCCGCCGGTCAGGCTAAGGCCTTCTGGGCAGGTGGCGGTAGCCGCGCAGGTGCGTGGATTATACTGTGATGTGAAGCGGAAATCGCTGCCCCCAGCCTCGGAGTTTGTATTGAAGTTGCTGGATGCCAAGCCACCAGAAATTACATCCATATTACCAAAGCCGTTACCACCTTCAGTACCTACTCCCAGCGCACCTGTGGTAAGTGTAGAAAAGGCCGTGCCATCCAAGGTGCTAGCTGAGTAGGTGGCTGTCAATGTATGGCCAACCAGGCTCAACCAAAGTGGATTGGCGCTTGATTCATCACCAGCGCTGGCAGAAGCTGAGCTGCTGAAGTCAGGCGATCCATCGACATAAAACATGCTCCAGCCGCCAGAGAAAGAGACGTGGTCGCCCGCATCAGCAATACCATTGGTGTTCACATCAAGAAACTGGTTTAAAAAATAGCCACCAAATTGATAGGTAAGTTCACAGCTTGGGCAGAAGATAGTGGTATCGCCATTGATGTTGGTGATTTTGCCATAACCTTTGAGTTCTGTGCTGCCAGTAAAGTCGTATTTGGTGTATCCATCAGCTGTTACGCTATTGAAGGCGACACCAGTCGGGACTGCCACTGATTCATATAAAGTATCAGTTGCAAAGAAGTCGTCGAAATTGTCTGGATCCCAAACAACGCCGCCCACGTTTACGTTCCCGGCTTGGGCTTGCACTGCACACGCCAGCGCAGCAGTAATTGCCGCAGTTTTGAATATGTTTTTGTAATTTGCCATTTTATCTAGCTCCTGAAAGCATGTGTTCTTTAGTTAAGCGCTACTGGAATGTATTCCGGTAGTTCCAAATATGTCTCTCGATCTAAGTAAGAGCACAAGCCGTGCCATGATCGTTGAGTGTGTCTAACTCATTATTATTTATGAAATATATTTTTCAATGGATTGTTGGAGGAGCGTGGGATTGGGTGGTGTTGTAAAGAATCCTGACAGTGTGGGGTGCTGAGTAAAAAACTGCTGGAGGTACGACGATAGTTATGTGGTAGGGCGGAGGCAGATGTCGCGATACCGAGGCGGAGAAACAGTAATCCCTGGTTGTTGTTCGATATTGCATCCAGCAGTTGGCTGATTTTGCGACAGGCGGGTATTAATGTGGGGGGGGATTGTATAAAACCTAGCGAAAAAACACCAGCTGCAGCAAAAGGTTGCAGTGAGATTCCCTGTGCCGTGGCGCTTAGCCACGTGCGTTGTAGTGCTTGCCCCGCCCGGATGATGCTCGTCCGATCGGTCTGTTCTATGCTGAGCAGGCAAAGAGCTGGAGACAGCAGGGTTGGTAGCACGGTTGAGCGGAAGCCGATGAGATAGTTGCCCCCTATCCAGTTTAATGCGCTCATGACCCGCCAGTGACGGAGCAACTTGAAAGCGGGGCGCAGGGGGCGTTCAATTGCCAAGGTGGCGGGTGCCAAACCTTCTTCAGCGGTGGCGCTGTTGTCAATTTCAAAGCGGATACAGGAGAAGAGTTCTTGATGGAGTTCTCTGTTGCTAAAACGAAGGCTTTCCGCCAGCCACATGGCTTTAAGGGCAGATTTGTAGCGCGGGGTGGCGTCGAGCCAGTTGAGTGTGACACCCTGAAGCTTCGCGGCCTCATCGCTGAGTGCTTGCTTGGTGGTGGTGGTCATGGGGCCGCGCCAGGGGAAGCTGCGGTTTGTATGGCGATTTGGTATCGATTGCGCCAAGGCTTCTTCCTGCGTGGCAGCCGCTGAGAAGGTGAGTCTGGCAGCCCAGAGTGGGGTCTGTTCTGGATCAGGCAGGTATCTTATCTGACTGTTGTACCCGAGTGAGTGGGCGCGGGTGACGATGTTTTCGATACAGGCGCCAAGAGCGAGATCGCTAAGCACAAAACGCTGGTCTGAGACACCTCCGCTACGGGTCTCATCGATCCAGAGTTCTAGCGCCTCGTTGTCCCAGTTGTAGCGCCAAGGCTGGGAGTTGTCAGCTGATGGGGCGAGTATGGCGGCTTCTATGAGCTGTTGTTGGATGTGTGGTTTCATGGCATCCGCTCATCTATTCAGTGGCGTGGTGTTTATTGAGTATGCGGCGGGCGATCATTTTGGCGATGACAAGTGTTGGGTTACGTACCCCTCCAGGACGCCAGGTGTGGGCGAGTTTGTTGCGATAAGCGTCAAATTGGAGCCCGTGGGGGGCGCTCCGCACGCAGCCCCTCTTGAGCAGGATTTTGAGTGCCTCGGTGGCGGCAAGTCCTGCGCAAAGCTCACAGGCCATGGGTGTGGATGGGCCGCGGTGCTGGTCAAAGTCCACCGTTGAGGGGTCGGCCAGGTAGGTGCGCTGGAGCATGGCGGGGGAGAGTCCGACTAAAAAATTGAGCAGCTGTTCGTTCTCCGGGAGTCCTTCCAGGCGGAAATACTCTTCAAAAGTCATTCTGCCGGGCAAGAAATTCAGCAGAGCGGCGCCCATTCCTAATGGTGCCGCAGTGATGGCGGGGACTTTGCGTTGGGTACAGGCGCCAAACACCATGCGGCGGGCGGCGACGGCGAAAAAATCCAGTCCATCAACGTAGAGATCGACCCCGTCCATAAATTCATTGATGTTTTCCGGCGTTATGCCATTTGAAAAACGGGTGATGTTAAGTTGCGGATTGATGTTGAGAGCGGCTTCAGCCATTACGTCAACCTTAGGGCGGTTGAGATTACTGACGTTTGCCCCGGCCTGACGGTTGAAGTTGGCAAGCTCAAAATGGTCAAAATCGGCAATATGAAAATTACCAATCCCCAGGCGTGTCAGTGTCAGTAGGTGGCTGCCACCGACGCCGCCCATGCCGCCAATAGCGATGCGTTTGCTGCGCAGGGACTGCTGCTCTGCCTCTGTTACCCAGCCAATATTGCGCGAAAATGCGTGAGAGTAG
>JAYWDX010000261.1:0-3928 GCA_043779675.1 Tenderia sp. (SeqCode)
TGTCAGGTTTGAGCAGGTTGTTTATATTTTCCATGCGGGCATTGGTGGTGGTGATGCCTTCGTTGCGCGGTTGCCAGGTACTGCCGAGGTTGGTACTCACCTGGATACCGTTGGCCTCCATTCCGGCGTAGATGTGGTTGGCATTGTTTGGGTCAAAGCGGACGGCTACGACGCTGTTGCCCGCCAGGAATGGGTTTGTATCCCAGCTGCAGCTGGTCGTGCAAGTGAGTTTATACAGCCCCTTGGTGGTGGCGGCGAGCAGGCTGCCGGGGGTGAAGGGGTCCTCGGCCAGATCAAATATCGGCAGCACAGTGGCACCATTTCCAGGACTCCAGATTTGGCCATTGTTACTACTGATGAACAGTCCGCCGGAGAGACTGCCCGCCAGCAGCATCCCGTTTTGGGTTGTTTTCAGGGTGACGATCTCGCTGTTCTTGAGAACGCTATTACTGCCGTTGATGGCTACCCAGAAACGGCCGTAGTCACTGCTGCGGTAGACGCCTTGTTTGGTGCCCGCATAGAGCAGTGCTGGTGTTACCCCAGTATCGAGCATGAGGCTGTAGACCGGCGAGTTGTTGAGCCCTAAGCTGGCGCTACTCCAGCGGCGGCCACCATCTTCACTGCGGTAAACACCACCCATGGTGGCGGCAAACACGGTCGGTGTGGTGGGGGTGGTGTCGACGACCAGGGCGGAGATGTTGCGGTTATCCAGCCCTTCGTTGGTGAAGGTCCAGTTATCGCCATTGTCATTGGAAATGAGCACCCCTTGGTCCGAGGAGCCGGCCCATAATGTATATGGCGTGGTGCGGTTGTCGTAGGCGATGGTGGTCAGCTTCATGCCACTGGCGCCAGTAGTGGGGGAGGTCCAGCTGGTGGAGTCGCCGGGATTTTTGTAACTGAGTTTGAAAAAACCGTTATTGGCCCCTGCCAGGATATGGGTCTGACTGTTGGTGTCGTTGCTATCTTTGCCGATGGTGGTGAGTGCATAGATGTCTGCCAGTGAGACACCGTTGGTGATGGCTTTCCAGTTGGTGGCCAGCAACAAGTTGCTGCTGGTGCCTGAGACAGAACGGAAGACGTCGCCATCAAAAGTGCTGGCATAGAGCGTTGTATCGATGCCGTCGCTGCCTAGTGCTAGTGAATAAGTGCCACGGTCGACACCAAAATTGCTGGCAGGAACCCAGATGGAGTTGCCGACCTCGCGTTGAAAAAGTCCACCGGTGGAGCCAGCAAAGAGTGTGCTGACGCCGTTACGGTTGTAAAACAGCAGCGTGTAGATGTTGAGATTACTCAGGCTGTTGTCGTTAAAGGAGTTCCATTGCAAGGAGCCGGAGGCAATGTCAGCCTTGAAAACCCCACCGCCGATGGTGCCTGCGTAGATGATGTTGCTGCTGATGGGGTCAATGGCAAGGGCTGAGACGCGCTGGCTTAACAGCTGTGTGGTGCCTTGGCCATTCTGACGGTTCCAGAATTTGCCGCGATCACCGGATGAGTAGACCCCGCGGCTAGTGGCGGCATAGATGGCGTCAGGTCTGGTTATGTGGTGGGTGAAATTGTAGGTGCTAAAACTGCTGGAGCCGCTAGAGAGGGTCCAGTTTTCACCACTATCATCAGAGTAGTAGATGCCGCCATTGGTGCCGGCATAGAGGCGTTCGCTCAGGCCGTTGATGTCATAGTTGATATAGAGGGCACTGATTGCCAGTTTGTCGAGCTTGCCAGGGAGAAACTTCCAGTTGCCGCCGCCATCAACACTTTTAAAGATCCCAGCGTTGGTACCCGCGTAGAGAATCTGCCGGTTGTTGGGTTGGATGATCAACGCATTGACATTGAGGTTGGTCAGCCCCCGATTAATGGTTTGCCAGTGCTCCCCCTTGTCAGTACTTTTTATAATCCCAGTGCCGGTGGTGCTGTGGGCGTATACAGTGTTTGGATTGGTGGGGTCAGTCACTACAATCACGACGTTGGCACTGGTGGTATTGAAGACGAAGGGTTGGCCATTGTCATCTGCACGGATCGATTGGCCAACGATGGCACCGTGGTTGTTGACGGCCCTGGCCACGCTGTCAGTATCTTTGTTAAGTGTGCCGAGATTGGTAACGCTGCCGGTAAGGGTGTTGTAAAAAGCGCGTTTACCTGCTTGATTAAGGGTGTTGTTGTAGGCCCAGCCGACGACACTCTCATCGTCATTGATTCTCCATCCTTCGCTATGTTGATACCCCTCCAGTGCGTTGATGGCGGCTAAGCTGGTGCTTAGACTGTTGTAGCGAAAGGCGCGGCTGTTACCGCTTTTGTCCACTGAGCTGCCCACCAGATAGCCGTTGTCGTTGATGTCGTTGGCCCACCCCTCAGCACCACCGAGCGTGCCGAGCGTGGTCAGTCTGCCACTGAAGATGTCGTAGTGAAACGGGCGCCGATAGCTGTTGCTACTATCGAGACGAGTGCCGACAATTTCATTGAAGCCGTTGATGGCCGTGGCCTTGAGGAGATTGCTGAAACGGGTCAGCTCCAAAGACAGGGCGCTGTTTTCCCAGAGCGTGGCGACGGTCGGGACTGTTTTGGTATAGCCAACCACAATGCTGCTGTCATTGATCTGGGCGGCCTCGCTCGTCGCCCCAAGGTTGGCCGTAACGCTGCTGGGGCTGGCTGTTTTTTGGGTGGTAATAGTGCCGTTGGCCGCATCTTTTCCAACAATCAAACCTGAATTGCTAATGCTGATGGGGATAAAGTCCTTGCCCAGGCTCTGGATGGTGTAGTCGTCAGCATGGGATTGGGGTAGCAGCAGCTGGCTCATTACGATAAGGGCAAGCATTAGCTTGTGTATGAGTAGGCCGGGACGGCGTTGCAACTGCATTAAAGGAATCTCTCTGGTACGTATGGACATGTTACGCGATGTTAGACACAGACTGCCAATGGTGGTTGGCTGTTGATTGTATTGCTTTTACGGCTGGCGGGCGGCGATTCTTTTTAGCGCGGGCACGGCCAGATTGGCGGCGGTGGCTTGGTTGATGGCGCGCGCCAGCCGTGCCGGAGCTGAACGGCCCATGCACTGGTGGTCGGGGTCGCCAGCAAAGGCCTCCAGCATCCCCTCAATCAGCCGGGGCCGAGACAGTTCGATCTCTACGAGCCATTGCTGGATATCCAACACTTCGTTGGCGATTTCGCGAGCCAGTGACTCGTGCTGGCTCCATAGCTCGGAAACAGTGCCACCTACCGTCAGTCCGGCGATGTTGGTGGTGATAATGTAGAGGTTTTTGCGCACCAGTTCAAAGAGCATCTCCGGCGCGGTGGTGACGATGTGGTTGGCTATATTGAGACTCTCCAAGGCATCCGACAAACACTGGGCGTGAAGACCGTGGATGGGGGACGCAATCAGCACCTTGGCATCCTGCCCGAGTTTTTTCTCAAACCAGACCGAGATGACCGTAGGTTGATCGATGCCATGGCTCTGCCACGACTGGGGTAGTAGTTCGTTTTGTAGCAGCGCCAGACGGTTGCGCCAAGCATCAGGGATCTGCGCCAGGGTCTGGTCGAGATCTTTTTCCCCTACCGCCACCAGTACCAGCTCTGGTTCAGGGAGTTGTTGCGCCGCTGCCGCCATGTCCATGCCACGGGTAACGGGGTAAACAGGGTAACCACTACGCAGCAGGCCACGGGCAAATACCCCCGCCATCTCACCGATACCGACAATCACTACTGGTCTGTGCATTTTTTTATTAAATCCTCACGTTACGGCTGTTGCCGTTTAGCTAATAGCAGGATTATACCGTGGCAAGGTGGGTAGAGTTACCTATTGCTCGTCGATCTGGCTGTTGAGTTTGTCGATTGTGCCGACAGCTTCACCGAGGAGGTAAACAGAGGAGGTAAACAGAGGAGGTAAATATTGGATAAGTGATATTTCATGATGATGGTTCAACAGTTTTGGGTGGAA
>JAYWDX010000262.1:0-7175 GCA_043779675.1 Tenderia sp. (SeqCode)
GTTTCCCCTCGGTACCCCCTTGAGGGGTGAACGCGGCGACGCGCCCTTCAGCGAGATCGTAAACAGGTTCTAAGAGTCGAGCCGGGAATGTATGGGCAAATAGTGACATAGGCAAAGATTCTAACGCAAAACAGGGTTTACCACACGGCCGAACAGCAGGAATCGATGAGTTTTGGCAGGAAAATTTAAAACGCTGGGAAAGATAGGTGGCAGCCCGCGCCCGCCGTTCCCCGGCACACGAATCCGCTGCTACCGTTGCTCCCTTCCGGGCCTGGCGGGGTTTACAGCGTGTCGTTGCGGGGTGACCGACGCGAGCCACCATAAAACGATGCGACATGGGCAACGCCCTATGTCAAAGAGTCGCGCAGTATACAGGATTCAGTGGCATGACTACCAGCCCAAGTCACTGCTATTTGACTGATGCCAACCACTTGCAGTCATACTCAGCCAGCTGCTGGCGGGTGTAGTCGATAGCCGAATGGGTAAGGATGTTACGACGCTCATCACAAAGCGAGCCACGCAGGGCAGTGTTGAGACGCTGGGCAACATCTAACATCGTATCAAACGCCTCCAGGCCGTTGGCCTGTTTGTTAGGCAGCTGGACAAAGAGACTGATGCCGGGCGTACTCAGAGACTCAATGGTTGCCATATCAAAAATACCGGGTTTAACCATATTCACCAAGCTAAAGAGCGGGGCGTTATCGGCGTAGAGGTGAAAAATTTCCATCTCACCATAGACCATGCCCAACGCTTCAATTGCATCAACCAACACAGGGCCGGCAAAAAAACGGCCCTTAGGCGCCATGATGTTAAGCACAATCACCTTATCCGGTGCGCCGTCGCGATAGTGCCTGACAATAGGCTCATCCGCCTGTGACTCAACCTCCTGCTCTTCATCTTTCTTATCCATGCGCAGCTTGTTTAAGATTGTGCGGGCACGATCCCTGGCGATAGGGCGCTCTTCATGGATTGGACGCGGACGATCATTCTCATCTACATCAATTTTGATCTCATCATCCGCACCGATGTGTGGCAAATTTTCGTCATCGGCAAAAGAGTGCGCTTCAGCACCACCCAACGGTGCAGTAGTCGTCGGCTCGACTTTTCGTACACGTCTGATCACCTCATCATCATCAAGCAGCGTCTCACTATTACGTTGATTGTCGAAAAGAATGCTGTGATCGATCTCGTCACGCTGGTGACGGCGATTGCTACGCATCTTGGCAATGCCCGCCAAAATCAGAACAACGCCGATAACCGATAATACCAACAGTAAAGAATCCATATTTCCTTCCAAAATTAGCTTGCAACCAGACTAATAGCTTCTTCGATATCCACCGCCACGAGGCGAGAAACACCTGGCTCGTGCATGGTGACACCCGTGAGATGGTCTGACATCTCCATAGTGGTTTTGTTATGCGTGATAAAGATGAATTGTACCTTCTCAGACATCTCTTTTACCATGCGGCAAAAGCGGCCGACGTTGGCTTCATCCAGCGGTGCATCCACCTCATCAAGCATACAAAATGGCGCGGGGTTGAGCTGGAAGATAGAGAAGACCAACGCCACCGCCGTCAACGCCTTCTCTCCACCGGAGAGCATGTGAATGCTGGAATTACGTTTGCCGGGTGGCCGCGCCATGATTGTAACACCGGTATCGAGCAGATCGTCCCCGGTCAGTTCAAGGTAGGCGTGGCCACCACCAAAGAGACGCGGGAAGAGCTCTTTAACACCGCTGTCCACCTTATCAAAGGTGTCTTTAAAACGGGTGCGGGTCTCTTTGTCGATTTTACGGATGGCGGTCTCCAACGTATTCAATGCATCATTCAGATCGGTACATTGGGCATCGAGATAAGCTTTACGTTGTGACTGCTCTTCATACTCTTCTATCGCGGCAAGATTGATGGCGCCAAGGCGCTGAATGGTCTGGCCGATATCATTGACCTGTTTCTGCCATACCGACTCATCGGCACCGTCGATGATCTGTGCAAAAGTCTCTTCAAGATCAAACTCGGTCTCGTTAAACTGTTCCCGCACCGTCTGACTGCGCACCCTGATCTCCTGGCTGGCGATACGCAGCTGCTCCAGCTGACTGCGCATCTGTTGTGATTTTTGCTCAACACGGTGACGCTGCTCGGCAGAGTGACGCATGGCGTGATCCACCTCTTCCAACGTCCGTCGTGCCAACATCAGCTCCTCTTCAACACCGAGGCGGCTGATGAGCTGTTCTTCAAGTTGCTGACCAAGCTCGGCAACCGGATCACCCTGCCCCCGCTGCTGAGCCTGCAACACCTCACGACGTCGCTCCAGATTGGCGAGCTGACTCTGCATGCGCTCAAGGCGTTGTTGTGTGCCATCGAGCTGGGCACGAATCGATTGCAGCTTCAGCGCAATCTCATGGGCGCGATCACGATCGACACGCGACTGCTGGCGGCTGTTGTCGAGCTGCTGACGCAACTTCTCACGCCGTTGCGTCAGCTCATGGCGCAGCTCTTCAAAGTTTTCCGTCAGTGCCAGTGCCTCGGTAAGACGAGCACGCGCCTCGGCCACCGTTTGATCACTGCCTTCACGTTGCTGGCGCAGTTCCTTGATATCGATTTCAAGACGACTTTTACGACTTTGAAACTGTTGCAAACGTTCATTACGGGCACTGAGTTGAGATTCGATACGCGCCAGCGACTGGGTACTCTGGTTAACCCTAAGCTGCAACTCGTCACGACTACGCTCTACATCCTGTTGACGACTGCGACTCTCCAGCAACTGGCCGTGCAGCTCTTCAACACGGGCACGGGTCTCGTCAATATCAGCGGCGAGACTCTTCAACTCCTGCTCACGTTGCAGCACACCGGCCTTCTCATCACTACCACGCACTACCCGCAACCAGTCGTGACCAAGCCAAAGGCCATCACGCGTCACAATAGATTCACTGGCCTGCAACTGACCACGCAACGCCAGCGCCCGCTCCAGGGAATCGGCGACATAGATGCCACTCAATAACGAGGCCATGGAGTGGTCTGATGTTACCTTGCTCAATAGCGCATCGGTCAGTGACCCTTGCTGCGCGTTGATGCTGGTGCTAGCGGTATCCCCCGATATATCAAAGAGCGCCAGCGAACCCTGATTCAGATCTTTAAGCGCGCTAGCCACCGCCTCCATGCCGTTGACACAGACCGATTCAAGATGCAGTCCCAGCACCACCTCAACCGCCTTCTCCCACCCCTTTTCAACACTGAGATTCTGCGCCAGACGGCTGGCATTATCGAGGCCGCGCCCTTTTAGCCAGTGGTTAACCGCATGGTTACCCTTGCCCAGCGCCTGCTGCTGCAACGCTTCAAGCGATGAGTTGCGCCCCTGCATCGCCTGCAAGCGGCTGCGGTCGGCATCCAGCTCACTACTCAGATTCTGCGCCAGCTGCCGCTCATGGCCGATCTGTTCGACCTGTTGTTCCAGCTCGTATCTTAACTGCCCCAGCTGTTCGTCCAGTTCGGCACGTTCGAGTTGAAAGGCCTCAATCTCATTATCAAGGCTGCCGGGCGAGAGTGTCGCCAACTCATCGTCCATACGCTTTATGCGCTGGTTAAGCTGAGTCTGACTCTGTTCCAGATGGTGGATACGTGCCTTCTCCACTTCGGCACTGCGAATGTGCGCCGAAGAGGTCTGATTAAACTCATCCCACTGCTGCTGCCACAGATGCATACCCTCTTCCGCCTGGGTCAACATCGCGCCTGACTCCGCCTCTTTCTCACGCGCCAGCAGCAGCTCTTCTTCATGTCCTTCCAACGCCATTTTCAGATCTTCAATGGAGTTACTGTCACTGGTGAGATGTTCGGTCGCCTCGCGCCACGCCTGTTCAACCTCGCGCAGCTCGCGTTCCTGCTGCTGACGGCTCTCTTTGACGTGGGCGATGGTCTGTTCGAGGCGGGCGATCTCGGCGCCGAGTGCGTAGTAGCGCCCCTGCACCTCGTTGAATTTTTCGTTGACCTCGATCTGTAACTCACGCTGAGCTTCAATCGTCGCCTCAACGCTACGCAGCTCGGCAATTTGCCCCTCAAGTGCCGTCTCCTGCCCCTGAATCTGCTTGTCGCGCTCCTGCACCGCGGCATCAAGATTGTGGAAACGCAGCGCCAACAGTTCGGCCTTGAGCTTGCGCTCCTCCTCCTTCAGCTGTTTGTAGCGTTCCGCTGTTTTGGCCTGCCGTTGCAGGGTGGCGATGCGCTTCTCCAGCTCATCACGCAGGTCGTTGATGCGGTCGATATTCTCGCGAGTGCTCTTGATGCGGCTCTCGGTCTCGCGGCGGCGCTCCTTATATTTAGAGATGCCAGCCGCCTCTTCGATAAAGACCCGCAACTCTTCAGGCTTGGCCTCAATCAGACGCGAGATGGTGCCCTGCTCAATGATGGCGTAACTGCGTGGTCCCAGACCAGTACCGAGGAAGATGTCGGTAATATCACGACGGCGACAACGGGTATTGTTCAGATAGTAGTTAGACTGACCATCACGGGTCACCTGACGTTTGATAGAGATCTCCGCATACTGCGCATACTCTCCACCCAGGCCGCCGTCACTGTTATCAAAGATCAATTCGACCGTTGCCTGTCCTACCGGCTTGCGCGAGGTGGAGCCGTTAAAAATAACGTCGGCCATGGAGTCGCCGCGCAGATTTTTGGCTGAGCTCTCACCCATTACCCAACGCACCGCGTCGATGGTATTGGATTTGCCGCAGCCGTTGGGGCCGACGATGCCAATCAGGTTGCTGGGCATAGGAATAGAGGTGGGATCAACAAAAGACTTGAACCCTGCCAGCTTGATTGTCTTAAGACGCATTCACTCTCCAACCTATTCAAGACAACCAATAACCCCGTCGCAGCCCATTAACAATCATCAAATGGGGCTAATCAGATTTATTGCGGTGCCCTAAAGCCATTTTCACGTTAAAATAACGGCCGATCATACCAGAGTGCGGCGCCGCGCTAAACCGCTGATCCACTACCTCTGAAAGCTAACGAGCTATATTTTTTAACTTATTGAGTCCTTTACTATTATGTCACTACAGCCAACTACATCCCCAAGCAAGACCCCGAGTAAGACCTTGGAGACCTTCGACAACCCCATGCCGGAACGCGACTACACCATTCGCATCACCGTACCCGAGTTCACCTGCCTCTGTCCCAAGACCGGCCAGCCCGACTTTGCCACCTTCAAGATCGACTACATCGCCGATCAGCAGTGTGTAGAACTCAAATCCCTCAAACTCTACATGTGGTCATTCCGTGAGGAAGGTGCCTTCCACGAAAAGGTTACCAACGACATCCTCGGCGATCTGGTAGCCGCCTGTAATCCACGTTTCATGCGTCTGACTGGCGAATTTAATGTCCGTGGTGGCATCTACACCACCGTCGTGGCAGAACATCGCCAGCCGGGGTGGGTGCCGCCAGTGCCTGTCACGCTGCCCTGATGAACCGCCCCCTCACCTCTGCGAAAATGAGGGGGTAAAAACCCAATGTTTATCGGCATCGACCTAGGCACCTCCGGTGTCCGCGCCATCGCCATCAACGGCGCTGGCCTGATCACCGCCGAGGCCCGCACCACGCTCCCCGCGCCGATCAACAGCGAACAAGAGCCCCAACTCTGGTGGCGCGCCTGTGGCGACACGCTCACCGCGCTACTGGCACAGCTCGACCCAACACAGATCAAGGCCATCGCCATCGACGGTACCTCCGGCACCCTGCTCTTGGCCAACGCACACGGCCACCCCATCGGCCCGGCGCTGATGTACAACGATGGCCGCAGCCAGACCGAAGCCCAACGCATTGCGCAGGTCGCCCCACAAGAGAGCGCCGCCCACGGTACCACCTCAACACTGGCCAAACTGCTGCACCTCAACCCCGGCCCGCAGGTGCGCTACGCCCTGCACCAGGCCGACTGGATCGTCGGCAATCTCACTGGTCACTACGGCGTCAGCGACGAAAATAACTGTCTTAAACTCGGTTACGACGCCATTAATAAATGCTGGCCCACCTGGCTCGATCAGCTGCATATAAACAAAGTGCTGCTACCCAAGGTGGTGATACCTGGCGCAGCCATCGCCCCGATCACTACTGAAATCAGCCAGCGCTTTGGGCTACCCGCCGACACGCTAATAGTGGCAGGCACCACCGACAGCACCGCCGCCTTCATCGCCACCGGCGCAAATCAAATCGGCGAAGCGGTCACCTCGCTCGGCTCTACACTGGTGATGAAGGTGATCAGCGCTACACCCATCTTCTCGCCACAACACGGCGTATACAGTCAACCACTCGGCGACAAATGGCTGGTCGGCGGCGGCTCCAACAGCGGCGGCGCGGTACTGCTGCACCACTTCAGCAAAGAGCAGTTGGCCGCCATGACACCGCAACTAAAACCAGAACAGCCAACCGGGCTCGACTACTACCCACTCATCAAACCCGGCGAACGGTTCCCCATCAGTGATGCCACCCTGCAACCGCACCTCACACCACGCCCCGCCGATGATGTGATCTTTTTCCAGGCGATGCTCGAAAGCATGGCCCACATCGAACAGCAGGGTTACAAACTACTCGCCGAACTTGGCGCATCCTATCCAACATCAATCCGCACTGCTGGCGGCGGCGCCAACAATCCCGCCTGGAGCACCATTCGTCAGCAACTACTCAACGTCCCATTCATTGCCGCCGTACAGCAGGAGGCCGCGTATGGCGCGGCGCTGCTGGCGCGCCAAGGGTATCAAACATCACGGGAACAGAAAGCATGAATCCATTCATCGGCCTGCACTATATAAGCAAAGGTTTCAGCCTCATCCGCCGCCCTGGCTTGCGTCGCTTTGTGGTGATACCGCTACTGATCAACACCCTGCTCTTCAGTGGCGCCAGCGCCCTTGGTGTTCACTACTTCGATGGTTTCATGGAGCAGCTGCTACCCACAGGATGGCAGTGGCTCGAATGGCTGCTCTGGCCACTGTTTGTTATCACCATGTTGTTGATAATCTTCTATAGCTTCACACTCATCGCCAACTTTATCTGCTCGCCCTTCAACAGCCTGCTGGCAGAGGCCGTCGAACGCGAACTGACAGGCAGCACCGCCAATAACCAGACCACCATGATGCAGGCACTCAAACAGACCCCCGCCACGCTCTGGAACGAGGCACGCAAAATTGGCTA
>JAYWDX010000263.1:0-1725 GCA_043779675.1 Tenderia sp. (SeqCode)
CGCGCACTGGTGAGTATCGGTTCTATCTTTTCAAAGGCCTCTCGGCTGATATCGCTTCGGTAGATTTTTCTCATCCATGCAATTTAATCGAATCCCCCCTTCAGGGCAAAAAGATTTTGAATAGGCTCTAAGGCCGCATATCTACAATTGAAGCCAAGGGACAGTTGATAGTGACACCCCCGCATTTACCCCGATGCTCGTCACTGTGGCTCCCTGAATGTTCGCCCGGACCCAGTCCGGGCTTTTTTTATTGTGGCTGCGCTAGAATATCCACTAGTACGGACGCAATGGGATAAAACCAGATGGCGCTAGAACTGAAAGATCTAATACTGGGGGAGTCGCATGATCCCCTGCATACCGACAGCAGTGACGAGGTAGCCGAGGCAACACTGGCACTGGCGCAACAGGCCCGCCGCTCACTCGACATCTTCACCCAGCGGCTCGACCATAGAATCTACAACAGCATTGCGCTTTATGACGCCGTGCTTAAATTGGCTACCCGTAGCCGTCATTCTCGGGTACGCATCCTGATTCAGGACTCCATGCCGGTTTTACAGCACAGCAATCGCCTGGTAGAGCTGAGTTACCGCATCAGCAGCCGGCTACAGATTCGCAAGCCGCCCATCAAGCACGAAGATTTTAAGGAAGAGTTTGTGATTGCCGATGGCTGCGGCCTAATGCGCCGAGTCCATCCCAATCGCTACGAGGGTGAACTCTGCTTCAACGGTGCCATCAAGGCGCGACAGCTGGATAATTTTTTTGATGAGTGCTGGGAGCATAGCGCCGCTGACCCGCAGTTAAGGCGTCTCGATATCTGAGCGCGGTTACCGCTCAACGGCCGCGTAAAAAGAGCCGATCCAGATCATCCATGCTCATTTGCACCCAGGTGGGACGGCCATGGTTACATTGGCCGCCACGTTCGGTGCGCTCCATGTCACGTAATAGGGCGTTCATCTCCGCCACACTCAGCTGACGACTGGCGCGCACTGAGCCATGGCAAGCCATGCCGCCCAGAATCTCATTACAGCGCTCGCGCACCCGACTGCTCTCGCCAGCGACATTCAAATCGGCCAGCAGATCCAGCACCAGCGCCTTGACATCGGCATGACGTAGCAGGGCGGGTACGGCGCGAATCGACAACGTCTCCGGTCCCATGGCACTCAGTTCAAAGCCCAACTCCTGCAGCAGAGCAGCATGTTCTTCCGCCAACCGCACCTCACGCGAAGTGACCACCAACGTCTCTGGCACTAGCAGCGGCTGGCTACGAATCCCCTCCTCCGCCCAATCCTGTTTCATGCGTTCGTAGGTGACCCGTTCATGGGCGGCATGCATATCCACCAGCACCAACCCCTGTCTGTTTTGGGCGAGGATGTAGATACCCTGCAGCTGCGCCAGGGCAAAACCCAGTGGCGGTGATTCGTGATGATCAGTTGTTGGCAGCGCCGTCGCTGTAGCAGTGGCGCCATGCAATTGATCGTAGACCGCAATCTGTTCACGCACCCCCAAACTAAAGGCCTGCTGGTTCTGGCGTGGGATCGGGGTGGCGCTGCCGTAGCCGCTATACGGAGTAGCTGGCATTGAGGCGACAGCGGCTGAAGACGGCGGCGAGTAGATCGACTCCGAGGAAATGGTCGCCACCGCATCACCAGGACGTACATCAGCCAGCGCTCGATGCAGTGTTGAAAAGAGAAAGTCATGCACCATGCGGCTCTCGCGGAAACGCAC
>JAYWDX010000264.1:0-1960 GCA_043779675.1 Tenderia sp. (SeqCode)
GTGAAACTAGACTGATTATCAGTGGACCACTGCCCGCCAAGCTGCGCACCAAGCAGCCACTTGTCATTGGTTGAAAGCTCGATCTCCTGCAACGGAAACGCACCCAGGGTAAGGAACAGCGTCTGATCACTGTTGGCCAGATCGGCGAGGCCATCCTCCTTACCCAGCCTGAACCGGTAAGTGGCCGCCACCCCCTCAAAGTTAAGATCACTATCCCACACCAGATCGGTCGAGACCCACGGGTTGGGCATGCGTCCGCCCCACACCGTCATGCGATTGTAGCCGTCGAAATCGTACATGTTGTAACGCAGATAGGCCTGCTCCAGCAGCATGGTATAGGGACGGCCAGAGTTGCCGAGGGTCTGGTTGGTTGAAACAGGATCGCTGCTGTTGCCCGTCGCCAGCCGCGTGCCTACCAGCACCTGGTCATTGACCTTGGCATCGACACCCAGACGCAGACGCATCCGCTCGCGGTGGCGATCCTCGGTGGTATTCAGAAATGGGTTGTCACTCTTGCCATAACCACCGGCGCGATTGAGTTCAGAGAAGTTGACATAGGTCTGCGCCGGATTGTCATCGGCGAAGAGATCGGACTGATGGCGCAGACGCAGGTCACCCTTGATCTTGATCTGATCCACCCATGTCGGCAGCACGCCGGGCATCCCCCAGCGCTCCTGCCGCGCCTGACCTATGAGGTCATTGGTGACATCTTCACGCAGGCCGATGCGTACCTCATCACGGATGGCGTTTTTCACCGCCTCCGGCACATAGGGCACACGCAAGGTGGTGGGGGCGACAGGCGTCTCAGGCGTAGCAACCGCTGTTGCCTGCAGCTGCCTGATCAAGCCGTCGCCCTGCTCGGCGCTGATGCTCCCCTGCTTGACCAGGGCAGCGATCAGCTCACTCACCGTCTGTTGCAATGGCAGCTGAACTGGAGCTGGGGTTGAAACTGGAGCTGGAGCGGTTGCCTCTGCCGCGCTCACCTGGAGTGTCGCCGCCATTGTGGCCACGCCAAAAACTGTAACAAGGTTCTTCGGTTTAAAGGTTCTCATCTTCTCTCTTAACCCAACTTTTCTCTTTGAGGAACGTTCAATAAATGCCACAAAATTCAACCGCGCGAACTCAGCCGCAGCCGCACCGGCTGTGGCGTCCCCTCAGGGGGCGGTGAGACACGCTCCAGCCCGGTCAGCACCATGCGGATCATCTCGCGCGTCGAATCGCCTGAAACATTCTCCACCTGATAACGTTCAACCCGGCCGCTGGCGTCGATCCAGAGATTGAGGTCGACGCTGTAACGTTTGAGTTTGCGCAGCTCTTTGTAGCCGTTGAAAAACTCGGTCAGATCCTGGTCCAGGCGCCGTGTATACCAGCCGAAACGGGCATCACCACCACCGCCGCCAATCAGGCTGCGGCCACCCTTGCGCCCCACCAGGCCAAAGCCATCGCCCGCGCCGCCGCCATCGGCATCGAGTCCAAGATCATCACCAGCAGGCGCATCATCACTGGGCTGATCCTGTGGCGCATCGGGCTGGGGTTCTATCTCCGGTTCAGGCGTCTCCACCTTCTGCTCCGGCTCTGGCGGTGGCTCCTCCTGCTTGGGCGGAGGTGGTGGTGGCGGTGGTCTAATGAGGGTGATCTGCTGTGTCTTGAGCTTCGGCGCAGCCATCGGCTCCGACAGGATTTGTTTGAGCCAGAACAGCAGCGCGATCACCACCACCACAGCCACGGTGATGGCCACAGCAGGCAACAGACGCAGATAACGGATATTGGCGATCATGACAATGATTGGCCCTGTTACTTCACAAGCTTTTGAGTCACCAGCCCCAGCTGGGTGATCTCAAGTCTGCCCAGCAGATCGAGCACATCGACGACATGCTGATACTGCACAGCGCCATCGGCCTTGACCACGACAGGCAACTCCGGATTACCGGCCTTGAGCGCGCGCAGCTGCCCCTCCAGC
>JAYWDX010000265.1:0-11512 GCA_043779675.1 Tenderia sp. (SeqCode)
GTCTGAAAAAACTGCTGCCCAGTGGCTGTTTCAGTAACCATACGCTGGAAAAAGCCGGTATCAGACATTGCCGTGCCGCAGCTAAACCCCACCAATGCACCTGAACCACACGCCGCGCCGCTGATTGTACCATTGGAAACGGTCCACGAATCAAACGCAGGCGCTGCCGCCAACACAGAACCCGAAAGCACCAGCGCAACGGCGCCGACCGAGCTTGCTGCTTTATAAGATTTACTCATTTTGAAGCCTCCTGATTTTTTAAATGATTTGCCAAGACAAAACGCCTATCTTCCCAGCAAAAATCACACTGTTACTCTACCATACCACGTATAACATCTATTTGACGTTCGCGTCAATCACAAAAAACTGCTGCACACCCATCGCACCTTTGATTAGATTATCAGAGGCACATTACGCCTTCGCTGCTCTAAAAAAACTTGTAGGCACGTTCTGCATCTCAAAAAACATCACTCCTTCTGCTCTAATTATCGGCCTCGCGCCAATAACACTTTAACCCTGGACAGGACAATTAACATCCAACCGCCTAATTTACCCAATGTTTTTTATGGAAATTCATTAGAATCAAATTGTTCTGAGTTATTCCATAATCAATCACGGTGATTGAGGCTGGATCAACACACAACTGCCGATATGCCCCAATGGGGATCCCCATCGCCTCCGCTACTAGCACTCTAATAGGCCCCACATGCGCAACCACTATTACAACTTCACCACGATGGCGTGCGACAACATCGTGCACAAAGGGAACAACCCGGTCCGCCAAATCATAAACGGACTCCCCACCCTTTGGCTTAAAAGACGCCTGATCTCGTTTCCACTCTTGGTACTCAGGAGCAAAGTCACGCTCTATCTCATTAAAATATAACCCCTCCCAGATCCCAAAATGGCGCTCACGCAAACAGTCATCAAAGGAGGTCAATAGTTCTGGATGGGGGAGTGATAAAATATCAGCCGTCATTTTAGTGCGTAAAGACGGGCTTGCATATAATGCAGCAGGACTTGCCAGACCTAAAGATTCTGCGGCCTGCCTCGCCTGAGCAATGCCTAAATCATTGAGAGGAGGATCTTCGATCTCATCGCAATAGACCTTGTCCGCTGGAAAACTTGTTTCCCCATGACGCACAAAAATAACTTTCGTACTACGCTCTTTTTCCCTCACACAGTCGCCTTAAGTTTTTCGCACCGCATCACTCTCATCAACACCCACCCCAAGCACTTACTCGGAACTAATACCCGCAACTTCAGCCTTTGGATCTCGTGAGTTATGCTCAACCCAACGCTTATCTCCTGAAGGTGTAGTCTCACACTTCCAGAACGGCGCCCGCTCCTTCAAATAATTGATAATGTAACGGCACGCATCAAAAGCATTGGCGCGATGAGCCGACCACACCGCCACGAGAACAATGGCATCGTTTGGATGTATATCGCCATAACGATGAACAACCAAACTATCCATAATATCCCAGCGTTGTCCCGCCTCTTCACAGACCTGCTCTATATGCTTTTCCGTCATACCCGGATAGTGCTCCAAGCGCATGGCAACCACATCCTGCCCATCATTGAAATCACGCATAGTTCCAACAAATGTCACGACTCCACCATGCTTGCCTTTAGGCAAACTGTCCTGATAATCAGCCACTGCCTGGCCTGGATCAAAGGAGTTTTCCTGCACAACAACCTTCATTATCGTCTCACCCCCCGGTTACTGGCGGGAAAAACGCCAGTTCATCGCCATCTTTAAGTATCGCAGCGGCATCTGTATATGTCATGTTGACAGCAATCAATGTGCTTGCAGGCATTGGCTTGCCATCTGAAACTTGAGACCACACATCGGCAACAGTTGAGACTACACCATCAATTGATACAATTTCATCTGCGCACCCCATACGATCACGCATGCTCGCAAAATATCTTACTGTGATATTCATTTCAGTCTCCGCATTACTGAGCTTCACGCCGCCAAGTCCCCGACTTGCCGCCTGACTTCGCCAGCAGGCCAACCCCCTGTATCAGCATGCCACGATCTACAGCCTTGCACATGTCATAAATAGTCAGCAACGCAACCTGAACAGCCGTCAACGCCTCCATTTCGACACCCGTCTGTCCCTTGCAGCGAACCTTCACCTGACAGTAAACCGAGTTCTGCTCCGGCTCTGGAGACAAGTCCAACTCAACGTTTGTTAGCATAATCGGATGGCATAGCGGCACCAAATCTGAGGTTTTTTTTGCCCCCATGATACCTGCAACTCGCGCGATACCAAGCACGTCGCCCTTTTTATGATTGCCTCGCATGATCCGCTCCAAGGTCGTCGCCTCCATAAAAATCCGGCCCTCGGCCACGGCTTCACGTTCAGTTTCAGCCTTAGCACCAACATCGACCATATGGGCTTCGCCTGCAGCATTAAAATGGGTCAATTCACTCATCATTCACTCGCTTAATGTGTTTCAAATAAACGCAACCAAGGCATCGTTTGTTATCACACGCGATGCCTTGGTGCCGGGGATTAGCCGCCTATTTGGGTCATGCTAACCCGGCCAATATTCTTGACTGAGACTTGATGCGCGGACGACGCCTTCTTAGACTCAAATCCATCTTTCTCTTTTTCTGAGAATGCTTTGCGGAATGTATCGACGATATCATCGTCACTACAGTTATCGCGAAGCATCTCCCTCAAGCTGTACTCCTTATCGGAATAAAGGCAATTACGGATATTCCCATCCGCAGTTACACGAATCCGAGAGCAGTTACCACACAAACTACGAGTAAAGGCAGGGATTACAGCTATCTTACCCTGATACCCAGGAGCCTGAAAAATATGATGCTCCGTGCGTGTTCCAGGTGCCAACTGAATACCAGGATACATGCCCTCAATCTGGCTAACCAGGCTCTCAGCACTGGCAAAATGAACGCCGCTTTCCCAGATTTGGTGTGCATCAAATGGCATAAACTCTATAAATCTCACCGTCAAACGATGGTCTCGGGTCATTTCAGTGAAGGCGCCTAGCTCATCCTCATTAAAGCCACGCATAAGCACAATATTGACCTTAACCCTTGGAAATCCCATGTCCAACGCCTGTCGAATGCTCTGCTGGACCTTCTCGACTCCTTCACGACGGGTAATGCGAACAAATTTCTCAGCATCAAGAGTGTCGAGACTGATATTCACCCCCGTCAACCCTGCATCCCGCAGCCCTTGTGCGTACCGGTCAAAAAGCAATCCATTTGTCGTAACGTGCACTGATTTGATACCTGGCGTCGCCGCAGCCCCTGCCACTAAATCCACGATATCCTTGCGCACTAACGGCTCGCCACCTGTGTAGCGGACTTTCTTGACGCCCATACGGGCAAGCACGCCGATGATGCGCAGTATTTCATCACTTTGAAGAATTTTATCGCGCCCCTGGAAGTCAACCCCCTCCTCCGGCATACAATAAGTACAACGGAGGTTGCACTTTTCAGTTACGGCTACTCTGACGTAGTCGAATGTACGGCCGAAACGGTCCTGCAACGGCGGTAATGGATTTAAGACCGGGCCAGCCCCAGCGCTTTGATTTTGCTCAGCGGGCGCTTGCCCTACTTGATTGCTTTGATTCAGTTTCATAGCAGCCTGACTGACAGCCTCCATATTAAATCCCTCTCTTCAGTAGATTTATTCACACCCCAGCGCAGACCAAACAACTGGCCCACCAAGGCTGCCTGAATTTTATATTATCTGCGCGCGCTTTGGCACTAACAAAGCCCCACAACCATTAGCCGTTACAAGAACTATCGGCACACATCCGGCACGGCTTTAAGCATCAAGCTTGGACACGCCTTCAGCCCAAGCAAAACATCCGCACCTTGACGGGCAATCATAACGAATCACCAACACACAAACAAGTGTACGTTTAACCCCGTGAATCACAGCAGATTCAATGAGATAATGAGCGCACCCAACCCCTGTCGCGCTTGACAGCATAACGAAAAAGGGTAGAGTCCTTCAGTCTAACTAAAAATACAGATGGATATCATGAACCTAACAAAGCCTGACAGTCGCTGGTCTCAGCTCGCCCCACTAGAAGTTGCTCGTTCACACCCCTCCGTTGCCAGTTACAAAGGAAAGATATATGCGTTTGGCGGTGGCGGCCCCGGTTTCAAAAGCCTCAGCTCCTCAGTTTGTTACGACCCGAAAAGCGACTCATGGAACGCATGCCAAGAGATGCCCACCCTTCGCTCTGGCACCATGGCCGCCACGATAGGCGATCGCATCTATGTCATGGGCGGCGGATTTCGCCAAGAAGATGGCATGTTCCGTTTTTTAACAACAGTAGAGATCTATAATCCAGACGCAGATAGCTGGGAACGAGGTCCCGACCTGATCATGCCTCATGACTATCCCGCCGTTGCTGTGCTCGGCAAAACCATCTACATCCTCGGCGGCCACCACCCTGACGCCACCCAAGGCGGCCCAAAGTCCGACCCAGGCTTCGATTTTTGCGAGCGGCTCGACACCAACGGCGGGCAATGGGAATCAATCGCACCTTTGCCCACCCCTCGCTTCGCCCTATCCGCCACCGCCATAAACGGCAAAATATTAGCCATGGGTGGTGTCGCTTTCCGCCCCGAGGGCTTTAACAACTTCACTACCATAGAGACTTACGATCCAGCCACCAACCGCTGGACGCAAGACGACTCGTTTGCTCTGCCCTGGGCAGCCGCTGGACTTGGCAGTGCGTGCCTCGGCGACAATGTTTATATCTTTGGCGGTTATAGCGACGACAGCATTCACAACCGCACCGCCTATTATTCTCTCGCGGATAAGCAATGGCATCAGGCAGCAGCTCTGCCTGCCCCCGTCGCCGCAATGGGAGTCACAACGTTCGACGATGCTATATATAGCATTGGCGGCTGGGCTAATGATGGGCGCACCCCCATCACTGACGTATATTGCTACAAGCCATGATTGGGCAGCCGCTCAGCGACGCCCAGCTCAACCGCTACAGTCGCCACCTGCTGCTGTCTGAAATTGACCTGGCTGGCCAGGCTCGCCTGGCGAGCGCTAAGGCGCTGATAATAGGCGCTGGCGGATTAGGCTCCCCTGCCGCCATGTACTTAGCCAGCAGCGGTGTTGGCAAAATCACTGTTTTTGATCACGACCATGTGGATTTGGGCAACTTGCAGCGTCAGATTGCCTTTCGAACCAGCGATATCGGTACCCCGAAGGCGGCCAGCCTCTGCCAGACGCTAAAGGAGCTGAACCCTGAAATCGAGACTGAAGCCTTATGCCGACGCGCCGAAGGACAATCGCTGCTAGACGCCGTGGCTGCTGCTGACGTCGTCATCGATGCCTGCGACAATTTCGAGACCCGTTTTGCCGTTAACCAAGCATGTTTTGCCAGCGGCACGCCGCTGGTTAGCGGCGCCGCCATCCGCTTTCAGGGGCAGGTTACCGTTTTTGATCCGCGCCAGCATGGCAGCCCCTGCTACCACTGCCTCTACCATGAAGGGGGCAATCTACCCCAGGAGAGCTGCCGTGAGCGCGGCGTCTTTGCACCATTGGTCGGCATCATCGGTAGCATTCAAGCGGCAGAAGCCCTAAAGCTTCTATTGGGGCTAGAGCAAACACTCACCGCACGACTACTACTAATCGACGCCTTGAGCATGACGCCGCGGATCGTCAACCTGCCCACAGACCCCGACTGCCCGATCTGCTCGCGCCGCCTTAAAACTTAACTTTGCATTTGCCGTTAATTGTCTTAGAATAGCGCCCCTTCGTTGTATCAGTGTGAATTTAACTTTAAATTAGGAAACGAACATATATGCCATCGGTACGCCTCAGAGAAAACGAACCGTTTGAAGTCGCAATGCGCCGCTTCAAGCGTACCTGCGAAAAGGCTGGCATTCTGGCCGAAATCCGTAGCCGTGAATTCTATGAAAAGCCCACTGCAATTCGCAAGCGCAAGGCTGCTGCCGCTGTAAAACGCCAGCACAAAAAAGTGATGCGTGATATTTCTCAGCGCAAGCGCCTGTATTAAGCCACGTCCATTAGGCCCGCAACCAACGTGTTGACCCTAAGAGAGCGCCTAAAAGATGACATGAAGACCGCCATGCGCGCCAAAGAGAGGGTGCGCTTGGGGGTCATTCGCCTCACCCTTGCGGCAATACAACAGAAAGAGATCGATGAGCGCATCACTCTCGATAGTGACGAGCAGGTGACTGCCGTTATCGACAAGATGATCAAGCAGCGACGCGACTCCATCGCTCAATATCAAAACGCCGCACGTAACGATTTGGCCGAGATAGAACAGCAGGAGATCACACTCCTCTTGGACTACATGCCAAGCCAGCTCAGTGCTGCCGAGATCGAAGCCGAGCTTGCCGCCATCATCGTCAGCACTGGTGCCAACGGTCCACAGGACATCGGCAAGGTAATGGGGGCCGCCAAGAGCAAATTTCAGGGCCGCGCCGACATGAGTCAAGTCAGTCAACTGGTCAAGAGCACACTCGCCGCGCTTTGACGTCAACCCCAACGCGGCTAAACTGGCAGCTTCCGCTGCAATTCTGAAGAGGCCAGCATGGCCGGTCGCATTCCCCAGCACTTCATTGATGAACTTCTAAATCGTATCGACATCGTCGACCTGATCGACAGTCGCGTGCCGCTGCGCAAAGCTGGTCGCGACTTCCAGGCACGCTGCCCCTTTCACGAAGAGAAGAACCCCTCCTTCACCGTCAGTCAGACCAAGCAGTTCTACCACTGCTTTGGTTGCGGTGCCCACGGCAGCGCCATCAGCTTTTTGATGGAATACGAACACCTCGATTTCATCGAAGCCATTAAAGAACTCGCCCAAAAGGCGGGAGTGGCTCTGCCCAATGTTGAAGAAGAGCCAACACACAAGGCGATCGACAAAGACCTCTACAGCATCATGGATGAGGCCAGCAACTTCTATCGTCAGCAGCTGCGCAGCCATGCTGATGGGCCAAAAGCGGTGGAGTACCTCAAGGGGCGCGGCCTGACCGGCCAGATTGCCAACGAATTCGGCATCGGCTTCGCCCCCCCCGGCTGGGACGGCCTACTCAAGGCGATTGGCAGCACACCCCAGCGGCAGGCGCAGCTGAGCACCACCGGCATGACCATCGAAAAAGAAGGCGGGCGATATTACGACCGCTTCCGCAACCGCATTATGTTCCCGATCCGTGACCGCCGCGGCCGCATCATCGCCTTTGGTGGGCGGGTAATCGACAATAACGACACCCCAAAATACCTCAACTCGCCTGAATCCCCGCTCTTTCATAAGGGCAGGGAGCTCTACGGCCTGTACGAGGCGCGCCAAGCATTACGCCAAATCGACCGACTGCTGGTAGTGGAGGGCTATATGGATGTGGTCGCCCTAGCTCAACACGGCATTCGCTATGCCGTCGCCACCCTCGGCACCGCCCTCACCCTCGACCATATCGGGCCACTGTACCGCACCACGCAGGAGGTGGTTTTTTGCTTTGACGGCGACCGCGCCGGTCGTGACGCCGCCTGGAAGGCACTTGACATCATGCTGCCCGAACTCAAAGAGGGGCGCACCGCCCGCTTCATGTTCCTGGCTGACGGCGAAGATCCCGACACGCTGGTGCGTAAGATCGGCCAGGCCGCCTTTGAAAAACAGGTAAAAAATGCCGTACCACTCTCCACCTTTCTGCTCGACAACCTATTGCAGCACGTTGATATGGGTGCCATCGATGGCCGCGCCCGCCTGGCAGAGCTGGTCCGTCCCAAACTAACCAAAATCAGTAACGCCATCTTCCGCCACATGCTCATTAGCGCCTTAGCGGCGCGCATCAACATCAACGCCCAAGAGCTATCGCAGCTACTCGGCGAAAAACCACCCTCCCAACCAGCCAAGCAGTCACGTCGACCACAACTACGCAGCTTCGAACCACGCAAGCTCTCGCCGATACGCACCGCTATCACGCTGCTACTGAACCAACCGCAGCTGGCACAATCCGCCGACGACCCACAGCGCTATTTACAACTGACGGAACCTGGCATCCGGCTTTTGGTCGAACTGCTTGAACTTACCCGCAGCAACCCCCATATCAACTGTGGCACCATTCTGGAGCGATGGCGCGACCAGCCCGAAGGCAAGCACCTAAGCAAGCTGGCTAGCACCCCCGTCAACGCCCCTGCCGAAGGGTTAGAGACGGAGTTTCAAGGGGCACTGCGGCTACTGGACCGGCAGCGGGTAGAGCAGGAGCTCGAACAGCTCAGGCGTAAGAGCGAAACCAGCCAGCTCAGCCAAGAGGAGAAGCTCAGATTTACCCAGCTTCTGGCCGAAAAACACGCCTTAGCACAACCGGCTGGCGGCCGATAACCAAGCGCGACCAACAAGCTCCAGGCAGAGAAAAACAAGCATGTCTGCCAATTTTAATATAGAATGATCGGCTATTTTTTTGGCCGTCCAGGTGATCTTTCGACATCCACGAACGTGAGACTTTAGAGATATATGAGCCGCGAGCAGCAAGAATCACAGATCAAACTACTCATCGCCAAAGGAAAGGAGCAAGGCTACCTGACCTATCGCGAAGTCAATGACCATCTGCCTGATGAGATCGTCGATCCTGAACAGATCGAAGATATCGTCAACATGATCAATGACATGGGCATCCCTGTGCACGAGGTGGCACCCGACGCCGACAGTCTGATTCTGTCCGACAATGCCATCACCGACGATGACGCTGCCGATGAGGCTGCCGCCACCCTCGCCACTGTCGATATCGAGTTTGGCCGCACCACTGACCCAGTACGTATGTACATGCGTGAAATGGGCACCGTGGAGCTGCTGACACGCGAAGGTGAAATCAAAATCGCCAAGCGCATCGAAGATGGTCTGCTACAGGTCAACACCGCGCTCGCCAGCCATAACAACAGCATCAGCCGTCTACTCAGCGAGTACGACCGCGTCACTGCCGGCGAAGCGCGCCTGGCCGAAATCATCCGTGGCTTCATTGATCCCAATGCCGAGGCCAACGAAGAGCTGCCTATACCCGTCATCCCCAACACCGTCTCCAAGAACAAGGACGACGACTCGGACGATGATAGCGACAGTGACGACGAAGCCGTCACCGATACCGGTCCAGATCCGGAAGAAACACGCCTGCGCATGGTAGCCCTGTCCGAGCTACATGAAAAACACAAAGCCACGCTGAAAAAACATGGCATTGACGGCGACAAACTCGAGCCACTGCGTCAGCAGATGGCTGCGGCCTTCCTTGAATTCAAACTTGCCCCCCAGTTCAATGACAAGCTCGTCAACGAACTGCGCGACATCATTGAACAGATCCGCAGCTATGAACGCATCATTATGGATATCTGCGTCGAACAGGCCCACATGCCGCGCAAAGAGTTCATCACCTCTTTCCCCGACAACGAAACCAACCTCGACTGGCTCGATCAGCAGATCAAATCAAAAAAAAGCTTTGCCGGCATTCTCAAAGAACATGAGGATGAGATTCGCAACGCCCAGCTCAAACTAATTGACATCCAGAACCAGTGTGGCCTCACCATCTCCGACATTAAGGATATCAACCGCAAGATCTCTGTCGGCGAGGCCAAAGCCCGTCGCGCCAAGAAAGAGATGGTTGAAGCCAACCTGCGCCTGGTCATCTCCATCGCCAAAAAATATACCAACCGTGGCCTCCAGTTCCTCGACCTGATTCAGGAAGGCAACATCGGCTTGATGAAGGCCGTCGACAAATTTGAATACCGTCGCGGTTACAAGTTTTCAACCTACGCCACCTGGTGGATTCGTCAGGCCATCACCCGCTCGATCGCCGACCAGGCCCGCACCATCCGTATTCCGGTGCACATGATCGAGACCATCAACAAACTCAACCGCATCTCCCGCCAGATGTTGCAGGAGATGGGTCGCGAAGCGACCCCGGAAGAGCTGGCCGTGCGCATGGAGATGCCGGAAGACAAGATCCGCAAAGTCCTCAAGATCGCCAAAGAACCAATCTCCATGGAGACACCCATTGGCGACGATGAAGACTCCCATCTGGGTGATTTCATCGAAGACAGCAACGTCCTGGCGCCGCCCGAGTCCGCCACCATCGAAGGACTCAAAGAGGCCACCCAAGAGGTGCTGGAGAGTCTTACCGCCCGCGAAGCCAAAGTATTGCGCATGCGGTTTGGTATCGACATGAATACCGACCACACCCTTGAAGAGGTTGGTAAACAGTTCGACGTTACCCGCGAGCGTATTCGTCAGATCGAAGCCAAGGCACTGCGCAAACTGCGTCATCCGACCCGCTCGGAAAACCTGCGCAGTTTCCTGCAGGACTAAGCCACACCACAAATACCCGCCCAGCAAATCACTGCGGCGGGTATTTTTTACAACATCCATTTTATCGCGTCTGGCAAGCATCGGCGCCACACGCTATACTGCGCAGCACAAATCAAAGGGCCTATAGCTCAGTTGGTTAGAGCAGCGGACTCATAATCCGTTGGTCCCAGGTTCGAGTCCTGGTGGGCCCACCAACAACATCAATTAGTTACACATATTCTTAGATATAAAATATTTTCAAAATTTCCCGTGTAGACACGGTGTAGACACTTCACAACACACTTTTCCTCCGACCACTGCACCAAAAACCGAAACCTCCGATGCAATCAGCCGCGCTAATTCAGCTTGAGCGGCAAGAGAAAGTGTTCGATCATAAGAACACCAAGCCTATACCCCTCTGGGGTACGCTCAAACCGACGGGTTACTTTTTTCAGCACAAGCCTCCAATGATGCGGCTGACCTTAAATGGACTCGCCCGATCGTGATGAGTAAGATTAAGCCTGCTAAAACATAAAACTTGAGAAACAGGGAAAAGTGACCGATAATATTCGCAACAACACCCCTCACGCCTCTCCATGGAAGCGCCCCCCGATGGACACCCGGCTAATGCCGCTCCCACGGTGTGCGGTTACAATAGCGCCATGACACTGCCCATCCATGAAGTTCTGCCGGCATTGCTGCGGGCTTTCAACGCCTCCCCGAATGTTGTGTTGCAGGCCCCGCCTGGCGCCGGTAAAACTACCGTTGTGCCACTGGCGCTGCTAGATCAGCCGTGGCTCAAGGGGCGTAAGATAGTGATGCTGGAGCCGCGCCGTCTGGCGGCGCGGGCGGCGGCGCGCTTCATGGCCAAAAGTATCGGCGAAGAGGTGGGCGAGACGGTTGGCTACCGCGTGCGGCTGGAGAGTCGCATCACGCCGCGCACCCGCATCGAGGTGGTGACAGAGGGGGTGCTGTCGCGCCTGTTACAGCACGATCCGGCGCTTGGAAGCATCGGCCTGGTGATCTTTGATGAGTTCCATGAGCGCAGTTTGCAGGCCGATCTCGGCCTTGTGCTCTGCCTCGAAAGCCAGGCGGCGCTACGTGATGATCTGAAGCTGCTGGTGATGTCCGCCACGCTTGATGGCGAAGCGGTGGCGCGGCTGTTGGGTGATGCCCCCATCGTCACCAGTGCGGGGCGCTG